>CAXRIX010000100.1:0-11899 GCA_964230555.1 Bdellovibrionales bacterium
CCGACAAACATTTCCACAAAATCAGAACCAGAAATTGTGAAAAAAGGCACTCCCGCCTCTCCGGCGACCGCACGAGCCAATAGAGTTTTTCCAGTGCCCGGAGGCCCGACAAGCAGAACACCTTTGGGAATTTTTCCACCAAGCTTGGTGTACTTACGAGCATCTTTTAAAAAGTCCACCACTTCGGTGAGCTCTTCTTTGGCTTCGTCCACTCCGGCGACGTCATTGAATGTCACGCGGTTCTTATTTTCCGTTAATAGTTTAGCCTTACTTTTACCAAACGACATGGCTTTACCGCCGCCGACTTGCAATTGCCTCATCACGAACAAAAACAGTCCGAAAATGATCAAGATGGGGAGGTAATTCATTAAGAAGACCATCATAAAGGAATTGTTGGCATTGGATTCGTATTTCGGTGTGAGTCCGTTTTGCTCAACCAAACGAGCGCCTTGCTCGCCTATGTTGCCAACGATCGTAAAGTCTTTACCACCATACTCATCTGAAAATTGCGATTTGATAGTGCCGTGAATTTCTCCAATGTCACCACCAGAGCCCACATCTTTAAATGTGATGGTTTCTACTTTTTGATTCTCAATGGCGTTTCGGAACTTAGGATAATCGAAATCAGCAATTTGAGATTTTTTGGTCTGTTCGTAAGCTTGGACCATGATGACAACAACGATGATTGCCAATGCCCAAAAAGCCATGGATCGAGATGCTTTCATGTTTCTCCTCTTTGGGTACTCATCAGTGAGTTCCCTTCTGTACAGTTTAACACTGACTTGTCATTGGCTCAATTCAGTGGGTGGGCTCTAGGCTCATTCGTCCTGCGTCAACTTTCCAACGCCGCCCGAGCATCTTAAAGGTGTGTCGCTTCTTCTCATTGTCAAGGCGCTTCAACACCTCATTAATGTGAGAAAGCCCATAATTTCTAAGACCTTGACTCTTCATATAAGCAGCTAAGACCTGTCTTTTCTCACTTTCAGAAAGTGCCAAGACCTCAGATAAGTTTAATGAGTCTTCCTGAGCCAGTGTATTAAGTTCCTCTGACTGGTCTAAAGATGAGACTAAATGGTCTAAAGATCTAAAAAGGCTTCTTTTTGCCCCTGGGCGCTTGTTTTCGAGCTCCTGCAACCAAAAATGGCGCAGCCAATTTCGAAAGGGTCCAAGATCTTTGTTACTAGGATCTTCCAGGTAATTTATTTTTTTTGTGGATAAAAAAAGATCCAGCTGTTGCGGTGAAACATCCAATAAAGGTCGCATCCGCCAACCTTCAATAAAAGACATGCTCTGTAGACCGGAGGGGCCGGTGCCACGGATTAAGCGGATCAATTGGGTTTCAAGTAAATCCTCTTGATGATGGGCTAGGACCAGCCATTGAAAATTGTCTTTATCCCGAACTTTTTCAAAAAATTGATAGCGAGCCTCTCGGAAGTCCTTTTCTGATTTCAAAGGCTCCGACCAAGCCGATAACAAGGCATCGACATCGCCTTTTTCAACATTGCTAAAAAACTCGATATTCTGATTTTCACACTCATTTGCCAGCATTTGATAGGCCTGTCGGCGAAACTCCTGCTGGCTTATATCTTCGGCGGGGCCATGATGAAAATGAGCCACCGCAAACTGAAAACTAAAATGCTGCCGAAAATGCAGGAATAAGGCCAACAGCGCCATTGAATCGCGCCCTCCACTGACGGCCAATAAGAACCTGTCTTGTTCATAGGGGCGGAGTTTTTTAGTGAGTTCGAGGGTCAGGCTCATGACGACGAGGTTTCGTCCGTCACTTCCGCTGTGTCGACTGAGGGTTTTTCTTTAGGAACAAATTCGATATCGGCACGAATCGAAATCTTATGCTCGCGAAGTGCGGTTTTGATTTCTTTTACAATATCAATTTTCTGGATCAGTTTTGAAAATTCGCCACCCACTTTTTGCACGAGATCTTGCTTCGACTTTTGGGCCCCACGTAGAATCTGGGAAATGACCTCTTTTGGTAAGTTGAGACCCGCCAAATAAACACGCAGCTGATCCTCAGACAGAAAGGGTGAAGACAAACCACCGGCAACAATTTTTTTTACAATCTCTGAAAGTCCGGTTTTTTTATCTTCGTCTTCCCAGTTTAACTCGACTTTATCATTATCCATTTTATTCTCCATAGAGCTTCTCTACTTGCTTGTGGTAGGCCTTCATCATCGACGGTAAGTTTGCATTCAGGGCCGATTTAACAACCGTCTTCGGGACAAACATGCCAAAGGCCGCATCGACATAATATTCGGCTTTGGTTTTTCCACCCTCTTCAGACAACTTCCAATGGCCTGACATTTTTTTAAACAAATCGCCATCGACAAAATCCCAAGAGATTTGATTGGGACGATTCTCTTTCAGTTCTAAAACATAGTGGATTGTTTTAACCACGGACACTTCATACTCCACTTTTTTGGTGTCGCCCTGGTCATCGATCACTTTGCACTTTTTGACTTCGTTTAAAAACTCTGGATACTTTTCGTAATCGATCAGAAGATCAAAAAATTGCTCCGGGGTGCAGTTAAAAACTTCGGTATGCTTAACATCAGCCATTATGACTCCTTTTTTCCAAAAAGGGCTTCCGCTTGCGCCAACAAGTCCTCTCTGTTGTCTTTTTTAAAACCACCCGAACCGGGCTCAAAATAATCGCAAAAATTGGCCGCCTCTTTGTCGCGAACCACATCGGCTGAAGGTTCTTTGCACTCATTGTAAGCGGCTGGGTCATAAAACCGGCAGTTTTTGCAGACGTGAAGGTCGGCCATGCATTTCTCACACTCGTCGCGACGGCCGACTCTGTCTGTGACTTCGTTCTCAGTTCCGCAAGAAAAGCATTGGACTTTGATTGCCATTAAAGGCCCCCAGAGAATCCGCGGGGCTTTAATTTCATATTATGTTGAGAATCTATGAAACGAATGGTTCCGGTTGCCGAGCGCATCACCACCGAGTGAGTCAGAATTTGACTGTTTGCCAAATAGCGCACGCCTTTTAGGAAAGGGCCTTCAGTGACGCCCGTGGCGCAAAACATAACATCGCCTTGAGCGAGATCGTCACGGGTGTAAATACGGTCCGGATCTTCCACACCCATCTTAACGGCACGGGCTTTCTCTTCATCGCTGCGCCACATGAGGCGGCCTAAAAAGTCGCCACCTAAACATTTCAAAGCTGCGGCAGTGATCACCCCTTCGGGCGCGGCGCCAATTCCAAGCAGCATATCAATCCCCGAATCTTCTAGGGCCGCGGCAATTCCTGCCGACACATCACCATCACCGATCAGTAAGATACGAGCGCCTAACTTGCGGACTCTGGCAATCAGTTCCGCATGGCGCTCTCGCTCAAGAATAACAACGGTGACGTCTTCAATCTTTTTGTCCTGAGCTTTGGCAACGGCTTCAATGTTTTCTTCGGGAGTTTTGTCAAAGCTGACCTGACCCGCAGCTTTCGGCCCCACTGCAATTTTATCCATATAGGTGTCTGGAGCGTGTAAAAAGTTTCCGTGCTGAGCCACGGCGATCACCGACAAAGCACCAACACCGCCACTGGCACAGATGTTGGTTCCTTCAAGAGGATCGAGCGCGATGTCCACTTTTGGACTGTCACTATCGGCCTTACCGACTCTTTCACCGATATAGAGCATCGGTGCTTCATCCCGCTCTCCTTCACCAATGACAATGGTTCCGTCGATATCGACGTTCTCGAACGCCTTTCGCATAGCATCAACAGCGGCTTGATCAGCTCCATTGGCGTCTCCCCGTCCGGTCAGCTTGGAACAGGCGAGGGCGGCCGCTTCGGTGATACGTACAAATTCTAAGGCTAAATTTCGATCCATGGTTCACTTTCCTCTTTGTTCAAGAAACTCCAAAACGGCTTTTGGAAGTTTTACAGCCCTTCGGGTCTTCATGTCATAGGCAACGTGCACCGTCTTACCAAATGCCACTGGTTTAGGAAAGGATTTCGTCGAAAACTGATAATCAAAAACCAGGCGCACGCCTTGCCGAGACACACTGTAATCAATCACAACTTCAGTGTTAAACTCCAGCGGCTTCTTAAAGTCGACATGGCAGCTGATTAAAGGATAGTTAATATCACTAAGAAGGTGGCCTTCAGGATCGCTTGAAATATGCCGTAAAAACTGCAGGCGAGCCTCTTCCATCATTAAAACGTAGTTGGCGTGATGAACGATTCCCATGGCGTCCGTTTCATAAAACTGCACCAGCCGCTTGTATTGAAAATCAGGCTTCGACATGGCTATAAATTAAATTTTTGAATTCTGTGAGCGCCGGTAAATCACTTTCGATCTGTTCGACGATGGCCAATATCTTGCGGGCAATCTGTTGGTTGTTTAAAGTCTTCACGCCCTGAGTGATCGACTTGTTTTCAAATAAAAGCATGTCATCTTCGAAGACCATGGCCGCACTGGCCATTTCCATTTGTGCTTTGATAAGCTCAGAGCCTTGCATCCATAAATAAAGATTGGTGTCTTTGGGACCATGGAACCAAAACGAGAAATCGGCTTTACCTGAATAATGCTTGGGATCGATCAGATTCATATTCAGGCCAACAATTCTATCGGTGACCACCCGATCGATGATCACGCGAGCCTCCAAAGAGATTTTATCAAAATGCACCGCCACCACCTCGTCGTTGACTCGTACGGAAGTGGCGTTGATGGTGGCTTCATCAACATCGGTCTGTAGATGAAGAACCAAAGCTTGATCGACGTCACTGACTTTCTTTTCCTTTGGTTGTGCAAAGGCAGCACCGTCGTAGCTCATATCGAAAACCAATGTTTTTCCATAACCGACAAGGGTCACTGAAAGGACTTTCGATGAGGGTTCGACCAAAACCCGCTGATATTTTCTTCGGTCCTTCACACTATCGTTTTTCGACATAGTTTTCTCGCATTTTTTTAGCTGAACGGAAGTTGTCTTCAATAAAGGTTCGCATCTTTTGAGCTGTTTTTTCAGCGATAACTTCGAGCGTAAAATTGATTAAAAATTCTGGCAGAGGCACATCCATCTTCTTCATATTGGCCCACAACGAAATCTCGGTCTTGGTCGGTGAAATTTGACGAAGTTTATAGTGTCCAACCATACCATTCAACGTCCCCCACGTGACCTTCCAATCCATTTGAGCTTCCTGAGGGGTGCGTTTGCCCCATTTGTATTTCTGCACAAAGCGAATTTGCTTGCCGAAAGCTTGTATAAAAAAATAGACCTGCTGCTTTTTACGGTTGTGTTTCACCTTTTTAAAGTAACTGGAGACTTTAGGAAGCTCTTCAAACCTTTGAATTTGCTCAACCGCAAAATATATAGGCACATTAAGAGCCCCGACTCCAATCATCCGAATGTCACTTTCTCGCCCAGTGGTTTCGACATTAACGGAAACCACAACCTTTCTCTGCTCATTGATCTGTTTTTCCAGTTTTGGCTTCTGGCGCCAAAAAGGCAGCTCCTCCTGGGCCAGTGCCCCTGTCGTCATCAGGCTGAAAAGGAAAAAGAGAATGAGAACACTGGCGCACTTCAACATAATTTGAGTATACAAAAGGCATTCACCCAATGCTATGATGTTTTGGTGAAACGCTCTCCCTGGCCTATGATTGCCACCTTATTTCGAATTTTTATCGTTCCAGTCATTGTTTTGTTGATGATTTTTAAGCCGCCCTATTGGGCCTTTTCAAGCTGTGTGTTGTTTATTATTGCCTCCATCACTGACTGGCTTGATGGCTATTTGGCCCGCAAATTAAACAGTGTTTCGAATATGGGAAAATTCCTAGATCCGATAGCTGATAAAGTCTTAGTTTCCAGTATCCTCATCATGTTTATCCCTATGCAATGGATAGAAGCACTGGCTGTCCTGATCCTCATCAACCGCGATGTGATTATTGGCGGGGTTCGTTCGATTGCGGCCACCGAGGGCCGCGTTATTGCCGCTGGGAATTTGGGAAAATGGAAAACCACAGTCCAAATGATCGCTATTCCCTGCTTGTTTCTTAGTCAAATTTGGAGCTTCTTGCCATTTAAAGCTCTTGGTTACTACGGATTATGGTTGAGCGTCATTTTAAGCTTAATTTCGGGATTTCAATATTTTATGGCGTTTTATAAAACCCAAGATGTAAGAATCTGATAATCAATTTCAAAAAACAGGACATGTCAGTTTCTTTTACTTTTAGCGCTGGCTATACCTTGGTCATGGATGCATGGAGCATCCAAGAACAGGGGGATAAATGTTTAAAAATCTAATTCTAATTGCCGTTTTTGCTTTCGGAAGCTCGGCTTTCGCAAATGATCTGACTAACTTGAAAGTGGTCGGACAGGATTATTTTCAAGGTCAAAAGGTTTTGCCTTTGCACGCTTTAGCCAATCAAAAGCTGAAAGCGATGGGCGAAGACGCGCGTGACTTTGAATTGGTCGGCGTAACCATTGAAGCCAAAAGCAAAGCCGGTAAAGGCACGGCCACTTTGATCGTTGGTAACGATCAAGATCGTCGACGTGTCGAAAAGTTCGGTGGCAGCGATATCTTTTTCAATATCACGGCGCCTTGGGCTTACCACACCATGCATTGGGACCTCAGCGGTGCCGAGGGAAAACCTAATGAACACTGGCGCTTACGCTTTAATGGCAACATTAAAGTTCACAGCGTGCAATTGCATGTGGCCACAGCGGTTAAACGAGTTCGCATTCCAATGGGTGACAACCTTTATACGCAAGACACTTTGATTGGGCTTAAGAGAACGCTCGGACAAATGGGTCATGATGTTAGAAGAGCCCAACTGAAGCGAGTGGTTTTAGTTGCCAAGAGTCGCGCTGGAAAAGCCCGCGCTCGTGTTTTAATCGGTCCTAATGGATCAACACCAGCAAAAGTTATTGAGCGTGCACAAAACGGCTTTAACTTTCAAAGCAATGCACCACGCAGTTACGATCGTGTTGGTTTCACATTTATGGACCCCACTCCGGGCCGTTGGCAGGTGGATATGCGTGGTCAAATTAAAATGAAAGCGATCATCGTTGAATTCAAATAAAATAGTAGAACACAGAATGAAGTTTATGGTCTAACGCCAGTAGGGCCATAAACGGATGATCTTGTAAAAGAGATCAAAGGGAACAAGCAAACATTGTTTTCTGTAGGGAAAGGTTGGGGCCTTTCCCTTTTTTTATTCAGGACAATGTTGGCGACGCAAGTCTTCCCAAATTTTGTGATACTGCCAAGCCGGTGGCGGATTGGAACCTTGGTTGTGATCGGGCAATAACTGCAAACCGCGAGTCGCACAAAGCACCTTAAAAACGGACGGATTTTGTTCAAGTTTGGCCGCCATAGCTCGCTTGATAAGTTTATAAAATTCGGATTTCTTTTGAATTCGATAAATCAATTTTCTATTTCGGTAGGTCACATAGGGCCAATCTTTTTTCTCCATAAGATGGGAAGCGAAACCTCCGGCTTTTTTAGCTTCAAACGCAGTCATGTTTTCGACTTCTTGCCTGGTATGCGGCCAATCGGCCCACTGAGATCGAGGGTCGGTAGAATCTTCAGGGTATTTTGTCGCCTGCCAAAACCCTTCAACACTGGCGTATTTTTTCCCATCCAATTTAAAAGGTGTGGCCGCAAAATTCGAAAGCAATCCCAATTCGTTGCGCTTTGAAAGAATGACCTGAGGCGGTTCCACCGAATCGGGGCTGATCTCCCAACTCTTTTTTTGTGATGATGAAAGACCCTTCCACCAGTGGGCGGGATATTTGGCCTCCACCTTATTATCAACCTTAGGTGATTGAGCACAGCCAAGGCTAAGCAGGAGTGCAATTCCTAAAAACTTATTGCGCATTGGTGGCTTTCTTTCGATAACCTCGCACGGTCGCCATCAGTTGATCGACTTTTTCTGGAACCAAAGGTCCACCGGTTTTGACAGAGATCGAAGTTCCAACAATAACAGCATCCGCATGGGGCAATAAAGACAAAGCATTTTTATGGGAGAACCCTGATCCAATGACAACCGGTTTTGAGCCGGCGCCTTTTTTTGCCAATTGCGGTCGTTTGGGAGACGGAGCCCGCCCTGATTTTGTGCTAGTAACAATCACACCTTCACTGCCGTTGTCGACAGCTCGCTTGGCCGAAAAGTCCAAACTGATTTTTGGATCGACCATTTTTGAGTACTTCACCTGAATATCAGTGAGCAGAAAAATATCTTCGGCGGCGATTTGCTTTCGGTAAGCCAACAACTTGGCTGGATCGATAGGAACTTTCTCTTTATTAGCAATCACCTCGTCTGAGAAAAAATCGACGCGCACAAATCGAGCCCCCGACTCTTTGGCCAAACGCAAAGTGTCCTCGGGGTAATGCCAAAGGATTTCGACACCAACAACAAGGGATTTCGAAGCCTGAACCAAAGCCTGCGCCACTGTTTTCATACGATTGAATTTTTTCTCGCTGATAGCGGGCTTTAAAATTTTACCGCCACGAAATTCAAACAGAATTCCATCCATACCTTTCGACTCAGCAATGCGAATCTGCTCTTGACCCCAGGCAATGGCTTTCGCCACCTTCTTATCAGAGCTTAAGTCTTTCTCAATCATCAGGGCTGCGATGATCGGCTTTGAAGATTTAAATAAGTGAAGAAAATCGGATTTCCCATGCACCGTGCAGGTGAAAAAGAACAAAGTGATGTAAATAACAAAGCGAATCATAGACCTCCCCATAGAGTGGCGCCAGAAATAGCCCCGAATATGGTCTTTGTAAACGCCATTTGCCCAGATACTGATAAATTATGCCGCTGAAGGTCTAGTGCTCATCTCAATTTAATGGCTATATTAGGTCTCACCCAAATTGGAGCTCCATGATTCAGATTGAAACCATAAAAAAAGATCTATTTCCATCCTTTGTGGTCTTTCTGGTGGCCCTTCCCCTGTGTTTAGGAATTGCTATCGCCTCAGGGGTGGACCCTATGAAGGGTTTGCTGACCGGAATTATTGGCGGCATTGTCGTCGCCTTTATCTCGGGATGCCCCTTGCAGATCAGTGGCCCGTCGGCCGGTTTGGCCGTCATGGTTTTGCATGTTGTGGATGTTTATGGCCCCCATGCTCTTGTGCCTTTGGGAATCATCGTCGGAGTTTTCCAATTGGCTACTGCTATCTTTAGAGTTGGCCATTTTTTTCAAGCCACCCCTCCGGCTCTTTTACGTGCCATGCTGTCAGGAATTGGTGTCCTTATTATTCTTTCGCAGTTTTATATTATGTTTGATCTTGAGTTAAGCTCCAATGGATTAGATAGCATTTTAGGATTGCCCGAGATTTTTTATAACGCCGTGACCGGTAATCTAACAAACTCACAAATCCAATCAGGATTCATTACAATTTTTGTACTTATTTTTATTGGCCTATGGAGTTTAGGGAAATCAACCTTTTTTGAGATCCTTCCAGCGCCTTTGGTTTCTATTGTTCTCGCTAGTGTGATTGTTTTTATAACCGGCTGGGATATGAAAATGATTGAGCTTCCGGCCAATTTCATCGAGCAGAGCCTGCACATCAACTACAACGAAGCCTTCAGCAACATTGATTTTAATTTTGTTCTTTACGCTTTGGGATTTGCGTTTGTAGCCAGCGCCGAGACTCTTTTATGTGTGGGCGCCATTGATAAAATGTCAAAACAGCGATCCAATTACAACCGCACCATTTTTGCCCAGGGAATTGGGAATTTTGCCACCGGTTTAGTAGGTGCGATTCCCGTTGTTGGTGTGATCTCACGGAGTGCCGCCAACATTGAATTCGGTGCCACCACTCGTTTTTCATCGGTGATGCAGGGGTTTTGGTTGGCGGGCTTCCTGTTAGTTCCTCAGCTTCTATTTTATGTTCCGATCCCGGCTCTTGCCGGACTGCTCTTTTATATCGGTATAAAATTACTCGACCCCATGAGTGTGTGGGCTTACATCCGAGCCTGGAACAAACCGACTGTTATTTTCTTTACCACTCTGGTTTTGACCGTGACCGTTGACCTGTTAGCGGGAGTTCTTGCTGGTTTTATGGTGGCTATTTTAATGCTCGTGATCGATGTTTTAAAATACGACCTTGATATCGAAGAGGATGGCGACAACAAAGTCTTAAAATTCAAAGGCAAGTTGTCGTTTCTCGATATCCCTGTGTTGGCTAAAAAACTTGAAAAAGGCCAACTGGAAAACGCGACAAACCTTGAAATTTGCCTGCAAGAGGTGGAGTACCTTGATCCGGCAATCAATGAGCACCTGACCGAGCTTAAAGATAAGCTGGAGGAGAAGGGGCTAAACATCAAGATACGTCATTCGAAATTTGATATTCACTAGCTCATTGGAATTGTCTGTTTACGTCCTTTAGGTTTTCTCACTTTTTTTCATTGAACTATAAATTCGACGGTTTTTTTGAAAAATATTTAGGGATTGATCATTTTACACAGTTTGGTACTGATTTGTCGTAGAATTTGGCTCTCTCAACAATCAATGAAAGGTTTTCGATGTCTGTTCTGAAAAGTGGTCTTTTAACCCTATCGACTCTCCTTCTATTAGCGGCTTGCTCCAGTGACGACGGCCCGTCCTCGGTTACCCAAGTAAAAATTAACGGTGATCCTTTAAATTTTATTGCTGGGACTAACAAAGACATCACCTCCGGAATTCCGAGCCGTGTTTTGCAAGATCCCGATCAGGAATGGCAAGTGCAAGTGATCCAACTGCTGACTCAGAGGCAAGAAAAACCTCAGGAGAATCTTGAAGACGGCAATGAACCTGTGACCAGCGAGGAGGTCGAGGATAACCGTGAGAGCACTCTGATCTATAAAATTTCTAAAGACTCAGAAAACAACCAATGGATCATGGACCCAACAGATAAAAACAACGAGCTGAACATTAATCGGTTCTTTTTTTCCGAAAGCGATGGAAAACTTTTCCTTAACAGTTTAGGTACAAGCAAAAATATTAACTTTCGGTTCAATCAGTTCACCCCCCAGCATTACTCGTTGGCTGAAGATGAAAAATCGTTTTCGTTTTTGTTTAGCCTCCCTGTTGATTTCGACCCTGCTATTAGAAATGAGACTTTACTAATGGCCGTCTATTTTATCAAAAAAGAGAACGAAGGAATTCTCACACAAATGGTGAACACTGCTTACAACTTCCTTTATGGGCCTGGAGTCAAAGTGGCATGGAATCAGGAACGCCCGCGCACTGCTTTGATCTGTGGGAATGCAGGTGAAAGTCGTCATTATTCCGATTTAATCGCCGAGGCCGCCACAGAGTGGAAACCGGTATTAAAAAATCGCCTACAATTGGAATATCAGTTTGCCACCGAACCCTGCCCACCCTTTAGCGACATCAACACCCAAACTGTCACTCATGCCCCTGAAATTATCATTGTCGAAGGGCCTGACGATTTAACCTCGGCCGCCACTCTGGTCACGCCTGATTTCTTTAAATCGGAGCTTGTGGACGCCGACATTTGGTTTATCGAAGGAGAATGGGAAGAAGTCCTTAAAAAATATCGCCCCGGTGACACCTTAGCCACCCCCGAGGTGATCAACAACTCCACTTTCCGAAGCAACTATAAGTGGACGATGGTGCATGAGATGGGCCATTTCTTGGGACTCCATCACCAGTTCGATGGAACCCCCTCGGTTATGGCCTACGGGGATGATACCGACAGAATTTACACCTACGATCGTGAGGCCATCTTTGAGCTTTACCCCCTTCAAGACGAACCGATCAACCCACCCTTTGCTGAGTGATTCATCACTCAGCAGCCTTTGAGGTCAGAAAATCCGGCGAAAACCAAATTTTTTACGCGTCATCGGGGGAAACACCCTTGCCTCAAAAGCCAAATAAGGCTATCTCTTTAAATTCGTTCAGCGGGTGTAGCTCAGTTGGCTAGAGCGC
>CAXRIX010000101.1:0-11802 GCA_964230555.1 Bdellovibrionales bacterium
TGGGGTTAGCCTGAACATTGGGAAAGTTGACGGCACCGATGGTTTGTCCTGTTGAGAAATAAACATCCAAGGACTCGGAGACCTCTTGGCCAATTTTAAACTGGGCTTCCTGGGTGCTGCCACCAATGTGGGGAGTTAAAATCACGTTGCGGGCATTTTGCAAGTTGGTTTCAAAGCCGCCACTGTTTTTCTTAGGCTCTGAAGGGTAAACATCAATCGCGGCACCGGCCAAGTGTTGGCTATCAAGGGCCGAGGCTAGGGCCTCTAAATCGACCACGGTTCCGCGGCTGGCGTTGATGAGGTAGGAGCCTTTTTTCATGGTGGCAATTTCTTTTTCACCCATCATTTTTTTAGTTTCAGGGGTTTCTGGAACATGCAAAGTGACGAAGTCGGACTCTTTTAAAAGTCGGCTAAGGCTGCCCACTTGGTGGCTGTTACCTAAAGGTAGTCTTTTCACAACGTCGTAGTAAATAACCTTAAGGCCAAAGGCTTCGGCTAGGATACTGACCTGGGACCCAATGTGACCGTAGCCAACAATTCCCAAGGTTTTGCCGCGGACTTCGTAAGAACCAGAAGCCGACTTCTCCCATTGTCCTTTGTGAACTTTAGAACTCATATCAAAGAGGTTTCGCGACAGGGCGACGATTTCACAAAGGACCAACTCGGCCACCGAACGGGTGTTACTATGGGGCGCGTTGAAAACCGGAATTCCCAGCTTTTTAGCCGCCTGCAAATCCACCTGGTTGGTGCCAATGCAAAAACAGCCCACCGCGTTTAACTGTGGGGAGTTTTGTAAAACTTTTTCATTAAGATGGGTTTTTGAGCGAATACCGACGGCTTCAAAGTCTTTTAGTACATCTATCAACTCGTCATCAGCAAAAGATTGCTTAAAGAGCTCTACCTGATGGTTTTGCTTTTCGAGGTTCTCTTTGGCAACGGGATGGATCCCTTCTAGAAGCGCTATTTTCATGAAAAAACTCCCTTTTCAAAAGTCTGATGGCTCACTTGGGTTCGAGTTGGAGATTCGCACCCATCTTAGCGGAGAGCCCCTGTCTTGCCAATGGCGAATTGATTGTATATGTGTCGTTTTTTTAATAAGATCAGGCTCAAATCAACAGGTTAGGTTATTATGAGTGAATCCGGAAAATTAAGATTGCTCGTGGTCGATGACGACCCCTTAGTGGTCGATACCATCGAACTCTGCTTGCCAGAGCACTGGACTCTTGTGGCGCAAGACAAAGCCAAGGTCAGTGATCAGGCTTTTTTTCACGCCGCCTTTGTTGATATACATCTGACTGGAGATTTGGAAAAGTCCGAAGGGCTTGAGGTCATGAAAACCCTAAGTCGTCATCAAGGGCTTTCTGAAATCGTCTCGATTTCTGGGGACCTTCGCCGCGAGAATATGGAAGCGGCACTGAAAGCCGGAGCGACTCGTTTTTTGGCCAAACCGTTGGTGGCCGATGAACTGAAACTGGTTTTAGAAAAAATAGAAACCCTTTGGCGCCTGCGTGGTGTGAAACTTGAAAATAAAAAAGAGGGAGTGAACTGGATTTGCTCTTCAAAAAGTTCCGATGAGGTCCGACGTTTTGTGGCCAACATGCAGCAAGAAAAAGCACCGATACTGATTGAAGGGGAGTCGGGAACAGGTAAAGAAGTGGTGGCCCAGATGCTTCATCAAAGCCAGTGGGACCGGCCGTTTGTGGCCATCAATGTCGCTGCTCTTTCTGAAAATCTTTTTGAATCGGAATTGTTTGGACACGTAAAAGGGGCCTTTACAGGGGCTGTGCAAAACAAAGCTGGTCTTGTTGAGCAGGCCCACGGTGGGGATTTGTTTCTTGATGAAATCGAAGCGTTGAATCCCAACCATCAAGCCAAGCTTTTACGCTTTTTGGAAAACGGTGAATTTCAAAAAGTGGGTGCAACAGAGTCACAAAAAGTGCAAGTGCGAGTGATTGCTGCCACCAACGAGAAATTAGAAGACCTTGTAAGTAAAGAGAAATTCAGAGAAGACCTGATGTATCGTTTAAGTGGGCACAAGTTGGAAATTCCACCGCTTCGCGATCGCAAAGAAGATATTAAATTGTTGTGCCAGCATTTTCTGTCACAGCGAGATGTGACCATGAAAAAAAGTATGGGTGAGGACGCTATTGAAGAGCTACAGACTTATTCATGGCCCGGCAACGTTCGCCAATTAAAAAGAGTCTGTGAGCATTTGGCTTTGATGGCCCCCCTTCCGATTATTCGAGCTGAAGATGTGAAGGGCATACTGTACAAACAGGCCGCCGTTTCGAACACGGACACCGTCAATTTGGATTTGGGCCTGGGGCAGTTGATGCAAGATTTTGAAAAAGGTGTGTTGAAGCAAGCTTTGGGACTGAATCTTGAGGTCGATGATTTGGCTAAAAAGCTGCAAATCTCGCGCTCCTCCCTCTATAAGAAAGTGAAAGATTATCAACTTGAACTAAAGAAGTAGGCTAATTATGTGGGATTTACTTTTTGAACCAAAATTTAAAGAAACCGCCGTTCTGATCTTCAGTGTGCTTCTTATCATCAACGTGGTTTTGACTTTTCTTAATCGAAAAGACGATCAGTTTAAAAAAGGTGTGGCCAGTACGCTGAGTTGGTTATTCATTGTCCCGTTTATTTTTCTTGCTGCTGGGATGGCTTGGCCCTATCCTTTGGCCATTCTTTGTATCGTTTCGATCTATGGGGCCAAAAACTTTTTTCAGATGACCGGGATGTACCACCGTAGCAACTTTGTATGGGCCTGTTATTTTGTCATCTTTTTTTCAACCTATTGTATCTATAAAGAGTATATCGACTTTTATAATCTGATGCCGATTGTGATGATGTTCGCCGTTTGCTTGATTCCCCTGTTGCGGAACTCTTACAAGCACATGGTTCAGTATATGTGCCTGACCCTTATGAACTTTTGTTTTATCTGGGCGTTTTTACATCTCGGTTGGATCATGGAGATGAAAGATGGTGTTTATATTGTCATTTACATCGTTATGCTGACAGAGTTTTTTGATACCATTTACTTAGGAATCAGTCGGTACCTTAAAAACTTTAAGCTGATTTCAAACATCACTCCGAAGCGGAGCCTGGAAGGCTTTATTTTAGCAGGGATAATCACCCTCTTTTTAGGTTGGGGAATGCGGCACCTGTTGCCCGTGCGCAGTGAGTTCTACTGGGGAGCGATCAGCCTGACCTGCGTGCTTTTTGGTAGCACAGGAGATTCGGTGTTGGCTGTTGTTCGGCGGGACCTTGGAATTAAGGTGACCGATTCGTTTATTCTCGGGCGGGGTGACTTTTTTAGTCGCCTGGATCGCCTGGTTTTTGTGGCCCCGATTGCTCACTATGTCTTGTTTCTTTTGGGAGAGTTTCAGTGAGTTGGGAGTGGGATTACGAGAATGAACAATGGATGAAGCTGCCACCTTACTTGAAGCACCTTCCTCTTTTTACCCGTCACTTTGATCTCACTTCAAAATTCTTTCGAATGCTGTGGGCGATTTTCTTAAAACTTTTGGCTTATCGTTTTTATGTTCGTATCAAACTGCATGGTGAATTCCATACTGTGGCCAAGAGTTATCCAAAGTTAATTATTATCTCGAACCACGCCAGTCACTTGGATGCCACTTCGATGGCGGCGGCTATTCCCTTTCGCTATTGGCCGGATTTGTATATCACAGCGGCAAAAGACTATTTCTTCGGTAATCCTGTTTTTGATTTTTTCTCGAAACACTGTTTAGGGGCCATTCCCATCGACCGGAAAGATAAAAAAGGGGAGGCGGTAAAACTTATTTTAACTCTTCTTCGCGAAACCGAACGCATGTGGATGATTTTTTTTCCAGAGGGAACGCGGTCAAAAGATGGAGCTATCCATGAGTTTCGGCGTGGGATTAGTTTATTTTCACAAGAGACGTCGACTCCGATATTATTTCTCTATATTAAAGGCAACAGCACTTTGTGGCCCAAAGGTCAGCTCCTGCCAAGCCCAGGAAAGCTTGATATGTATGTGGGGCCCGTTTGTCCTCCGGCCGATAAAGAGACCATTCATGAGAAGTACATCACTTGGGTCAAAGAAATTGATCCTGAGGCAGATATCCACGAACCGGTTTAAGTTCTAGCCCAATTGTCTAAAAAATAACTGATTTTTCAGAAAGCGTCTTATTTTGAATCGCAAGATGTCTTTAATTGAGAAAAGAGTCATGTATTTTCAGAGACTTCCGATAAAAAAGTATGAGTGTTCGTACGGAAAAGAGAGACCATGACCAGTAACAATGAAAGTCCAAAATGGATATTGATTGTTGATGACGAGCGAGAAATTCGCGAGGCTTTGGTCGACCTTATTGATCAGTCCTTTGAAAATAAGGTTCGTGTGGTGCAGGCCGAAAATGGTATTGATGCGACCAGAAAAATCAATTACCAGGCCTTTGATTGCATCATCACAGATTTAAAAATGCCGAAAAAAGATGGCAATGCTCTGATCAAAACTATCCGACAGAACTCTTTTAATGAATCCACTCCGATTATTGTTCTCTCCGGGCATGTGGAATCGGAACAACAATTTTCCGAGGACAAATTCGTTTATTTCTTTCCAAAGCCTTTTAACGTCGAAGGTATTTTTGAAATCATCGACCGACAGATAAAACTGGGAAACAATGAGAACAGAATCTCTTCAATTTCTTTAAACGATCTGATTCAGCAGACTTCGGAATATATTCATAGCGTGACGAACAATGACCAAACTGAAAAGTTAGACATTAAGCTTAAAAAAGCCGGCGACGCTCTTCCAGCCTCTGAGTACTCCACCCTGGAGATGACTTCGGGCAAGGTCAGCAATGTATTTTCTTTAATGGTGGGTGATTGCGGGTCCGAAGCGGCCAAGGCTTTAGAGGACGTGATCCCGAAACTGTGTCGTAAAATCTTGCACAGAAGTCAGAATCAAGGGGCGCAAAACTTGGATGAAGCGACCACTGTCAGACCTCTGAATTACAGTCCTCACCAAACTCAAGAAAAAGCCGGAATTATTGTCACTGTCGGCAACCCGGATTTAAAAATCAGTATTTTTGTCGCCAACAACAAAGCCCTAAAATTCGCCTCCTAGAAAAGCGAGTAAAGACTTTCGGAGCTGTCGACCATGGCCCTGTGGACAGATGTTATTGACTCACCCTTTCTTAGAATAGGTAGAATAGGTCTCTAGCCGCCCAGTTGATTTCATTTCCCATTTTCTGGCCCTTTCGGCTCAATCATTGGCAGGACCAATAAGTTAGCAATTGCGTAGTTGAAACCGGTGGCGCTTCGTTCTAGACTCTCAGACCTGTGCCTAGCGCGGGAGTAAGAGCAATGGACCAGCGAATCAATGACTTTTCTATGACAATTGCCACGGTCAATGGCAGCGGTAGCCAATCGGCCAATAATATTCTGATGCGTTCGATCTTTCGCATGGGAGTTCCGGTTTCAGGTAAAAACCTTTTTCCCTCGAATATTGCCGGAATGCCAACTTGGTTTTCCATCCGGGCCAATGACAAGGGCTTTGTTGGCCGCCAAAAGATGGCCGACCTGGTCGTCGCCATGAACAAAGAAACCATCGCCAAAGATGTTGAGCTTTTAAAGCCCGAAGGACTTTTTATTTATAACTCTGGGCTTCGCGGGGCTGAGCCGCCGCAAGAGGTGGAGTCCATCGGCGTTGACTTCAATGCCTTGGCCAAAGATGTGACCGATTCCATTCAGTTAAAAAAACTATTGGTGAATATGATTTACGTTGGATTGCTCACTGAGATGATGGGCATTCCCGAAGAGGTCGTTGAAGAGACCATTGAGCATCAGTTCAAAGGCAAAGAAAAAGTCTATGAGATCAATAAAAAAGCGGTGCACACGGGGCGTGAGTATGTTCGCACCGAGTTCTCTGGCCGTAGTTTTCCTTTGAAAATTGAGAAAAGAGAACTGACAGAAAATAAAATTTTAATTGATGGTAATACCTCCGGTGCTCTTGGGCTGGTTTTTGCCGGTTGTACCTTTGGTGCTTGGTATCCCATTACGCCTTCAAGCTCGCTGGCTGAAAACTTTGAACTCTACAGCCATCACTTGCGAACCGAATCATCGGGAAAAAAGCGTTTTTCCATGGTGCAGGCAGAAGATGAGTTGAGTGCCATTTCAATGGTAGTGGGTGCGGGTTGGGCTGGCAGTCGAGCGATGACGGCGACCTCTGGGCCGGGTATCAGCTTGATGTCTGAAGCCATAGGCTTGATGTACTTTGCCGAAATTCCTGGGTTGATTTGGGATGTGCAAAGGATGGGTCCGTCCACAGGCTTGCCAACGCGAACCTCTCAGGGCGACGTCATGGCGGCGGCCTTTTGTTCCCACGGCGACACCAAACATCCCATCTTTTTTCCGGCCTCACCCACAGAGTGTTTTGAGTTTGCAGGCTTAGCTTTTGATCTTGCCGAACAAGCCCAGACCCCGGTGTTTGTCTTAAGTGACCTCGATATGGGAATGAACTTTTGGATGACCGATCGCTTTCAATATCCCGATCAGCCCTACAATCGAGGTAAAGTTTTAAACAAAGAAGAATTGGAAAAAGTAGAGTCCTTTGCACGCTATGCCGATCGCGATGGCGATGGTATTCCTTATCGAACATTGCCGGGAACAGAGCATGACAAAGCCGCTTACTTTACGCGTGGGACCGGTCACACCCCCGAAGCCAAATACTCTGAAGATTCGGACAACTATCAAAACTTAATGAATCGTCTGACCAAAAAATGGGAGACCATAAAAACCTTAGTGCCGGCTCCAGTCATTGATAAAAAAGACAGTGCTAAAACGGGTCTGATCTATTACGGAAGTACGGACATTGTTATTGATGAAGTTTTGGATTATCTCTCCGACCCAACCGTGAGCACTTTAAGGCTTAAGGCCTTTCCGTTCCATAAAGATGTTCTTTCGTTTGTTGAAAACCACGAGAAAATTATAGTGATCGAACAAAACCAACAGGGACAAATGGCGGAACTCCTTAGAATGGAGTTCCCGCAGTTTGCTAGTAAAATTATTTCTGAGACCAATTGTGATGGACTGCCGATCTGTCCAGAAGTTGTTGCTGAAAATCTCAACCAGGGAGGACACCTTGGCCGCTAATGAATTAGGATATGATCGTAAAAGTTATATGGGAAGTAAGTCCACGCTCTGCTCGGGCTGTGGACATGACAGTATTACCAATCACCTGATCTCGGCTTTATATAAGTCCTCGGTGAACCCCTATCAGGTGGCGAAAGTGTCTGGGATTGGTTGTTCCTCTAAAACACCGACTTACTTTTTAGATAAAGCGGCTGGCTTTAATTCTTTGCACGGGCGTATGGCCCCATTGGCCACTGGTGCAAAAATGGCCAATCGTGATCTGAAAATGGTTGGCGTGTCAGGAGACGGAGATTCCGCCAGTATTGGTCTGGGGGGCTTTTGCCACCTTTTACGCCGCAACCTTCCGATGCTCTATATTGTTGAGAACAACGGTGTTTATGGTCTTACCAAAGGGCAATTTTCGGCCACCGCTGATGAAGGCTCGCAAAGAAAAAGTGGCGAGTTGAACACTTTCTCCTCTATTGATCTGTGCGCGGTCGCCATCGAGATGGGTTGCGGTTTTGTGGCTCGTTCGTTTTCAGGGGACGCCAAGCAGTTGGTGCCTTTGATTCGTGCCGCTATGGAATTTGAAGGCACGGCGTTTATCGATGTGATCTCACCGTGTGTGACCTTTGCCAACAACCCAGGCTCCACAAAAAGTTACGATGCTGTGAAAGAAAGAAAGTATCAACTTCAGTCGATGGGCTTTATTGAGCCCAAAGAAGAGATCTCGGTGGATTACGAAGGATCAACCATCATCGAATTGCACGATGGCTCGAAACTCGCCCTCGCAAAAGTGGACGAGACCGAGCACGATGTGAAAGACCCATTGGCCGCCATGCAGATCCTTCATAAAGCCAAAATGGATCAAAAATTCGTGACCGGGCTTTTATACTATAATGAAGGCCAGCAGAACCTGATTGAGCAGCAAAGCTTGGCGGATCAGCCCCTTTGCCGGATGAACGAGCTGGAGCTGCGGCCCACCGAAGAGCAATTGGTTAAAATCCTTGATGAATTTGCTTAAGCTTTGATCAAAAAACCATCTGAAGGGAGTTGAACAGAGGGCTGTTTTCGGCTACTGTGGCTCCTTGATTTGGTGGCGTAGCTCAGTTGGATAGAGCATCTGCCTTCTAAGCAGACGGTCGGAGGTTCGAATCCTCCCGCCATCGCCATTTCCTTGTAACCTTTGTGGGTCCATCCCTTACAAAAATTTCAGACAGGTCCTCGCTAAGTTTTGCTTTCGCAAAACTTGCTGCGGAACTCATTTTTGTAAGGGATGGACCCACAAAGGATACGCGCCTGTCACCGTTTGGTCCAAGAGGTTGTTTGTTGTCTTTTTTAGTTTGGTTTCCTTTGGTTCATTAGTTTTTTCAGTTTCTTTATTGGTTTGGTCTATGGTTTAGGTGGGCTTTTTTGCGGGTTTCTTTGGTTTTATAATTTTGTGTGTAGGTTTTCCAAAAAGTTTTGAGATTTTCTTTTTCGTTCACATTTTAAATACAATCCGGTCAAGTTATTGGCTCTCGTTTTCCGTAATCTATTTAAGTTTTAACAAACTTATAGAAGGAGAAAATGATGAAGAAGGGAATGAGCGTTTTAGCCCTAGTGTGTGGAGTTTTCCTGTTCACCGGGTGTGATGATGATGATGTGGTAAACAATATAGCCAATGAACCGGACCTGAATGGACGTTATATGGCGGCTTGTAGTGACGTGCCTGTGATTAACGTTGGCAGTCAAGATACACTTCGTTTTGAAGCCGACTCGAAGTTTGAAAGCTACGCCGAATTGTACTCCAGTGATGATTGTTCGGATGAAGATATCGTTGGAACCTTTCGCCTAGAAGGTGAGTACAGAGTCGATAATGACGGTGCTCCAGATTCTGAAGGTGGAGCCATTCGTCTTGAACTGAATGCCGCTTTTGTCCGCTTGGATAGCGATGCGCTTGTGACCGCTGCCAACACCGCTAATTTTTGTGGTTACAGCAATTATGAAAAAGGTGTGGAAGTAGAAGTGTCCGGATCAAGTGACGACTTCAATTGCCCCTTCGTAAAAGCTGTCCCTGACACTCTTTATGGTGTGTACCGAGAGGATGATGGAACTTTCTACCTGAATGAAGGTGGTCTATCGAATATGGCCCAAAGCCAGGAAGAGCGCCCCAGCGGCCTGGATATGGGTAAACCTTATACAAAACAGTAAGCCACACGGCACTCTTTAGCGTACACATCAGGGCGGGTCTCCACCATTGGGGACCCGCCCTGTCTTTTTTGACGGACTGTCCCAAGCGGTCTCTGGCAAACAGCTCGCTACAGCGCGGAAGTTATTGAAAACTCAAAGAAATCAGGGGACCTTTGGAGATTGATAAGGAGAACCCTATGAAGTCTGTTCTTAGAGTATTTATCGTTGCTGCACTTGTTGCCAGTTGTACTAGCCTCCGTGATAAAGAGGACGATCCTAAGTTTGCTGATTTAACCCAAAAATTTCTCGACGAGTTTTGGGAGGTTCATCCTTCTTATGCCTCTCAACTGGGTCTATCCAAATACGATGCGATTTTAGAAATTCCGGATGAAGATAATCGTAAAAAGCGAACCGCCTTTTACGAAAAATATGTTGAACGTTTTAAAGCCGTAGAAGAAGACGAATTGTCATTTGCCCAACGAACAGATCGTGAATTGATTTTAAATCAGCTAGAGGGAAGTCTTTGGTCGTACAATGAGTTTCGCCCTTTTGAGTGGAATCCCTCGGCTTATAACATTGGTTCGGCGGTCAGCAGTGTTTTAGAAAAAGAAAAACGCCCCCTGAATGATCGAATTAAAGATATTAGTGAAAAACTTTTGAAGTCGCCTGAGTACTATCAGGCGGCCAAGAACAACATTAAAAAGCCAACCAAAGAGCACACCCGGCTAGCTATTAAGCAAACCAAGGGGCTGATTAAGTATTTAAAAGGCGATGTTAAAAAGAAAATTGGCGAGTCCACTTTGTCGGCTCGTGAGAAAAGCACGGCCAGGCAGCGTGTTGGTTCGGCTGCCGCCGCTGCTCAACGCTATCTCACTTTTTTACGAGGAGTTTTAGCCAAACCTAAGCAGGTTGAAGGCTTCCGCTCTTTTCGAATCGGCGACGAAATGTACGCCAAAAAATTTAAGTATGATTTGCAAATTGAGCTAAGCCCACTGGAGCTGTATCGAACCGCTTTGCGTACCAAAGAAGAAGTGCGCTCAAAAATGTTTGAAAAAGCCATTGAGCTTTATCCAAAGTATTTTGGCGAAAAACTACCACCAAAGGATCGCCAAGATGTGATTTCAAGTATAATTGAGAAGGTTTCTAAAGAGCACGCCAAGCCAGGAGAGTTCGTTGAGACGGTCCGCAAGCAAATTCCTGAGCTATCAAGTTTTATTAAAGAAAAAGACTTACTGACACTTGATCCAAGTCGTCCACTGAAGGTTCGAGAGACACCTTTGTACGAGCGTGGTTTTGCTGGGGCCAGTGTCGATTCTCCCGGGCCTTTCGATAAAGATCGTGAGACTTACTACAACGTAACACCTCTTGATAATATGACGAAAAAGCAAAAAGAGAGCTGGTTGCGTGAGTACAACGACTACACTTTGCAAATTCTCAATATCCACGAGGCCATTCCCGGTCACTACGCTCAGCTCGTCTACAGTAATAAGTCCAACAGCCTTGTGAAGTCGGTATTTCGCAACGGTCCCACTGTCGAAGGTTGGGCGGTTTACTCTGAGCGCATGATGCTCGAGCAGGGTTACGGAAAAGACAGCCCCGAATTATGGCTGATGTACTACAAATGGTTTTTGCGAGTGGTAACGAACACGATTCTTGATTACGAAATCCATAACAAGGACCTATCTAAAAAAGAAGCCATGAAGATGATGACCGAAGAGGCCTTTCAAGAAAAGGCTGAAGCGGAAGGCAAGTGGCGTCGGGCCACAGTTTCACAAGTGCAGTTGGCCAGTTATTTTGCCGGCTTCAATGCAATCTATGATCTTCGCGAAGAGATGAAGAAAGAAAAGGGTGAAGACTTTAATCTGAAGCAGTTTCACGAAACTTTTCTTAGCTTCGGAAGTGCTCCCATCAAAGAGATCAAAAAGCTAATGCTTTAAAAGCCCTGTATGAAGGGGATCGTCAAGATCCCCGGCTTTCGACATTTTCTAGTTCTCGTTTTTTCTAACTCCCATGTATAAGGATTCAAAGGGTGTTTGAACCTTCAATCCTGCGAAAAGCAAAATCCTCTAGTTAAAAAAATATTTGATAAAGCTTCTGCGAGCTTACACACAGTCTTTTTGATGAAAGATTTCCGAATTCAAATCGAATCAGAGGTTGATACAGTAGGGTTTGCAACTCAACTTCTCAGTTTTTATTTGTGTCGTAGTATACAGTCAGAAGATTTTGCAACATGTATGGCTATTGAGGCCTGCAAAGAATCAAGTTTATAAATTAAGTGCAACAATCACTGTCAATTTGGATTCTGATATCAGATATCTGATATCCGATATCTGATGTCTGCGGCCTCTTGGGCCGGAGGTGTGGGCGGGGACTGGCTTTGGTCGAGTCGAAGGGAGCTTTCAGGACTCTGGTCTCGTCAAAAGATAGACGAATTTGGAGGTATTCAAAGCCTGAGTTGATCAGACCGAAGAATAGGAATGCAGAAACAATTACTTCTCTTTCCTATTTTGATCT
>CAXRIX010000102.1:0-6972 GCA_964230555.1 Bdellovibrionales bacterium
GCGTTTCGGCGTTTTGTTTTGCTGCAAGATGTGTTTTTCTCACTTCTCAAGGGGGCCTTGTTCTGCAGCGTGATTCCATTGATTAGTTGCTACTACGGACTGACATGCGAGCCGGGTGCCAATGGTGTTGGCCGCGCGACAACAAAAAGTGTTGTGTCTTCCTCAATTTCCATAATCGTATTAGACTTTATACTGACTTTAACCTTTTCATTTTTTTACTAAGAGAGATGACATGACCTCACAAACGAAAGTCGCATTACTATTCATATTGGCCGGGGTGTCAGTGGTGATCTTTGTGTCGTTCTTGGGGCAATTCTCAATTTTTGGAAATTATAAAAAGCTGGTGGTGGCCTATAACTTTGTCGGTGGACTTGAAGAAGGCTCGCACGTGCGTTTAATGGGGGTCAAAGTTGGAAAGGTTGTCCGGGTTGAGTTTAAGCCGGACTATAAAACCGACGACGGTGAAGAAGTAAAGCTACACATCCATATTAAGGTTCAAGAAAAGGCCTGGCCTGTGATCCGAGAAAACAGTCAATATTTTATCAATATGGCGGGCATCATAGGTGAGAAGTACTTAGAGATTTCGCCGGGTCTCTCCGATGCTGACAATGTGGTCGAGGGCAGTGTTGTGCGTGGGACTGATCCGCCTCGGGTTGATCAACTGATTTCGCAAGGCTATGCGTTGGCAGGAAAAATACTGTCGGTGGTCGAGGACAACGAAGGATCAGTGACAACTACAATTGGCTCGATTAGCGACTTAGTAAAGAGCCTTAACAAGGTTTTAAGCACAATTGATACTTTGGCATCCAATCAGGAAGCCAAAGGCTTAATGAAGGAAATACGCGTTCTCAGTGGCGAATTGAATATCTTAGTCAAAGATGCCAACAAAGGAAATATCAACGAGATGTTGAAATCGATGCGCAAAGTGCTCTCGAAGCTTGAAAAGATAGAAGAAAAAGAGATTCGGACCTTTTTGCAAGACGAGGGGATCAAAGCAAGGGTTGCATTGTGAGACGCTTATTGTTTTTAATCGTCATTGGACTCTCTCTTCCCTGTTTCGGTGCGATTCTTTGGCCCGACTCAGGAACTCCGACAGCACCTCAGAAAAGTCGATTCAACTACGATCGCACGGACGAAGCCCAAGAGGTTTCCTCTTTTTGGTCGACTCATAAGATGGGCGTTGGACTGGCTGCGGCTGGAGCCTATGGCTTATTTGGTGGAGTGGTTTCCATCCATTTTCATCCGCAGTGGAGTGTGGACTTGGGCTATGGCGGTGGTAGTCACTTTCAGTCGTTTGGGTTTCGGGTAAAGAAAATGCTTCTTCTGTCATCACCTTTGAATCCCTATCTCGGCGTCGGATTCAATAATTGGCAGCGATCGAACACACGTCCCTTCAATTCGAAAGATGTTTCTCCTGGCATCGTAGCCAGAGAGTTTATGTCAGAAGCGGATCGCAGGGAAAATCGAATTGACGAAAAGCTTGTCAGCGGCACACTTGGGTTACAATACACCTTCACCGGTGGAGCATGGAAAGGGTATGGGTTTTTCATAGAAGCCCTTTTACTGGTCTCGGCCGAAGACTTTCAAAGTGCGCCAACAGGCTCCATGGGCTTTAATTACTTTTTCTAGGATTGACAGCCGTAACATAATCCATTGAAATTCCTGGTTTTCAAACCTTAAAATCTTTAGAGCGATCAAGTTCAGGAGAGCCGCTAGGCTGTGGCAAGGATCCGAGGGACTGGTTATCAATGAGGTCAAGTTCTGTGATCTGGGTGAAAACCCTGAATCCGCCGACAAACCTACCAGTGAAATACGGTTTGCGGACACTTTTTGGGCTTTAGGCAAAAAAAAACCCCGGGGGTAACCGGGGTTTTCTTTCGAATGACTAAAAAGTCGTTCTTACTTCTTACGACGAGTCGCCTTTTTCTTAGTCGACTTCTTTTTAGTCTTGCGCTTGGCTTTTTTAGCCGCTTTCTTTTTAGTTTTGCGCTTTTTCTTAGTCGCTTTCTTCTTAGTTTTGCGCTTGGCTTTTTTCTTAGTAGCCTTTTTCTTAGTTTTACGACGAGTTGCTTTCTTTTTAGTCGCTTTTTTCTTCTTCTTCTTAGTCGCTTTCTTTTTAGTCTTACGACGAGTCGCCTTTTTCTTAGTCGACTTCTTACGAGTAGTCTTCTTCTTTGTTGAACGTTTTTTCTTTGCCATTATGCCTCCTCAAAAACGATGAGTTCTTTGTTGTTTAAACTTCTGCATTCAGTTTACTCACGTGACTATATTCGTCAATAGAAAATTATTTCTTTAGCACTTTTTTTGCTTAGGAAAACTAATGATGTTGATGAATTCACTACTTTCCTTTCTGATTTTTGTATTCGTATTTACGTTCGTAAATCGGATTTTCGGACATTTTAAAAGACAACATGTTTTCCCTCTGAAAATGATGACAAAATTTGGCACTTTCTACTTTATTTATCTAATCACAGCGTATTTCTATTTTTTTAAACAACCTTTTTGGTTTTGGCTTCACTGTTTTTTGTCATTAATCATAATTCCAATTCTATTTTTTCTATTACTGCGATTCCATCAACAACAGTTCTACAGCGAGTTTGTTAGATTCCTTTCAATGGTCATTCTTGGAATGCGCCGAGGATTGTCGTATTCCGCGGCGATGGAGGTCTCAATTCGAGGCGGTGACTGGAAGCAAGGCCAGTTGCTCGAAAAGATTTATGAGAATGTTGTTTTTTCACAACAAGAACCTGTGGTTAAAAAGGGACTGTTCGGGCAAATCATCCATCAAATCCACATCCAGTTAAGGGCCCTTCATGAAGACCCTCATCAAGCAATTGATAGGCTGTGTAATTTTCGAAAAAATTTATGTGATCGTCTCAGTTTTCGACAAAAGTCGAGACAGATTTGGGCTTATTTTGGTTTTCAACTTGGACTTTTAAGCTTTATTTACGTCAGTCTTTTTGGATTTGTTGTTTATCAGTACGGCTTTTTTGCGTTTAAAACTTCATTTCTTCTTTCATTTCTTTTCTATTTTTTAGGTATCAGCACGGTCGTTGTCTTAGCCAGGAGTAAAAAATGGCGCATATAGTTCCATCAATCTCATTTATAAAGATATTGAAGAGACATTTGCAAAGTGGAAAGTCTGTAGGCTATGCCATAGATCAATCAATTCTAGAAGAGACATCTGAGTTTTCAATTCTAGTTCAAAAGTGGAAAGCCCAACTCCGAAAGACAAGCCAGCAAGACTCATTGCCCGTTGAAACTCACTACCAGCGCGCTTTGTTCGAAATTCTTCGTTGTGGTTTGGATGGGGCTCCCATCTATGAACTGTTAGTGGATCTTGAAGCTGAGATGCTGATCGAGTTCGAGCGTCAATGGAAGAACTACTTGGAACGGCTTCCGTTGTTGCTGAGTTTGCCCCTGCTGCTTTTCTTTTTTCCGGCCTACATTATTTTAATGTTCGGTCCTCTTATCACCCAATTTTTACTGGAGGTTCAGTAATGCAACAAAAAATTGTCTTTCTAATACTACTTCATGGCTGTTGGCTATGGGCCGCTCCTCAAGAGTCGACTCCTCAGCAGGAGGTAGCGATGATGGTTGCCACCAACCTAGAAGAATTTCTTGATGCCGAGCAAGAGGCTCGTCATCGGCGACGTCAACAAGAAGGGTGCCAATATGAGCTTGATAAAAAGTTGTTTCCAGAGAATTGCTTCATGTATTTAAGCCGACAAATGACCGACATTCTCGACTTGCAGAGAACAATGGATCTTTTTCAAAAGGTTCACAAGCTCTGTTTGCAGGTGGCTAGCCATACCGAGAGTCTTCAAACCATGGAGACCATATTGAAGTTAAAAATTGTTTCAAAGCCGTGCCGTCAGGCTCTGCAGCTGCGAATCGAAGACCTGGTCTATCAAAAGCAAGCGAGTTGGCATCCAAATTGAACTGTTATGAAGCATGATGGATCAACTGACAGCACAAAAATCGGTGTATGACATAGATCACTGCTTAGGAAGAGGCCTAACTAGTGAAGTTTACAAGGCCTTCCGAAAGGACTCCGCTGGGTTTACTCGCCAGACGGTGGCCCTTAAACTTATTAAATCTCGGAAAGACGTCCAAATTCTGCAAAAAGAATTTGAAAATTTGAGTCGAGTCCAATCGAAGTACTGTGTTCAGGTTTTAGCCTGGGAAAACTTCGGCAAAGGACCGGCACTGGTTTTAGAATACATCGATGGGGTGACCCTTCATCAACTGTGGAAATCCGGCACTCTGGGCCGGTTGGAGCGGATCGAAATACTTGTACATATTCGGTTAGGGCTTGCCAGTTTACATCGCTATGGTGTGTTTCATGGAGACCTTAATTTAAAAAATATAATGATCACCAAACAAGGTTTGGTGAAGATTATCGATTTTGGATTTGGTCACGAAACAGAGCAGTGCTTAACCCCTGAGTTTGCCGATCCACGGCGCTTGCAGGGTGAGCCGCCCACCGCCGAAACCGACTGGACCTCCTATTGCAAGCTGTCTCGGTATCTTCTTGGAGACATCGACCGGTCGGAAGATCGGCAACCAGAAATTCCCAGAGCTTGGAGGCGGCGGCGTTTAGCGAAAAAAGTGATCGAGGTGATGCAACAAACTTCAACCCAAACTTTGCGAAAAAGTGTCAATCTCCCAGCACAGCCTCGGCCGCGGAAAACAATCCGGTGGGGTTACGCTCTGTCGTTGCCACTGTTTGTGATTTTTCTTTTAATTCCGAATCCCAAAAGTCAATTGCCCGATTTTCACAAACTTCAGGTTCGTTCGCAAAATTGGTTTTTATTTTCGATCAATGGTGGACCTTATCAGTATGGTCCAATATCTTCCAAAATGTTGCGTCCAGGTCTTTATCAGTTGCGTTGGAAAATGGCTGTTGATGAAGGTGTCGACACCTTAAAATTAAATACTTCCCAGACATTTCTATTGAAACCTGACCGGAACAAACTATGATATGGCCCTATGGCAGGCCTCATCGCATTAATTTTGTTTGGTATTTTGCAAGGACTCACAGAATTCCTTCCTGTCTCAAGCTCCGGTCACCTGGCTCTTTTCCAGTATTTTTCGAAAAGCTTGGATGAAAATCTCTCGCTCAATATCGCAGTTCATTTGGGCACCTTGCTAACGATTTTGATTTTTTATCGTGCTGACATAAAACAAATTTTACGTGGCATTCGCCAAGGTGACAAAGAGGCGCTTTCAATGACCGCCATGATCATTGTGGCCAGCGTGCCGACCGCAGTTATCGGACTTTTGATGAAAAAAAATGCCGGCTGGATTCTGACCAATCCGTTGGTGGCTGCGGGCTGTTTGGTGATCACTGGCTTCATTCTATTTTTCTCTGACCGCATTCGAGTCGGACAAAACTTTCAAACTGGATTTGGGATTGGAATGGGGCAAGCGTTTGTGGTGGGAGTTGTCCAGGGTTTTGCTGTCTTGCCAGGGATCAGTCGATCTGGGTCAACAATTGTCACCGGTCTATTTTTGGGAATGAATCCTAAAAATGCCTCCCGATTCAGCTTTTTAATTTCTGTCCCGGCCATTGCCGGTGCTGGCCTGCTTGAGGCCATGGATATTCAATCCGGTATCGATTGGACCAGCCTTCTGATTGGTGGTTTGGTCTCGTTCATAACAGGCCTCGTCGCGATCGCCTGGATGGTGAGGGTGACGATGAAAGGGCACCTAAAGCACTTTAGCTACTATGTTTTCGGTCTGTCGGCGTTATTTTTTATTTGTTACGCCATGGACTGGGGACGAGACGCTTTCTAAGTAATACGCCGCATTCAACGCCAAAGGCCAACGCTCGGTCTGTTTGCTAGACAGGGGTCTTTTCCTATAAACCCTAGGGGTTCATATATATAGGACAAGTGACACTGGCGGCACCATGAAGAATGCGGAAATGATCAAGGATTTTGAAAGTCTGGTTGAGGAACTCATGAAAGAGGATCCCAATGAGAACCAGGTCAAACTCCTTATGGAAAGACTGGATTTAAAATACCAAACAGACTCTGTAGACAGGATTGCAAAAGTCTTAGAAAAGATGAACCAATTGGTTTTTGAGTCAAAAAACAAAAAGGGTGATTATGATTTACAATAGTATTTTGGACACGGTGGGAAACACACCGATTGTCGAATTGAAGAATGTTGTTCCCAAGGGTTCTCCCCATAAGTTTTGGGCCAAGCTCGAGTACTTCAACCCGGGGCTTAGTGTAAAAGATCGAATTGCTCTTGCCTTGGTGGAAGGCGCTGAGAGTCGTGGCGAGTTAAAACCCGGTGGTACCATTATCGAAGCCACATCAGGAAATACTGGAATGGGTCTGGCTCTTGTGGCTGCAGTCAAAGGCTACAAAGCTATTTTTGTAATGCCTGATAAAATTAGTGAAGAAAAGCGCGCCGCTTTGCGAGCTTATGGTGCGAAAGTTGTTATCACGCCAACAGCCGTTGAGCCTGAAGACCCGCGCAGTTATTTGTCGGTTTCTAAAAAGTTGGCTGAAATCACCCCAGGCAGCTTTTTGACCAACCAATATCACAATCCGGACAATGCTAAGGTCCACTATGATAAGACAGGGCCTGAAGTTTGGAACCAAACCGAAGGAAAAATCGATGTCTTTGTCGCGGGCGCTGGAACCGGCGGAACGGTTTCGGGTACTGGCAAATATTTGAAAGAGAAAAAGCCCGAGGTAAAAATTCTTTGTCCCGATCCTGTGGGAAGTATTCTTTATGATTTGTTCTATTACAAAGAAGTCAAAAATGAACCACAACCCTACAAAGTCGAGGGAGTGGGTGAAGACATGCTTCCAGACAACGTGCATATGGATGTTATCGATGATTTTGTACAGGTCGATGATAAAGAATCCTTTATGATGACTCGCGATTTGGTTTCAAAAGAAGGAATCTGTGTCGGGCCCTCGTCGGCTATGGCCTTGGTGGGAGCGATCAAAT
>CAXRIX010000103.1:0-17220 GCA_964230555.1 Bdellovibrionales bacterium
CATGTACTGCTCTTCAAGAATTTGATTAAATTCCAATTTTCCTTCGATTTCGCCTTCAAGGTTGGCAATAGCGGCCCGGCGCCCTTGCAAATCGGCGTAGTGAGCCCCCATGTCTTCTGTCACCTTTTTTAGCTCCGACAATTGCCCATCAATGACCTGTAGCAGGGACTGATATCCACGCAGACTGCCTGCCGCTTCACGATTGGCTATTAAGTTTTCCGCGGTTTGGAAAATCTCGGGATACAAAAGGGACGCTGTCGGTAAAGCTTCGGAATCAATAGGCGCTGAGACAAAGTCGCGAATTACAGGTGCGCTGACCAAGTCTTCAAGTTCGGCCAATTTTGACACCAGAATCGCATGGGTCACACGGGCGGAAAGAATGTCGTCTTCAAGTTTTTGCAAACGATCTTCAAGCTGTTGTAGACGACGTTGAGGGCCTTGGAACTGTCTTTCGCGATCAGCAAGCTGACCTTCTAGGCCTTGGACGTCATCTTGCAGGCGTCCCACCTGGGTTTGTAAATCTTCCTGCTGATTTTCGAAGACAGCTAGCCGACCGCTTTCGCCTTGCAGTTGAGAGATTTCAATTTGCACAAGATGCAGCTCTTGGGCGATGCCATCGATTTCTGCAAAAAAGTTTTGATTGGTCTCGGCACTGGTTATTGTGGTGTACTGGGTTTCAAGTCTTCGCAGTTTTTCTAACGCCTGCAGAGTTTGGGTCAGACTTTGTGAAGACTCCCTATGTGCTTCAGGACTTGAGAAATCTTTACTGTAAAGACGGGGGCTGGTCTGTTGCACATCTTCATATCCCATCAGGCCATAGGAAGTCTCCCAAGAAAGTGGAATGCTTTGCAGACGATTGACGCCATCAAGGAAGGCTTCCGACCGGTCAGAAAAACACAGGCTAGCCATGTTGCGGAATTTCAAATCAGTGTTGATTAAGGCTATGCGATCCGTCTTAAGGCGTTGGCCTCTCTGATCATAAAAGTCGAGGTACATATTGTTTTGCGAGTAAAACAAAGACATAAAGACTTTGGTTTTTAAAAAGCCCCAGAAGTCGCTGGTCAAAACCGAACCATCCGTCGATTTTTGCAGAGGAAAAGATGACTGAGAAAGTGAGATCACCTGTTCTTGAAAAGGTGAATTGAAGAGGGGCTTATTCTGTGAATTGATCACATCAATGTTCGACCAGCGGAGTTCGGCACGGTCGAAGTCAAAATTCGTGTTCACTTGAATAGAAATTTGCGGCACGACCATTGAGCGTTGCGGAAAATCAATGGATATAGAGCCGGTACTCAATCGGCTTCCCGGGGTGTAAGAATCAATTTGCCAATCAAGCTCGACAGAGCAGGTGCTTTGAGCCCAAAGAGATAGGGGAGAAAGCAAAATAAAAAGAAAAAATGAGGCAATCACTGGCATCGTATTTCTCCTGAGTCGAATAGAGACTGTTTTGATTGCAAACACTCACCGATGGAATTCAAGGTTTCACTAACGAATGAAGGGTTGGACGGATCGATCAATTTGTATCCAACGACCATCCCATTGGTATTCACCAACGCTTGGCATTGGCATCGCGACAAGCCGTTAAGCGGTTCAAGGATCGATGTGGTGATAGAATCGGTGGCAGTGTTCCAATCACTTGAGGGCTGCTCAAAAATCTGATGATTGAATTCGGAAGAGGATTCAAAACCACTGGGTTGAACAAAGGGTTCAATTTCTGGCAACTCATCAATTCCTTCACTGACGATATCCATAAAAATAGGGAGTGCCAGCCGACCACCGGTGGCGTTTCCAGGGATCGGGCGGAAGTCATCGTAGCCCACCCATATGCCTATAACAAAGTTGCGGCTCACGCCGGTGAACCAGGTGTCTCGTCCTTCATTGGATGTTCCGGTTTTTCCGCCAAAGCAGTTTTGCTCGCCAAAGCGTGGAAAGTTTTGAAAGCATCGCGATTCATACTGACCTTGTGCAAGCTGTTGTGTGAAGTAACGCAGGCGACCGGCCGTTCCCCGGTTGGCGACTCCCGCCAGAAGCTTCTGGGTTTCGAAGAGTGTGGTGGAGCGACGGTTGTTCCAAGAGATAGTTTCTGGGGTGTGCTCGTAAAGCGAGTGGCCCTGATAATCTTCAATCTTCTTCACAAAGTGACTTTTTTGAATTCTCTCGCCATTGGCAAAATAGGTGTAGGAGTCGACAAGGCGCTGTAAGGTGGACGCTTGCGCACCGAGCACAATGGGAATTTGGTTTTCAACTTCATCATAGAGTCCCACTTGCGCCAACAATTCTCGCAGTTGTTGAAAACGCTCGTACCAGGAAAGGTTCCAGTCCCAGTCCTCGTGTCGTAAAAGACTGAAGGTGGCTTTGTTGAAGGAGTGAACCATTCCGTTTTCCAAAGACACCCAAGCTGGAGAGTTGCCAGCAAAGTTTCTGGGGCGATAGATTTTCGTTCCATTGGCGTAAGGAAATTCAACATAGTAGTTATTGAGTCTTGATGATGCGTCCAGGCCGTTGTCCAAAGCCAAATGGTAAACCCATGGTTTGAGTGAAGAGCCGTAGGGGCGCTCCATTTCAGAGCTGCGATCAAAAAAGGAATTCTCAGCTTCGTAGCCTGCAAAGTTGGCCAGGACCTCGCCGGTGTGACTGTCAACAATCATTACTGCCGCTTGCAACTTCGGAGTTTCTAACTGATAGCGATCGCGGCCTTCATGAACACGAAGAAAACGAGCCCAAAAGAAAGTGGTTCGCCCTTGGGCATGGTGTTGAGCCCACCAACGATCGGTACCATTCATTGAAATAGTTTTTAGTTCGTGGTCGAGAAGCTCTCCCTCTTCTGTTCGAATAAGTATTTTTAGGTCGTCTCGTGGGCGAAAACGTAGCATGCGATCAATAGCCGATTTATAAAGACGATTCTGAACGTCTTGAGTGCTGTAGTAATTGCGGAACTCAGTGACCGTCTCGCTATCAAAATCCATGACGCCAATCATTTCTTCTACGGTTTTGATCTCAAAGTTGTTTTTAGTGATCGAAACAAAAACAACCTGGCCTACGACTTGGGTGGTGGCGCGGACGGCAATGAGGATATCCGTCGCCAGCTGGTTGGCTTCTTGAGTGTCGATGGTTTCAAGGGCCGATAAAATCTCGGACCGTTGAAGAGTGATTTCTTTGCGACCCCGGGTGGCCAGGCCCACCGAATAAAGAAGAACAGCGTCGTGGTTCCACTGGTTGCGAGTGAAACGTTGAATATTGTATTGAAAGGCAACGCCAAGGTCTTCAGTGCGAAGCTTGGCACGACGACCACGATCATCAATAGCCGGTTTTAAAAGTTCACGGGCTTGCCGACTGTTGTCATACTGGTCGAGTTTGGCGCGGACCACATCGTAAACAATTTTTTGTAACTTTGGGCGCACTGTTGTTTGCACGTTCAACTCTTTATAAAGACCCGGCTGTTCTGAGATGACCTCGTTCACCTTCTGTCGCGCTTTGGTGACGAAAGGATAGAGAGCTTCATCTAAAGTGGTTGCATCTTCCGTGGCCAGGGAATCAGCGAAACCTGGCTCGTTCGCTCCGTCCTGGAGAGCTTCCAAGTCGGATGCCTCCACACCGGAGGGTGCCGCACCGGAAGGTGTGGGGTGAAAAGCTTGCGCTATCGCCAAAGGCGCACCCGTATCATCGGTGAATTGGAAGGGCGTCCATAGTGGAAGTGGTTCGGCTTTGAGAGCTTCAAGAGCCTCGGAGTCGACTCTCTCCACGTTATTAGCTTTGCATAAATCCACCAAGCGAAGAGCTCCACGCGGTCGTTCTTGGTCGCGAGGGGAGTTACAAATTTGCACTATTCTTTCGATGATGTAGTCGTCACGGCGAGGCTTAGTCCATTCCACGTAATTTTCAGGATCCGCATAAAAGGCGGGACGCTTAAGAAGACTGGTTATAAAAGCTGATTCGGTTAGCGTAAGATCACCAGGAGTTTTAGCAAAATAAAACTGAGAGGCTTGCCGAATTCCTTGAATTCCACGGCCGAAATTCACCAAGTTGAAGTAAAGCTCTAAAATTTTTTCTTTTTGTGCCACCGCCGATTCGGCCGACGAAAAATTGATTTCTAGAGGCTTGGCCCAGTACCACTCGCGGACTTTTCTTAAAAGATCCTGCATGCGGCCTTGGTTTAAAACAGGATATTGAGAGTCCGGCCATTGTGCAAAAAACATATTCTTTAAAAGCTGCATGGTGATGGTTGAACCACCACTGGCGTCGTCAGCCGAAACGGCTTCCTTAACAATTCGAGCGACCGCACGAGGGTGGACGCCGTCATGACTAAAAAATTGATCGTCTTCAGTGGCCAACAAACTAAGGGTCAGTGATTTGTTAATATCTTGATAGGGGACCCACTTGCGTTCGGCTGATCCGTAAAGGTCCAGCAGCTGTCCTTGTTGATCATAAATTGAGATGGCTCCAAACTGTTTGAATTGACCAAGGCTATTCAGTTGATTTGGGTTTAAAACCTCAATTTCTGATTTGATAAATTGCATGGCCTCGGAGGCCAAGTTCTGCGGCAGCAGATAAGGATTAAAGTCTTCAGCGCAAAGCAGACCTAAAAACTGTCTTAACTCGTGTGGACGGATTCCGCGGTCTGCCAGTTTTTGTTCAACCTCTGGCGTATTGATCATCCCCAACATCGCGTCCATGCCGCTACTGTTGTCGAGCAAAGAGCTGGCCATCGAGTTGAGAGCTCCACCCGAGCCTAGGGAATCGAGTCCCGCTTGTTTGGAGACAGAGTAGAGAAAGCGACAGCTCTGATTGGCGGCTGGTAAAATATCAACCTCACGGACTTCGCGAACGTCTTGATAGTATTTCTCAAACTCAGTATTTCCGTTGGGGATATACTGATGCAGAGAAACTAAGGCCGAAATAAAAATATGAAAATAGATGTCCACAAAGATCCTTTATCAATCAGTCCAAGCCAAGTTCATCAAGCTCATCAGCCGTTTCTTCAGATACGGGAGCAGAATCGCTGTCATCCACACCATCGATAAACACAAGCTTACCGGCGGAAATGTAATCACCCCAAGTCGAGTTGCCCACTAGGGAGTCTTTTAAGCCGGAGCCGCTGCGAATGTCCGAGCCCACGCTTTCGCCGATATCTTGACTTTCTAAGGTGCTTTGCAGCTCACCAAGAGCAGCCATGTACAAATTAAAACGAGACTGCACGTGCAGTTTCACCATGAAATAATCAAAAACGATTTCATCGTCACCCACGACAATTGAGATTCCCTTGTAATGGTAATCGCGCAGCTCATACTCGTTTAGAAAATCACGAGCATCTTCACTAAAAAGCTCTGACAACTCCGACAGGTCAATATTGATTTGGGTTTGATTGGGACGGCTTGTATCAACTTGAATTTGACGGTCGAGAAAAGCCACTAAGTCTTCGCGAATGACATTAAGCTGCCGTCCTCGCATGGTTTGGATTTGTTCGATCAATCCCTGTTTCAAAGCTTCACCAGTCAACTGGCCCAACTGGGGAGCCGATAGTGAAGTCCAAGTTTGGTTTTCAGTAAGACGTTCACAAAGATTTTTGCGGCTAAACAAACTGTTGTCGCGGCTCAATCGACGGCAGTTGTCCTTGGTGTTTTGTAGGTAGTTAAGCAAGAACAAACGAGGCTCCGTGATTTGTCCATTGGCGCGAACATGAATCTCGTATTCCACTTCTCGCTCCTGCTCCACACCGATCTCGACAGAGAAATCAGAGGTAATTGTCGAGTTGACTCCGTCTTTGCTCAATACACCGTTGAACGTTCCGGCAAGAGTTCCTTGATTAAAAGCATTAACCAACTGACCTTGAGCATTTCGTTGCAACTGCACATTGGTCACTTCAAAATCGGAGAAAAGAGCCGAAGCCACACCATTGGCAAAACCCTCGACTTTTTCATTGATTTCTAAAGTCGAAGGAAACGCAACGGTCCCCTGAGGTGTGTCACCAACCGCTTGCGCCAAGGGGGCTAAGCCGACAGAAATTAAAAGGAAAATACAAAAAGAAAACAAACGTGAACAAGCCATGATCCATCCCTAATTAAATAAAGTTCTTACGACGCTATATGGCATAAATACCGATAAAACTTTATAAATTTCCAGGGGGAGGAACATATTTCACGGTTTTCATAGGGTAACTGTCTGATCCTTAGACAGTGACTGAAAACTCACCTATGCTCTTCAAGGTATAAGCTTTAAACCCATTGACTTTACTAGGGTAATTTTAGAAAAACACAGTTCTCCATTCATGTCGGCCCGTGGCGCAGCTTGGTAGCGCGCATCCTTGGGGTGGATGAGGTCGCTGGTTCAAATCCAGTCGGGCCGACCAACTTTTGAGCCACCGCTCGTAGTCGTTTACACTTTCCCTTAATTCAAAAGTTGTCTGATGTTGCGGGTTCGCTTGGCGCGAACCCTGATGCCTTTAAATCACCACTCCTGGTCATTTACATTTCCCATTTTCTTAAAGTTGTCTGATGTCGTCGGCGGCGTGGGCCGCCTCCAGTGTTGGCCGGCCCGACTGGATTTGAACCAGATAATATGAACTCTACAGGGCCGACCATTTAAAAAGACCGTATACAGCTAACCGTTAACTGTTAACGGTATACCGAAAAATCATCTTAAATCTTCTACTCTTTCTTTTGCTGAATATACTCGGTGTCATTGATGTATAGACTTTCTGTTCCTGGGGAAATTCATGAAAATTAATGCCAGCTCTAATTGGGTTGGATAACCAGATATTCAGTGTTGCCAATCTGCAGCCTGTGACTGCTATCGGTTCTGAAAGGGATCTCGGTTTTATTTTTCAAGATGATTTTGCCAGTTTGCCAAGCTCTATCTTCACCGATCTTTCGGTCACTTCCTGGTTTGAGGCGTGAAATAGCCAAGATTAGCGATTCTGTGCTAAAAATTTGGGGCCCGGAGGTGTGTTCAATCTTTTCAATGTCGTTGGGTTGAGGTAGGGGGGTTGGTTGTTTTGCATTCACAGTCCACCATCCGAAGAAAAATATTAACAAAAAGTACCGAAGCATAGTTTTAGGCTACACCGAGCAGCCAATGAAGTAAAAATATTATAAGCATTTTATTGATCTCTTGAGCACGTTATCAGTGTCGTAGGGGTGACCTGTGAATGTATAAAAAACTAAACAGGGTTTAATGGATGTTTACACTTAAAGAACGAAAAATAATGCTAAACCTAGGGCCCTTGGAGGAAAACTATGAGGTATCAACAAGCGCCCCCTGTAAAAGTCAATCCTAGTGTGTTTGAAGAAAAATTTCGCCCCCGTAGACCGAAGCTTTACGAGAGGTAGAAACAATCAAAGCAACTGCTATTTCGTCAGTCCCCTGTCGAACTACACTGTGAAAAAAGCTATTGAGTAGACCCTGGAACCTTTTACAAAATTAAAACTAACAACCTTTAGATCGTTATAAAAAGATGGCCTGATCTAATTTTCGCGAGATGCGGTAGGCGGCATTCATCATACCGACGTGCGAGTAGGTTTGTGGAAAGTTGCCCCATTGCGAACCATCATCGACACTCACGTCTTCACTGTAAAGCCCCAAGGGGTTTGAATACTTCATTAGGCTTTCCAAAGCTTTTTGCGCCTCTTCGACCTCGCCGATACAGGCTAAGGCTTCGACGTACCAAAAGGCACAAACCAAAAAGGCACTTTTAGTTTCTCCAAAGTCGTCTTTGTGTCGATAGCGGTAGAATAGATTTTCTCCGGCCTTTAGCTCTTTCGCTAAATTATGAACATGGTCCTTGGCTTTTTGTGAGTTCGGATCAAGATAATTCGCCGTTACCAGTTGAAACAGACTGGCATCCAAGTTCTCAGAACCCACCGCTTGGGTGTAGACTTTTCGTTTGGGGTCCCAAGCGCGTTCTATGTAGTCGGCGGATTTTTTTAGAATCTGATTCGCCAATTCTTCCATCTCTGGGTGCGGATCCTTTGAGCAAATTTTAAGGGCGGCTTTGGCACCGATCCAATGAAAAAGATAAGTGTAAGTGTGCAGTTGCGATTTGTTTCGAAACTCCCACAGTCCGGCATCGGGTTCATCAATCAATTCATCAATTTTTTTCAATAAATCGAGGACCATTTCGATCGGCGGCGCGTGCTTTTGATGTTTTGGAAATCTAACGTCAATGTACAAAGGTAACAGGGACACGATCATCTGGCCGTAGACGTCATTCTGAATATGTTCGTAAGCTTGGTTGCCAAGGCGAACCGGAGGATTGCGATCAAGGTAGCCGGCCAGATCGAGTTCGGTCTCAATCAGCTTTCCGGCGGCATCAATGGAGTAGAGAGGTTGGTAGCGCCCTTGCTCAGTCATCGCTATAGTTTGGATGTATCGAGAGTAGTTGCGAAGGGACTGGTAGTTTGAAGCACTATTAAGGGCTGCAAGTGTGTAGTAGGTGTCTCGCATCCAGCAGTAGCGGTAATCCCAATTGCGTCCCGAGCCGTCGTGCTCTGGAAGCCCCATGGTGCTGGAGGCGATAATGGCTCCAGTGTCCTGGTAGGAGTGCAGTTTTAAAACCAAAGCCGAGCGAACCACTTGTTCTTGATAAATTTGCGGAACGTAACTGCGCATCACCCACTCTTCCCAATAGTTTTGTGTCCAGCGTTTATAATTGTGAATGCATTCTTCGATATTCAAATCCAGGCGATAGTCCCAGGTTAATATAAAGTGAAGGTCCTCTGTCAGGGGGATGGGTTTCTTCTCCTGAATGTTCTTAGTGGGTGTGTTGGAATAAAGGCGAACCGGCTTTTCCAATCCGAGGTATTTTAAGTGATTGCTGCGCTCAACGACTTCGGCCTCGACCTGTCCATAGGCCCCCCGAGGATCGCAGGAGGTCACAATTTGTGGAGTGCCTTTAAGGCGCTCGACTTGCCGACACAGCATCGTCGGTTTGACATAACGCCCGTGTTGTTTGAAGCGCGGAGCAAAGTCCACAACTCGAAATTGACCAGAGGCACTGGTGAACTCGGTACACAAGATATTGGTGTTTTGTATATAGTACTGAGTCGATTCGTAGTTGTCTTCAGCGGGACGAATGTAAAAATGGCCGCCTTTTTTTGAGTCAATCAGGCTTCCAAAAATGTAGGACGAATCAAACTGAGGCCAGCACTGCCAGACCACATTCCCGGTTTTATCGACATGGGAAATATACGAACAGTTCCCGATGATACCCATATTGTACACGTGCTTTTTCATTTGGCATTCCCTGGTTATTTTTATTGTCGATAACAATATTATAGGAAAAGGAAAATGAAAAGGCCGGACTTTGACAATTCCGATTGCCAGGACTTGATCCTAAAATAGACAGTCTTTTACATATGCGTTGTTTCTGCTGGTTCTACCAGTTTTAATCTGACAGCGAGCCATTCGAGTGTCGAGCCTTGCAGGAGGACTGAAAAACAAACCACCACAAAAGCCACGTCAAATGCGAACTTACCAATCTCTAGGTCATGGGTTAAAGGAATCAGAGCAAAGGCGATGGGCGTGGCCCCTCGAAGGCCGACCCACGAAATAAAAGTCTGTTTTTCTTTGCTCGCCTTCCCAAAAAGGTAAATCCCAAACACAGAAACCGGTCGAGCTATGAAGATGAGAAACAACATAATTCCCAAGGCTATTGGCATGTTACTAAAAATTCGAAGCGGGTCTGACTGAAGACCCAAAACTATAAAAAGACTTATTTGCATAAGCCAAGAAAAAGAACCAAAAAAGTCGGCCGCATGATCCTTGGCTTCTTTCATAAAGTTTCCGATCACAAACCCAGCGACAAAAAGTGCAAGAAGAGAGTTGGCGCCCAGGCGGGGACTGGCCCCTAAAATAATAAGGAAAACAGCGAGAATCAAAACTGGGTAAAGGCCTTTTATTTCTAATTGAAACTTTCGCAACAGTCCGGCTAGCGCGAGGCCGACGGAGCCTCCCAGAAAAATGCCGAAGAATGTTTGAGATAAAAGATCGCCGATGATGAACCAAGATAAATGGCCTTGGGTGGCAATTAGACCGGTCAAAGTTATGGTGAGAAAATAAGCGAAAGGGTCATTGGTTGTTGATTCAAATTCTAGGATCTCTGCGATGTTTTCCTTCAGTCTCAATTTTTTAACTTCAAGAATGGAATAGACTGCGGCGGCATCGGTGGCGGATAAAATAGCACCAATTAAAAATCCCGATAAAAAATTCAATCCAAAAACATAATAGCAAAATCCACCAATCAATACGGAAGTGACTACGACACCAATTGTTGAAAGGGCTAGACCCTGTTTCCAAGCCTTTTGAATATTGATGGAAGGGGTCGTCAGTCCACCGACAAAAACAATCAATCCAATCGCCAATTGACTGTAAAAACTCACATACTCTGGATAGTCGAAGAGAAAGTCATATTGCCCGCCGTTGCCAAAAACAAATCCCACTCCCAAATAAAGAATGAGCGCCGGCACGCCATAACGGCGAGACGGTTTAGTGGCCAGCACTCCAATAAAGAGGAAAAAACCAGTGAGAAGAAGAACGTCAGAAAAACTCAACCAATCTCCATATCTGTCCGGCGGCAAGCGCAGAACTCAAGAATCAATGTGTAATTTATAGAATGGGAATGGGAGAATTTCAATGGATTCATCGGTGATTGAACAGGTGTAGGGAGATTGCATGAAATAAGTGTGAGGGGGCGTATTCAGAATCATTTCAGAAGGCAGACAAGGCGTAGTGTTTTTGCTTGTCTCTTCCGATCAATCAGCGCTGGGGTCGATGATGTTTTTGCGATCTTCTGGTACTAACAAAGAATTGTCGGTACGAGTCGGATCGACCGTTTCCAATTGTGAGGGTTGGTCGTCCTGAGCGGGGCTCCGAGCTTCCGGTCGCGATTGAGCTGGGCTTTTTGGGTCTTTGGTAACAATGGGGCCAGGACCAGTGCCGGCATCTTTATAGGCCGAATTGAACTCCTGACTGGTTTGACGATAGGACTCGCTGAATGAAGATTCACTGTCGGCCAGTCCTGCTTTGGGAAGAAATAGAAGTCCGCCTATGATGATTAGGATAGCTAAAGTCGTTGATGGGTTGTTCATAAGGTCTTCCTCCATGATTCGAAAGTAGCAGAGAGTTGAAACGATTGATTGCATGGTGTTTGCATAGAATGTGTACATTTATTCAAGGGCAGAAGGCCGGGGTGGCGCGTCTCTAGGTGGTTTTAGGGAATGACTCTTATGGCCATCAAACTTTAGTCTGGCTCCTTGTTATCTCATTAAGATCACTTGAGTTATTCCACCGTATTGCTGACAATAGGGCATGAAAAAAATTCCATTGGTTTCCTCGTTGATTCTTCTCCTTTGTTCGAAGGCCACTTTCGCTAATGTCATTGGCTCGGACCTCAACAACTTCAATCCGACCGCCGATGGTCTGGGCTATGTCACCGTCGAATCGGGTGAGATCCATAAGCCGGGTTATTTTAATCTGGGATTGTTTTTAGATTACGGTATTCAGAGTCTGCCACAGTCCAACTTGGGAGGAGAGGCCCCCAATGATCATCGCATCACCAGCAATATTCATGGTGCAGTGGGAGTCGCAAAAGGCTGGAGTCTTGGTTTTAGTGTGACCAATTTAATTCATGACAGTGTAGCGGAAAACTCCCTTGGCAATGCCCTAAGTGACTCGGGTCGCGAATCCTTTCGATTGGATTCAAAGGTGCGCTTTGTTAATACAAAGAAAGCGAAGATAGGAGCTTTGCTTGGAGTTAATTTTAATAATATTGAAAACAACCCTTATCTTGGCGATGGTCCCGGTCCGTCGATTGCGGCCGGTGCTTTTTATGAGAGGACAACATCAAGAACCTTACGATGGGCGGTGAATGCTGGTTATCGTATGCGAAACACTGGCGACCCTTTGTTGGCATCTCCTATTGAACCTATCGAAAATCAAATTTTCTACTCTTTGGGGCTGAACTACTGGCACCAAAATTGGAAAACTCATTTTATCGGAGAGCTTTACGGTTCGTCGGCGACAAATTCGCCACTCAATGAAACTGACCGTTCGCCTTCGAACTTAGAAATTCTCGTGGGCGCGAAGCAAAAGTTTTTTAAGCGGATGGAAGGTCATATTGGTGTGACCCGTGGTCTTTATCAGGGTTTGTCGACACCTGAGTTTCGCTTCTACGCTGGCTTGAACTTTTACTTTGGGCCTCCGACTGGAGAAATCTACGGACGGGGTGAACACGGTGGAATGGTTAAGAAGTTCGAGGTCAAAGATCGTGATGGCGATGGTGTACGGGATGTCGATGATCGCTGTCCGGGAACCCCTGCGAACACGATGGTCGATCGTTATGGTTGTCCCATATCCATTGACTCGGCCATATTAGACGATGATTTTGACGGTGTTGATAATGCCGATGACCAATGCCCCAATACTAAAACCGGCGTGGCGGTTGATTCTGTTGGCTGTCCGCGAAGAAAGGGTGATAATTCTGTGGCCTACGAATCCATGGACTCCGATGCCGATGGTGTTCTCAACGATTATGATCTGTGTCCTGATACTCCAGCCGGAGTGCGCGTCACTGAACGTGGTTGTGAGGAAGATAAAATTCAAAAGGTCGACTTGGGGAATCTGAACTTCATCACTGGCACCGCCAAGCTCACCCCCAACTCTCGCAAGCGCTTTCGTAAAAAGATCAGTTACTTGGAAAAAATTCGCAACAAACTGAACAAGATAGTTATTGAAGGTCACACCGACAGTGTTGGCGGAGCCCAGTACAATCAAGGCTTGAGTCAGCGTCGCGCCGAAACCATCAAGCTAATATTGGTAAATGAACTGAAGCTACCGGGTCGTAAAATTCAAGCCCGGGGTTACGGAGAGTCGAGACCTATTGCCAGCAATAAAACGAAATTGGGTCGTCTAAAAAACCGACGTGTCGAAATGAACGTGATCACCCATTGATTTTTCTTACGGCTGCTGAAACCGGTAGCCCAACTGGTGCAACATCCAAACCACTGACGAATTGGTCCACAGAAATCCCACTTGGTTGGGATACTTAGAATTGTCCGCGGGCGGCAGGCGGCCGGTTGTGACATCCACTTTTTCATAGAATTGTCCGGTCTCTTCGAAGATATTCAAGTTGGTCGAGACCCATTTCAGCATCAGGCGCTGAGCTTCGGCCTCATAGCCATAGTTTTTCAAACCCTGGACAGCCATGATTTGATAAGGCGCCCAGCCGTAGTTTCCGTCCCATTGTTTTTTGGATTGAAGCAAAGTGGAGGCCGCGATTCCGCCCTCTTTTTCAAGAAGCTGCAAAGCTCGCGGCACCATGGTCGCTGCTTGTTCAGGGGTCAGAACACGGGTGAAAAGTAAGGAAAAAATTTCTCCGGAAACGCCAGCGTTGAGTGTTCGTGATTCAAGATTGTAGTTTCGATAAAGACCATCGGGGTCGCGCAGATAAGTTTGGATGGCATCAGCCCGTTGTTGGGCTTTTTGGTGATAAAGCTGCGCGACTTCAGTATTTCCCTTCATAGAGTGAAGCCAAGACAGATTGGTTTCATAACCGAACAGAAATGCGTTCAGTTGTACCGAGAGGGTGCGACTGGCTTGGCCGGAGAACACATCTGAAAAGTCTTGGCCCGACTCGCATTCTCCGCGACAGTCCCTTTCGCTGCGGGCAATATCTTCGGTCCGGTCTCGTGAGTGGGCCTCGGGGCGTGGGGTGTTTAAAGAGTCAGAATAAAAATTAAGTCCGGTTTCTTGATCCCATCGCTCGCGCATCCAAAAATCATTATAATCTTTTTCCAAAGTTTTTAAGACGTCGCCTTGGAGCCACTGGTCAATCTGGCGACGATTTTCGGGGCGCCAGTGTCGTGTATTATCATAAACTAAGCGAGCCATCAGGCTGATCACAGGGGGTTGCGAGCGCGTCGAATAATAGGACCGGCCTCCGTTTCTAATAAAGCCGTGCTCATTAATTTCCTTTATATATTTGTTCATGGCACGAACAACGAGATTGGTGCGCCCGGTGACCACCAACCCCAAAGAGCCGAAAAAGGAATCCCAATAATAGCTTTCTCGAAACCTTCCGCCAGCCATAAAAATAATATCATCGACGCGAAGAAGGCTTCCGCCTGGCTCAAAGTTGACCCGTTTGATCAATTGGGTCCAAGCATTCTCAAGGCCACGAAACATTCGATTCAAAGCGGTAAAATTAAAAAAATCTAAAGCTGTTTGCCGAATCTCAAGTCGTGGACCCAATTCACTTTGATTGATATTTTTTAATTGAGTTTTATTCTCGAAAAAATTTTCTAGAATCCGGCGGGCATAAGCCCTCTGTGATAGACGGGCGGCCGTGGCGTGATCTTGTCCAACCAATCTTAGACGGTTGTATATCTGGCGACGATAATTTTTAGCTTGATTGATGGCTAAGCGACGTTCGGCCCAGGTGGTTGGTCGCATAATCAGATCGGCGAGATACTTGTAGTCAGAGTGAGAGCCTGAGCGTCTGGCAAAACTGAGCCAAAGATCGCGAATCACTTGCAAGGGGGCTTCGTTATGAGGGCGGCGGTAAACCTCCTGACACTGTAGGGTTTGTGCCTGAGATATAACTGATACACTCAGAACAATCCACACAATGAAAACCTTTGGTGCTAATAAGAATGGGCTTTGGGAAAACACCCTCAGAGTGTATTGAATATCTCTAAAGACCTCTAGGAAAGCTCGGAGCTATGTAAAATTTATAGGTGTTCACTTGTCTACGAGTTTAGTGATTTCTAATACAGGTCAGGCGGGTGAAAGTTGTTCCAGAAGCATAGTCTGAAACCGGAATTCCCCGCTCAAAGTTGTGCGCGGCGTGGACACTGTTGGGGCCACCACAAGTGTGAAGAATACGAACGATTCCATTGGCTGCTAAGCTAACTTCAGCGCTGCCTTGAACGGTGGCTGTCCCATTGACGTCGCTGTAGCCAGTACCAATAACAACATTATTTCCAGGATAAGCTAACTCAATTGTGAACCCATCAAGAGCTTCGAATCCGGATGCGATGACTTCGCAGTCATACTCTCCGGCGCGCAAACGGACACCGGCATTACCCGGTAGGTTGATAATATTGTTTCCAACGTCATAGGTGATTTCATCTAAGGTTCGGTACACAGGGGTTCCGTTCAGGCAGTTTCCTCCGCCAGAGTTGTTTGTTACTTCGTGCACAACTTCTAGTGGTTCATAACGAACCTCTTGGTTGCGTACAAAACTTATAAAGTAATCATCGGTGTCGATTCGATTGGCAAGGGAGTTGTGCGTGGCCGTACTGACTACGGCGGTCGCTTCAATGGCAACATCCGGCTTCAAACATTGAAGTTCAGTGCCGGGGCAGGTTAAAGTGATTTGAATATTGTAGCGAAATGGACAAGCATCGTTGCCGCCATAGGCGTTACAGGCTCCACCGTCGATTGTGAAGCCATTTGTTCCAACACCTGGGTTGTAAATGACCTCACCATTTCGATTGTACAGTCGAGGATTGTTGATGACTAAATTGTGGTTACAAGGAACATTGTCATCATCAAACAGGCAGCTGAGTTGACCGGGTGCTGGTGCTGGTGAACACCCCGCCAGAGTTGGGTTGCCTCGGCAAATTGTTTGCTCCCAGGCATCATCGTTTTTGATGTTCTTCTCAATCATGTCTTTGACAGAAATTAAATTCGACTTGGCCAAAGTTCGCTGATTGAGTTTCAGCATATTGGTCACCAAGGTCGTTGTACCCAGGCCCATCAGACCAACGATGGCCAGCACAACAATTATTTCCATTAATGAATATCCCTGGTTGAATCTCCTCATAGAAAAGCGGCCCCTATGACGATCGTACGCAGGTGATGGATGTGAACACGCTGCCGCCGGCATAGCCCCCTGATCCTGCTGAAGGAATACCCATCTCAAAGCTGTGTTCCGGATGTTCGCTATTAGGTCCCCCGCAGGCGTGTTCAAGGCGGATCCTGGTGTTGGCTGTTAACTGCAGAGTCACAGTTCCGGTGGCGTAAGCTGTTGCGTTGACGCCAGAGAAGCCACCACCTACAGGATAAGGAATGTCATTGTCTATGTCGCGTAGGCGAACTTGAAAGCCATCAAGAGCTTCAAAAGCCTGGGCGACCACTTTACATTCATAGGTTCCCGGACGAAGAGTGAAGCGTCCATTGGCGCCATTGATTCCAACGATATTTCCACCGACATCATACTCAGGAGCGGGGTTGATTGGCCGCCGACGCCAGTTGGTAAGAACCGCGGGACAGTCACCACCACCGCTTGCAGTGGTCACAGAGTACTGAATTTCAAGAGGCTCATAGCGAACGCGTTCACCTCGGCGCAATTCAATGGTGTAATCATCAGTATTCAGTCGGTTGCGTGGATCACTGGGATCGGCGGGGTTGAAAGTCATGATTCCTAAAATCGTAATTTGCGGTTTTGGGCAATTGGCAGCGGCTCCCGGACATTCCGAATAGACTGAAAAATCATATCGAAAAGGGCAGGCATCCGTACCGGCGCCGCCGGCAGGGTCGAAACTTCCACAGTTGGCTCCGGTTTCGGTAAAACCGCGTCCTGGAACAAAGCCATTGTAAAAAACCGCATCAGCGGTATCGCGAATGCGCATATTGTTTGCCATGGCGGCACCCGGTGCGGCGGGGTTTCCAGAATAAGGACGATGGTTACAACCACCAACACCATCTTGCAGACAGTTCAGTCCGACGTTGGCCGCATCATTCACTGTTGCGCCCCAAGCCGTATCGTTTTTCAACATAGTTTCCATTTGGTTTTGAATATCGGCAGCGACTGATTTCAAGCTGCTTCGTCGTTGAATTGAGAACATATTTTTCATCAACGTGGCAGTCCCCAGACCAATTAAACTCATGATTGTCATAACAATCATGACCTCAATAAGGGACATCCCTAGATTAGATTTTAATCTTTCAAGTTCTTTCATATAAACGCCCGACCTGTTTAAAAAACTGTTGTCTATATTATAGCAAGCTTTAAAAAAACGTGGAAAGAATAATCAAAATCGGTCAGCAGGTCTTTAGAACTGTTCCCGGTTGATGCAGTCTATGTCTCGATTTGGAGCGAGCCAAACAAAGGTCTCAAATGAAGACAGGGCTAGGACTTTTTAAAAGTCTACTGGGCTAAACACCAACTCTGAGGAAGAATCAGTTTCCATTGATCGCGAAATCTTGTGCGGGCAATTTTTGACC
>CAXRIX010000104.1:0-14112 GCA_964230555.1 Bdellovibrionales bacterium
GCCCGTGGTTGTTTACACTTCCTACTTTCTGAAATTTTGCTAATGTTGGCTCGCTAGCGCTCGCGGTTGCACCTTCTTTCAGGCGCACCACGATTTCAGCCACTGGCTGTAGTCGTTTCCACTTCCCTAAAGTTTAAATCGTTTTGTTTGATGGGCGGCTCCGCCGCGTGTGCGCCTTCCGGGGGTCGCCCCCCCTGGGGTGAGGCTTGCTTCACGCCCACTACAACTTCAGCCACTGGTTGTGGTTGTTCCCATTATTTGAAGATGCTCTATCTTTCGGCGCTCGCTCGGTGCTATTGGTTTTTTGGTCTCTAGCCAAGTTATTTGCAGTTTAAAGGTAGATGTTGTATTCGTCATGAATCCAGAAATCGAGGTAAAGAAATGGCTAAGTATAATGTCTACGGCGTAGGGAATGCTCTTGTTGATATGGAAATTGAAACCACTGAGGATTTTCTCAAAAGGTCTCAAATCGAAAAAGGTCTGATGACTCTTGTGGATGAAAATCGACAAAACGAACTCTTAGGTCATATCGAGGGTAAAGTTCATAAAAGAACATGCGGTGGGAGTGCGGCCAATACAATGATCGCCGTTTGCCAGCTGGGTGGAAAAGCCTTTTATAGCTGTAAAGTCGCCAATGATGAGACTGGAGATTTTTACTTCAAAGACTTGGTTGATAATGGTTTAAAAACCAATCTTGGTCCCGATCGATCGGAGGGGATCACCGGTAAATGCTTGGTTTTTGTCACGCCGGATGCGGATCGAACCATGAACAGCTATTTGGGTATCACCGAAACCTTCTCTAAAGATGAAGTGCGAGAAGAGGAGCTGGCTGAAAGCGAGTTTCTCTACATGGAAGGATACTTAGTGACCAGTGACACTGGAAGAGCGGCTGCGATTCACGCCAAGAAGTGCGCTGAGAAGAGTGGGGTTAAAACTTCGATCACTCTCTCTGACCCGGGAGTTGTCGGTTTTTTTAAAGATGGATTTAAAGAGATGATTGGCGACGGGGTCGACCTTTTATTTTGCAACGAAACAGAAGCGTTGAGTTTTACTGAAAAAGAAGATCTTTCCGAAGCGATGGAAGAATTAAAGAAATACGGGAAAACATTAGCCGTCACCCGGGGGCCGCAAGGTGCTCGAATTTGGGATGGTGAGCAGATAATCAATATCGATGCTCCAAAAGTCGATGCCAAAGACACCAACGGTGCTGGCGATCTGTTTGCCGGAGCTTTTCTTTATGCTCTCACTCATGGACACTCTTATTTTGAAGCGGGGAATCTGGCTTGCCAATGCTCGTCTCGTTTGGTGACTGAGTTCGGGGCCCGACTGAATAAAACTGTGCTTCAAAAGATTTATAACGAAAACTTTAGTTAGATTTTAAAATCTCCTGATTGGTATCAGGTATCGATTTTCTTATCGTTGCCCTGATGAAGTGATTTCGACTTCCGAGGTGTTTTGGCAGCTTCGTTTTAGATTCCGACTTTCTATGCATACGGTCTTGCAGTCGGCTCTCAATCCGGTTTATGCGTCAAATTGTAGGGATGTTTAAAAATCGGAAAAGGTGACCTTTACGCTTCGTAAATTGGAATGTTACTCATTATCGTTTTTTTTGTCGAAAAAGCTTTCAAAAAACCGGAGATCGACCCCCGAAATTAAGGGGTCGTGGGTGTTTTTAAATACTATTTCTGGCCTGTGTGTCGTCTTGGTACGACGTCGCGTTGAAACAGACATCGTCTGGCTATTTTTGCTATAATTTATAGTATTCAATCAATGGTGGGGTTGTCTTGATTCAAAAGAAAAATCGATTGTTATTGTTGTTGTGTTCTTGCGTGTGTTTGCTGCTTTATAATAACTGCGCGCAGCCTTTTTCGTCCATCGACAGTCAGGCCTCCAGCAGCAATCAAGCCAATTCTGACGGCAGTCTTGACGATTCATCTCCTACGGGAGACCAAGACTCTTCGGGCGATGACAGCGCCGTAATTCCAGATCCAGAAAATGCCGGTCCTGCTTTGATGGCCATTGGTCACATGCAGATGACCATGTACTCCTGTGATGGGGGCCGAACCTGGGAGGGTTATCAAAGTGCCAACAATAATCAGAGATGTTGGGACCGCAATGCCGATGACTTTGATTGTGACCACGACTCCACTTCAGGCAAAGGTGTGACTTGGGGTGAGGATGGTTTTATGGCCACCTTTGGTTGGGGGACACCAGGGCAGGTTATAAAAACGACGGATGGAACCAATTGGACCCCGGTTCATCAAGGGGCCACCTTTGCTGGTGTTAGCTACGGAAACAGCACCTATTACCTGAACAGTCGCCGCAATAATTTAGTCTCCCAGGATGGAGGATCGACATGGACCGAAGCCGGTGATGTTCTTTCCACTCCCTTTAATCAACGGCAAACGTTTTTTATTCCCGGTGGTGGCGGACGTTTTGTGTCCCTTTCAAGTTCAGGTGGAGTGGTTGATATGATGATCTCTCGCGACAATGGGCTGAGCTTTGTTCATCCCGATGTCTTACCTGAGGGGTGCGGTGAAGGGGCGTATGCCATTGGCCAGCAATCTATTATCGTGAATTCCGACATCACTTGTGTTTCTTCCGACAATGGTGACACCTGGGTTCCGGCAGCAGCCCCAGGAAACGGCCAGCTTCTTTTTAATGGTGAAGAGTTTCGTTCCTATGGCCGAGGTCATTTTATGCGAACCCCTGATGGAGTTATCAATTGGACTCGGGTTGATGTCACTTTAAATGGAGCTCCGGCCAACAATTTGGAACTTCGGCATGTCACCTATCAGCCTCAGCTGAATCGATATTCAGCCAACAATCAACGCTGGCAGAACTGGTACGAGAGCACGGAGTTCTATTGGAGCGATGATGGCATTGATTGGCACATCGTTGATAAAGCAGCCGGAGACGCTCCCCTGTCTCCTCATCCCATTCGCGCCATCGCTTCCGGATTTTTGGAGACCTGTTCAACAAGCGATTCCAACTGAAACCACCCTTTCTATTGGTGGTGCGGGGGCGCTTTGCCTACATCATCAGTAGAAAAGCGGGGTCGATAAAGACCGAAAAGAACGCCATCAGGCAGGCCAGAATCCCAACCGCGATAACATTGGCATTCCAAAAAAAGTGAGGGGTCAGCAATAAAAAGACTCCAAGACTTAGTAAGGCAAAGGGCGTGGTAAAAAACATGAATCTCTCCTTTCAAGGGTTGTTTGAATACGGTTATATAACTATATACACTCAAGCATAGTCAACGGTAATCCGAATAAAATAAAAAAGTTAATTATATTAGCAGTTTAGGATTTAATTTGCTGCGTTCTGCAATTTTCAAAATTTCTGGGTGCTAGGAAGAGTGGTTGCAAAAAGTCACTTCAATGCATACGCCTTGCAACAATTACACTCCGTCATTTTGGGTCGGGTGACGAACTCCTGGAGGAGTCAGTACGCCGTAAGCTCGTTCTCGCTTTCGTTTACGCAGTTAGAAATACTAATTTTAATAAACCCTGACGGCGAAAATTTTGACCAAACCGGTTCACAATCTTAAAAACTGGGCAAGATTTTAACTAACGAACAACAACAACGTAATAACGACCTGGGAGGGTAATTTATGAAAGCATTATTGGTACTTTTTACTGTATTGGCGACAAGCTCAGCTTTTGCTGGTGTTAGCACTATGTCTTGGGCTGAAATTCTTAGCGACTCTGACTATGTAGTTCCTAACGACCTAATTTTCCAAAACGGTCCTGGATTGGGAGCCACTTGGAAAGCCGCGACTGATAAAGAAGTTTGTCATGATGGATCAACTGTTTATGGTGGAACAACTCGTGTTCAAGTTTGTTCTGGTCCAGACAACGACAGCAACTGTGAGTGGGTAAGTGTAAAACTTCAAACTCCTTTTTACTACACTACAAAAGTTCAAAAGTGTGACCGTGGTGGAGAAGGCGACTGTTATTGGACAACTAAAACTGTAGACAACTCGCCAAACAGAATGATGACTGTTTTGAAAGACAATGGTGGTGAATCAGGTGCGACGTATGCTGGTAAAAAAGCTTACACAATTCCTTACTGCGCTGATTTGTCTCCAGTTCCTGCTAACTAATTCGTTAGTAGCAACGGTTATCAGTTTACAACAAGGTGCCAAGTTGTTTTTGGCACCTTTTTTTTTGAGGAGTAAAAATGGTATTTTTTAGATTAATCATTTCACTTTTTGTTTTATTGTTCGCGACCCAAGCGGTGGCGCAGCTTCCGGGATTGGAAACTGCCTATGGACGACTTCTGGATCGAACCAGAGACCGAATCCAATCACAAAACTTAATTTCGAATGGTGCATCTAAGACATGCCATACTCAAGCTTTGGATATTCGTGCCGATGGGCGTATCGATATCACTGTCGTATTTGGCTACATGGATGTTTCAGGAGGGCAAGATTTCAATGACTCTGGAAACAACCTTTATGGAAATGGACATGTTCTTGATCTTGATGGGAAGGAAGCTTTGCGAAGCCTTCTAAAGGCTCGTTGTCCGTCGCGCAAAGTTGTCGCCTGCGGTTTTAGTGGAAATGGTGACACCTTAACAAAAAGAATCCGTGACCGTTGGTCGAACACATCACTGAGAGTGACTGTGCGGTTGGCCGCTCCCGCGGTGACAGCCTATAACTCCCACAATGTAGGTTCCTATGCGGCTCAACAGAGACGTTCGTCAGAAAATACAAAAAATATTTTTCTCAGTGGACTGCAGACACAAGATGCGACCATTTACATGGGACACGCGCGCAGTGGTGGCGGACCAGACTTCTCGCCACCAGTTTTATATAACAACGGACATGTGAACTATTCGCACTATCGAAGTCAGCGAGACGGCATTCGCTCCATGCTGGGAGCCTTACAAGCCGCATCTGAACCCAGCTCAGTTATCGGAGTCTTAGCTTGTAAAAGCACTGGGCTTTTCGCCAATAGTATTCGCAGTAAAGCGCCCGGTTCATTACTGGTCACCGCCTCCGATTTATTTGACTACAATGATATCCTGCCGACAGGCTATGCGATGATTGAAGCTATTGTGAGCCAGCGTTGCAGTAACGAGTTCACCAATTTGGTGAAAGTGCAGCCAGGAAGCCGCAACTTTATCAATCTTTTTTACTGAGGGTCCTTGGTAACTACTTAATATTACTTGCAAAGGGGAGTGAATCCTGTTCACTTCTCGGTTGAAAATATTACTGGCTCAGTGATGCTAAAAGACACTTCGTCATCTTTTCGATATGACGGATTGAAACGAGGGCCTTTTATGCATCGACATCTATTAATCATTGCAGCTTTAATCGTCTCGAACGCGGCTCTGGCAAAAATAAATAGAATTTACGAGCCGATTTTAGTGTCGCAATCGTTAACACTGTCACCTCATCGGCTGTGTCACAATGGGCTGTTCTTGTCATTTAAAGACAGAAAAGAATGCGAAAAAGCGAATGTTGCAAGCTTTGATTGTGCGCAGTTTTTTCATATTGCACCGATTCGTTCGACAGAAGAAATTTATCTGGAAAATGATCCGTCTTCCTTTGTGACTCGTTTTTATCACATTGACCTCAGATACAGATACCAAGAGGTCGATACGGTGAATGATGTTTTGTTGATTGATGAACCAAGAACAGTTTCGGCCTGTGAAGATCAGCCCATTTATGTCACCGAGAACGTCACTCAGCGCCGTCCGGTGCAGAACAAAGAAGAGGAAGTGCTGATTGCGTCGTTGGTGGACCAAGCCAATCGAAGCAACAACGAAAAATACCTCATACTCAACACCCCGATGGGGAGTGTCCGGCAGGCTGAAGTTTTAACGGCTGACGATTTAGGAAAGTCCGATGATGAGTTGAACCTTGCTAAAATGAGAACTCCTTTTTGTAGTGACTACGATGTGGATCAAATTTGGAAACTCTCAGGAGAGTACACGGGCAGTGGAGTGCGCAGTTTGCATCCGGCGCGTCTGCAAACGATCTCGCGTCCGCTTTACGTCAAAACCAAAAGATGGGTTGTCAACGAGGAGACCGGTGAGCTGGAATTAAGATACGAATTCACTTGTGAGAAAGTTTGGGAAATTTAATTAGGCTATGGAAGTAACAAATCAGACCAACTCATTACCCACCAACAATGCCGATCAGCCCGAATCGGTGGTCGAGCATGTGCGACAGGTAGTTAGTGATTACCTGAAAAAGCGCCCGCAGTTGAGCGTTAACGGAATTAGCAAAAAGTGTAATGTTAGCGAGCCCACTCTTCGTAGAATTATGTCGAGAAAGGTTAAAACCACACCCCAGATTACAACACTCCTCGATATACTAACATTTGTAAGCCATACCACCAGTGTGCGTGACATTGTTGGAATGTATCCCGGGCCGATTGCTGATTATCTGGCTGAGGCGATGCCCTACCTTGAAGAGTTTGATCAAGACTATTCGAATGCAATCAATGATGAATTAAAAGATCCAGTGAAGTATTTGATTTACAAACTGGCGTTGAATCACAGTGGTGTCAGTGAGCAGAAGGTTGTTGAGCTCTATGGGAATCATGGACTGCAGTTGTTGAATGACATGATTGAAAAAGGTTTTATCACTCGCAATGAAGAGCGTCTTTGTCGAGCTAAGTCAAAAACCTTTGGTGGTTCCCATGACGATTTTGTTCGCAACTTTAAAGTTGTGTCTGACTTTATTAAGCCCAATAAGCTTCGTAACAGAAAGCCTTTAAATCCTTATTTTGTTAACCTTTCCGATTCTTTAACCCCTGAAGCCTATGATCAAGTTCGTCGTCTTTTAAGTAAGACAGACAAGAAGATTCGAAAAATAGTGGCAGACCCTGAGTCCAAAGGGACAATTCCTGTTTTCTTCTTAGGTGCCATGGACACACTGGATCTAAAAAGTGCTTCCGAGTGGGTGGAAGACGAAGAGCAAGGGAAAAAACCTTAAAAAGAGGTTTCGTCACGCATCAACATCAAGCTTGAAATAGGGCACGTGACGAATCTTATGATGCTATAACCCTTCTATTTTTGATTTGAGTTCAATATTCACCTTCAAATGACGACACTTCTCCGTGGGGATGAACAGATTCGGTTGCGGAGTTTCTCGGTTTGTTTCAAAACCATGTCCAAGCACAACAACGAATTGAATTAATCCTAAGGGGGAAAAATGAAAGCATTAATGACAATTGCCAGTTTACTCTTGGCCTCACAAGCCTTTGCATTTGGTTTCGGTAGCAACAAAATGGCTGACGCCGCAACCGTAAGTAAAGCCTTAGCCAATCCTCATCAGTACCGTATTGATGATGGCGGAAATATTAACTTTGGTAACGGATTTTACATTCGTCGAATCAACTTTGCTGGAAAAGCACAGGTTTGCCATTCCAACAACTACCTTTACGGTGGGGTTCGCAATAAATGTGTAAAGCCTGTTTATCAAGGTGGCGAAGTGACTGGCTGTAAACAGTACAAGCAAGTTCAATTGAAAACACAAATGGTTGGAACAGCTCAGGTTTGTACTGACAACCAAGGTGACGGTGGCCCTTGTACAAAGTATGCGACTGTGAAGTTTAATAAAGGTCCTCAAGTCAAAGTGGCTGTCTACAAAAAGTCTCAAATGAGCGACAACAACCCACAAGCCGGATTCAAAGGTTTTACCTACCTGACAATCCCTGCTTGTAACGACTAATTTGTTTAAAAATTTACAAATTTCTCAATGGAAAAATGCCAGACCCTCCCAGGTTGGCATTTTTCCTTTTTTCGTTTAAAACATGGCAACATTCTTATCGCAAGAATGATGATACCGGGGGGACTCATGAAAGCATACATCTCCAGGCTCATCTTCTGCATACTCATTGTTGTTCCTTTTAGTTTGAGAGCAGAGGACCTTTTTGAAATTGAACACCTTTGGGTGACACAAAATGTCCATGTACCAGGCGATGCCCTTTGCCAAGACGGTCAGTTTTTATATTTCAAAAACCAAAAAGTCTGCACTGATTTTTTTACCAAAAGTCGATGTGAAGTTTTAAATACAGCACTATCTCCAATTACTTTTATCGAGAAGATCGACCTTCCCAGTGGAGACTCGGTTTCTCACTTTTTTAGTATCAATACGCGATATGATCGATTGCGCTATGAACTGATTGATGATGGTCCAATCAAAAATTACGAACTGGTTGAAGCCGAGCAAATTGATTTACCCCTTTGTGAGAATAAAACTTGGAAGCCGAGCAAAAAAATTCGTCGAGTGCGGCAGGCGCGAAAAAGTGAAGAGTCATTTTTGCAAGGATTGGTTGACAGTGGGGTTTACATTGTCAATAGCCCTTATGGTAAGTTTGATCCGACGTCATTGCTTTTCAACAATGCCAATGGACTGGACTCTCGGCGGCCGTATTTAAAATCACCTCTTTGCAATGCCAAACTCAATTATAAAGATCTTGTTGAGCAGGCTTCAGGGGAATGGTCGGGAAATGGTGTGGTGCAGGTGGAGTCATTGAACCAGTGGCATAAAGATTCCTTAGACCTTTACATCAACAAGACTCAAGCAGACAGCGGACAAGACAAATTCGAATTCTTCTGCCTAAACGAGGTTGAGGATGTTTAATGAGGTTCCAACTATAACTCAGAACCCGCCCGTCTCAGACTCGACAGTTCGCCACCAGTCCGTGCTTGATCAGTTGAGTGATATTATCAATGATTACCTTGAGGCCAATCCTCGAGTCTCTTTAAATGGATTAAGTAAGCGCTGTCAGGTGAGTGAGCCCACAATTCGTCGAATAGCAAAAAAGCAAGTTAAGACAGTGCCCACTGTCAGTACGATTTTGGATTTGCTAACAACAATTGATCGCAATAAAAATGTCAAAGAAGTTATCAACAATCACTCTGGCCCTGTCGCGGATTTGGTGCGAGAAGCTCTTCCTCACATTGACGAGCAAGAACCAGAGTATTCACAAGCTTTAAATGACCAACTTAAAGATCCGGTAAAATATTTGATTTATAAGTTAAGTCTAAATCATATGGGAGTTTCCAGAGAGCGTGTGAAAAAAATGTTTGGTGACCACGGCGTTCGTGAACTGGATGCGTTGGTGCAGCTGGAAGTCATTAGTAAAAAAGGCAATCGCTATTTCAGTAGCTGTCGCAATCACACAGGAAGTTTTGAGAACTTCGTTGAACATTTTCGTGCTTGTGCCAGTTTTATTAAACCTGAAAAAGTCGTTGAAAGATTACCTCTGAACCCACTTTTTGTGAATGCATCGGAATCGGTATCCGTTGAAACCTATCGAGAGATTGCAAAGGTGCAAAGAGCTGCCTTTAAAAAGATCAGCCAGCTTATAAAGAGCGATGCCGAAAAAGGCCCGATCCCCCTGCTGTATTTGTGTGCGTTGGACACTTTGGATACGGAGAGTGCCTTAGAGATTGCCAATCGCAATGATTCTCCTTTATAAAAATAAAAAAGTGAGGTTCCTATGAAAACCATCATGTTGTTGGGATCAGGAGAGTTGGGAAAAGAGTTTACGATTTCAGCGAAGCGGCTTGGTCAAAAGGTGATCGCCGTCGATAAGTATGAAGGGGCTCCGGCCATGCAGGTCGCTGATGCATTTGAAGTGATTAGCATGTTGGATGGAGAGCAACTTAAAACAATAGTTAAAAAGCACAAGCCCGATATTATTGTTCCTGAAGTGGAGTCGATTCGTACAGAGATGCTGGCACGCTTTGAAAAGCAGGGTGTTTTTGTAGTGCCGACAGCGGAGGCCACTCACTTAACAATGAATCGAGATGCGATCCGTGACATGGTTTCTCAGGAGCTCAAAATTCGTACCGCGCAGTTTCGCTATGCCGAAAGTGAAGAGGAATTGCAAAAGGCCTGTGAAAGCGTTGGCTTTCCCTGTGTTATCAAGCCTGTGATGTCATCTTCTGGTAAGGGACAAAGTATTGCTAAAACAAAGTCTGATGTTAAAAAGGCTTGGAAGTTTGCCTGCGATGGTATGCGCGGAGATCACAAGAAAGTTATCGTCGAGGAGTTTATTAAGTTTGAAACAGAGATCACTCTGTTGACGATCAAGCAGAAATCCGGACCCACTCTTTTTGTTGAACCTATCGGCCATCGTCAAGAAGAGGGAGATTACCGTGAATCTTGGATCCCAGCCCAAGTAAAAGGACCACTACTTGCCAAAGCCAAACGTATGGCAAAAAAAGTCACCGATCGTCTTGGTGGCGCCGGCCTGTTCGGTGTGGAATTTTTTATTACCAAAGATGACGTCATTTTCTCTGAGCTGTCTCCGCGTCCTCACGATACAGGGATGGTGACTTTGATTTCTCAGGATCTTTCTGAGTTTGATTTGCACTGTCGGGCTGTTTTGGGCCTCCCCATTCCCATAATAAACTACAAAGGGCCGGCGGCTTCAGCGGTTGTTTTGGCCGGTAAGGAAGCTAAGAAGTTTCAAATCACTGGAATTGAAAAGGCATTGAAAATTAAAAATACTGATGTTCGGGTGTTTGGGAAGCCTGCAACGCGCAAAAATCGCCGAATGGCTGTGGCCTTAGCACTTGATTCGACGGTCGATAAGGCCCGACGACGAGCTCGTAAAGCTGCAGAACAGATCAATATAAAATATTCTCGATAGTTAATGCAGGTTGTTTAAACTTCCTTACTGGTGTCGCTTTCAGGCTTTCCATCAATAAAGGGGTCTGCTAGGTTGGTTTATCCACTTCAAGAGGGGGAAGAACTGTGAAACTTTCAATTTTAGCCAGTCTTTTTATAACGACACTGTTTCCTACATTGGCCTTGGCCCAAGGGCACTCCAATCCCACGACAGGGACCGCTCAGGTTGTTTGCGAATCGGCAGACCCTGAGGTTGAAGTTGACATGGATTGTATTGAAGAGCAGCTGAAAACAACCGGTATTGGGGGTTGGGTCCATGCTTCTGTGAAGGATCAGTTGGTGATGGTCTTCACTTGGCGTCGACCAGGAAACTTTTTTGTGAATGTCCAACTTCCTATGGTTTCTGAAGACCCCAATATCATGAAGCAACTTGTAGAATTGCGGCGGCATGATCAGATTGAAATCAAGGGAGAGTTTTTTAAGAATGAAGCGCCGATCAATCATATCAATGTCACGGACTTAAAAATTGTGAAAAAGTACGAAGGGGTTGACGATGTTTACGAATACGACCCCCAATTGCCGACCACCATTTTAAACAGCTCGCAGTTGATTGGTAAAGTTCATATTGTTGCCAACGGAGGACGAGTGCTTGTGGTTGAAGTGGGTGATCGAGTGTACCCGGTTTTCAATGAAAATCCCGGTTTGGCGCAAGACCTATTCCGCAACGATAAAATAGAACTAAACTACCAAGTGCAGTTTCTACCGATGCGCCCTTCGCACCTTATGGTGGACACTGAGAGCGATGAGCCGATTCGAGTCCTTGAGAGAATAGAAGACGGTCATGGTACTGAGATCACTTTGACTGGGCCTTTAGTGATGTTCCCCAAAAGCCCCCAGATCAAGTTCAATGTTTTTGCGCTGAGAACTGAAGATGCAGACCAAGTCAGTCGAAATTTTACCATCGTAAACTTTGAAGACATTGATTTATTCTTTGCTATTCGAGACAAGCTACAGGCAACATGGGATCAGTATGTGGCGTCGGCTCAATACGATCGAAATAAATACGTAAACAGAAAAATTCTATTAAAAGTTACGGGGACAAAGAACGTGGTGTCTCCGACACAGGCCAATCCTCAGGTTGTGCCAGCTTCAATTGATGATATCGAAATTATTATTCAATGATATTTTAATGTGAGGCAGTGATCGGCTGTCTCTTTTTCTTAGGAATCTGAAGAACTTTCTTTTTAACTTTTTTCTTTATTTTTTTTTGAGAGGTTTCTTTTTTAGGCGACTCGGTCTCGACTTTCTCCACTTTTTTCCCATTGTCCTGGGTGGCCGCGGCTTCATTCGGTCCAGGTTTGAAAGAAGAGTTTGACAGCAATAATCCGAAAATCAGGGCCGAAAGACCCAAAAAGTCCTTAAAAGTAAAATGCTCGTGAATGGCCTGATATTTATTTTTCAGTTCTTCTTTGGAGATCATACAAAAATCTTTACGGTCGAAAGTGGAGAACTCTAAAGTGAAGTTCTGAAAAAACCTAAATTTTTTGATGGTTTGGCGCCTGGCTTGGGTTTCAAGGAGTCTTTGAATTTGGTGTTCAAAAAAAGAGCAAAAAACTGAAAAAAAGCAGGAAATATAATATCTTGAGTCATTTACAGATTAACTCGCACTGTTGCAAAATGAATCATACCTGAAGGAGTAGGGAATTGATTCGCAACCTCGTAGTGCTAGGGATGGTTATCTTAACGGGAGCGTCGGCTTTCGGTGAGTCTCTAACTTTTGATCGAACCAGTGATCAAAAGTTAAAGACAATTGTTCTAGAAATCCTATCGAAGCCATTTTTAGTCAGAAGGGTCTCCGAAACTCAATTTCGTTCAGCTGTTTTAAGTATTGGTCTTGAATACACCCAAGTTTTTTCAACACGTGGCCTGTCAGCTAAACTAGGCATGCAGTTTTAGGAGTGCACCGATGAAATTCATTCATCTTTTAATAGTTGTTAGTTTTGTTTTCACCCTTGATCTTGTTCAAGCCGAGCCCTGGCTCGCCAATCGATACGCCCAGAACTGTACCGCTTGTCATGCTCCCGGGCGATTGAATCGCAAGCCTTCCAAGCGTCGCTGCACACTTTCTTGTCAGGGCTGTCACGTCAACCCCAATGGAGGAGGTTTGCGAAACCAGTATGGAAAATGGAATGAAGAACGCTTTCTTCGCTCCTTCTATACGGGACTGGCATGGAATAAAAAGTCTCCAGCGCCTTTGCACAAACAAAGGTATTTCCAAAAGAATCTGAAACAAATGGCCAAGAGCAAGAAGAAAAAGGGCAAAGGCAAGCAGGCGTCTGTGCGTAAGCTTTCGAAAAAGCAAATGCTTCATTATGCTAGGTTCGGCGCACCTTTGGTGGAAATTCCCAAAGCCATTACCGATGAAGACCCCTATTTTGAGTCTTCGAACTACACAACCGCACGCAATAAGGTGGAAGAGCTGTCGCGGATGAGTCGAAACGACCCTTATCGTGTGGAAAGACGAAATATGGTGACTGTCGGTGGTGATCTTCGATTGTTTTACCTGCAGCGGTCCGAGGGAGCGCCGGCTGGGAGCAAGCTAGAAGAGGGCACCTTTTTTCCGATGGTGTTTGATTTTGGTGTGCGCGTAAGACCGATTAAGGAAAACTTGTCATTTGTTTATGAAGGTCGAGTTTTAAATGCTGGAAACCTCGGTCCGGGCGGTGATCCCTCCAGCTTAGATAAACTGTTTGGGCCGCGGGGAGCCGGAATCAATCGCTCGGCGTATATGTTGGTCGATGATCTTTGGTACAATTCCTATTTGCAAGTTGGCTTCTTCCGCCCGATGTTCGGTTTATACAATCCCAACCACACCGCCATGATTAATGATTATACGAATTTGGATTTTACAACTTCGATTAAACAAGTCGGTTTTGGATTGGCGCCGAACGTGCCGTTTGGAATCTTCAATTATATTTTACCCTCTGAAGGAGTGGGAGCGGGCAGCATTAGCGCCGAAGAAGGCTTCAACTTTACACTGGGGTTGCGGTTTGTTCGCCTGGGCGCCCATGCTCAACTTCACTATTGGCAGTCAGAGGACGACCAAGGCTTGAATCCTCGTAAGCGAACTATGTGGAATATCAATGGCGGGGTCGTGCTTCTGGATCGTCGCCTGATCGTTAATGGTGAATTAACCAACGTCAGAAAAGAGTTTGCAGGACTTGATGAAACTAAAATTCTTGGTGTCGATGTTAGAGGTCGAATTTGGCGTGAGGTTTACCTCACCGGTGGTTACGCTCAGGCCAACGCCGCCATAGCCTTTAACAATACGACCAGTGGAACCGGAATCAGTCCCGGGTCGGGAACCGAAACCACTTTAGGTATCCGCGGTTTTTGGATCAGTGGGTTTGAAACCGAATTGTTGATGTCTGATAAGGTCAATAAAGAAGATGGGTTTGCCGATCAAAAAGAAAGCACCTTGTCTTTTCAGATGCATGCCTTTTTCTAACTGC
>CAXRIX010000105.1:0-5171 GCA_964230555.1 Bdellovibrionales bacterium
CCCAAGCCGGTGCACCATTCCGAGTTGCGTTGGGTTTTACCCGAGGAACTCAGAAATATTAATATTCCAGAAGCCAACCGGAAACTTCTACCGACAATTTTGGATATTTTAAGCAACTAATGACTCACCAGTTTGTTGTTAGCATCACTAGCCGAAAACAGCTTTTAACGCTAATATCGACTGATGGCGAATAAATCGATCCCTGAAACTTTAAACATCTGTTTGGTGGCTGAAAAATTTCCAATCATTGGTCGCACTCATGCCCGTGGATTTATTGCTCCCATAGCTCGTGGACTGGTTAAAGCCGGTCATAAAGTATCGGTGATTGCCTGGGACAACCCCTTGGGTGAAAAGGAAATCGAGCAAGAGGGGATAAAAACCTATTTTGTGGCCGGTGCCAATACCAGTCGAACCGAGCTTTTTTCTCGGCGCGTTCATCAAAAGTTTTCAGAGCTGCATAGCAAAGATCCTTTTCATATTGTCCACAGCCTGACCCACTCGGCGATTCGCGTTGGTTATGAAAAGAAGAACTTGGGAATCGCGATTGCCTACGATGTCACGGCTACAAAGATGGCGGAAATCTTTTCGATCTATGGATTGGCCGAAAACACGGTGACCAGTCAACTGAAGACGGCCTATCGAGTGGCGATGCGGTTTTTGCAGACTTACTCAATTCGAGACCGCTTGGTCTTGAAAAATGCCGATGGTGTTTTTGTGCATAGTCCTCAGCAGGCTTTGGCTCTTGAAAGATATTATCTCTACCCTGAGATGAAAACTTTTAATATTCCCTATGGAATCGAAATCGAAGATCTGTCCCCCCGGCAGGGCTCTGATGAGCTTCGACAAAAACTAAAGATCCCGAAATCAGCGAAGATTGCTGTCACGGTCTCTGATATGATTGAAAAGCAAGACGTCATCAACATCTTGCGCGCCTTTCAGCCGGTGGCCACAAAGAAGCCATCTTCTCATTTAATCATTGTCGGGCATGGGCCAGCCTTTAAAGATATCGAGTATGAAATGTTGAATTTGGCACTGGGAAGTCACGTCACATTGATTGGATCCGTTCCCGCTTACGAGATTTCCTCTTACATCGATCTTGCCAATGTTTACATTTACCTTGGTGGGCGAGCTTCGGGCTACGATCCCAATTTGCTAGAAGCCATGATTCAGGAAAAAATCATCATTGGCTCTGAAGTCAGTCCGATAGCCACGGTTGTTGAAGATGGCACCGATGGGTTTTTAATTCGCCCAGCCGACGTCAGCACCCTCACCCAACTTCTTATGGGGTTATTTCTTGGGCAAATTCTGCCGGGAGATATGGGTAAAAACGCTCGCGCCAAAGCACTGGACATCTTTGATACTAGCAAGATGGTGAGTGGAACCCTGAGTGCTTACGAGAAGATTTTAAGCAATAACAAGTGGGTTAAGCTTTAAATCCGGAACCTCAGCCTCCACTTAGGTCGAGATGATGCTGTATTTTGTCATCGCTCAGGAGCCACTGGAAAACAATATTGGCCATGGCTGGCCGAAAGTCGCTCGAAACTCGATAAATCCTTGGTCTTCTTAGCTGTATTGGTATAATTTATAAATATTCTAATAAGTTAAAGGTGTTGAAAGTATGACCAAAGCAGACCTAATTAATCATATTTCTGAAAAATCAGGCATCACGCGAGTTAAAGCTGAGACTGTTGTTAATACTATTTTTGACTCAATGGTAGAAGCCTTACTTAAAGATGATCGCATAGAGATTCGGGGCTTTGGATCTTTCACCAATAAAGCTTATGATGCTTACCAAGGTCGCAACCCGCGAACTGGGGAAGTGATTCACGTTCCTGAAAAGAAATTACCGTTTTTCAAAGTCGGTAAAGAACTTAAAGAAGACATCAATAAATCGTAAGTCAGGGATCTAGACTCGACCTGAGTCAAGAACATCACCCTTTATCTCATTATATTTAGTCATTTACCGATAAATGATTGTAATGAGTAAAAAGAAAAAAAAGCTGGAAGATGAGTTGTTAGACCTCAAGCTCGGTGAGAGTGAAGGCAGTAGTGCGCAATCTGAAGCTCTTGATTTGAATCTTTCTGATATTGACCTATCCGAAGACGATGCCGATCCCGCTGATGCAAAAACGGCAGTGGATCCAAAAGTCTCTGGCAAAGGCCAAGATAAAACAATTCGCCTCATTCATACAAACACAGGTAATTTGCCTCCAGCGCCTCATCAAGCGCCTCCTTTGCCTAAAGAAAGTCCCGACGAAGTCAAAGTCAGCTATGGTCTGCCAGCAAAGCAGCAAGTGCCAAGAACTCCCGATGAAGATTCGTTCTCCTCGGGTGGCAGCTTAAAGCAGTCCGAACATTTAAGAATAGCGCAAAGAAAAATCAATGATCTTGAGGATGAGGTGGCGAAGCTACGTCGCGAAAATGAAGACTTAGCTTCCGCGGGCGAAACATTTAAAAAGCTGAATGATGAGTATTACAGTGAGATTGAAAACCTGAAATCGAAGTTGCACGATACGAAGCAAACCTCGTATCAAGAAATAAAATTGTTAAAACGAATTCATCAAAGTAAAGAAAAGCAAATCACTGAGCTAAAACAGCAAGTTGACGATTACAAATCGAGAATCGACAACAATTTCCAACGTGTGCGCAAGCGTGAAAAAGATTTGGAGCATCGTCTGGAGATTGCAAAAATCGAAGAAGCGGCTGTCGTAAAATCAAAAGACCAACTTATTTTGGATTTGAAGAGACGAATTGATGAAGTTTCCAATGAGTCTGATAATTTTAGAAAAAAGAGCCAGGAAAATTACAAGGAACTACAGAAAAAACAACAGGTGGTGCGCGGAGTGATCCGAGCCCTTCGAATTGCTCTAACCAAGCTCGAAGGCGATGACGACAGCGATTATGGAATTGAATCTTTAGAGGGTGGGGCCGGAGATGAACAGTGATCTCAAAGTCGCGCTCTTAAACTGTTCAAAGCTAACAGAGCCGTTCGAGGTCTACTCTCAATGGTTGTTTCAGGTCAATTCTCCTAAAGATCTTGTCCGCTTGCTTATCGAAAAAGACGTCGACCTAGTTGTCGTCTCGGGGCCAAATTCAATGGTCGGGAAATGGCGCAAGATCTCTCAGGCTTATCAAGTTCCTTTTCTGATCCAGGGGGCGCCTGATCAGTTTAATAAATGTGATGACTTTGTTGTTGGCTTTCTCGAAGAAAGTGACGATTTAGAATCCTGTTTACGGGCCTCGAAAGATGTTATTTTGCGGTATCAAAGTGAACGCCAGCGATCGCAAATGGAGTACGTTTTAGAGCACACAACCAACTTCACGGACCGGGTTCTTCACACATCAAAAGACCTGTTTATTTCAGATGTGAAGTCATTTTTCAAAAACAATTACAAGATGGAAAACTGCCATTGGGTTTCAGTTCGACCTTCGTCATCGAAGTTACCGGCGATTCTAAAGCTTAAACAGGAGCTAGAAAATCAGAAAGTGGATCAAGGAGGCTTGATTCAAGACCTTGATGACTGTGCCACTGAAATCATCAACAACTGTCACTTTCAGATTTGGAAAACCAGTAAAGGTGAGTACCTCACCATGATTTGGATTCATGAAGAGGACCAATCCAGCCAGTGTGTGGTTCTTAATAAAATTCAGATTAAAAAAAGAACCGATTTCCAGGCCTTCCTAGTGGCTCTTATTCCCTTTCTTAATCGCCGTTGGTCATTGTGCCAAATCGTCGGAGAGGCACAGAGCCAGGTTTATCGCGACAGTTTAACAGACCTGTACAATCAGAAGTTTCTAATGGAAGTGGTGGCCAAAAAGATTGAAGAATACAAAAGGTACAAAACACCTTTTTCGATCCTGTTTCTTGACGTTGATCACTTCAAGCGAGTCAACGACTCCTTGGGGCATATCGTTGGCTCAGGGGTTCTGCAGAAGATGGGGGACTTGCTTAGAGAGCAAATCCGAACCTCCGACTTTGCCTTTCGCTATGGTGGGGATGAATTTATTATACTGCTGAGCCACACCGAGGGGGAGGATGCTGTCAATGTCGCAGAGAGAATTCGAAAAGAGGTTGAAAATTCTCCATTTGCTGTTAATGGTTTAAAGGTTCGAATTACGGTAAGTATTGGACTGGCCTTTTTCCCTACACACGCAGACTCTGCCGAAGACATCATTCGAATCGCTGATGAAGCCATGTATTACGGGAAAAATAAAAGTCGTAACATAGTTTATAAAGCGAGCTAATGGAAAAAAAGATCAAAGTTATTGTCAGCGATATGCATCTTGGAAAGGGAAAAATCCTTGAAGATGGTGCCGTCAATAATCTTGAAGAATTCTTTTTTGGTGAAAAGTTTGCTGAACTTCTCGATTATTACACTTCAGGCCAGTATCGTGATTACGCGGTTGAACTGATTATCAATGGTGATTTTCTTAACTTTTTGCAGGTTGATTACAAAGGCCATTTTTTAACTGTTTTCACCGAAGAGGTTTCGCTAGAGATTTTAAAAGATATCGTCAAAGGGCAGCCAGAGGCCTTCAAGGCCCTAAGGGATTTTGCGGCCAAGCCCAAAAACCAAGTCACTTATGTTGTTGGTAACCATGACCAAGCCATGTTGTGGCCGGGACTGCGGTCGTATTTAAATGAAGTGGTTGGAGTCCCGATACGTTATAAAAGTATTGTTCATTATTTCGATGGCATTCATGTCGAACATGGGCATATGTATGAGGCGGCCAACCGAATTGATCCCAAGAAGTTTTTTCTTAAGAAAGATTTGCCTGTGCCAATTCTGAACCTTCCTTTCGGATCGCACTTTTTCGTTGATTTTGTAATGAAGATTAAAGAGAAGCATCCTCACATTGATAAAGTCCGTCCTTTCCGACTGTTGATTCGTTGGGCGGTATTCAACGAGTTTTGGTTCACGATAAAAAGTTTTTTCAAGTTAATTGCCTACTTTGCGGGTTCTGTCGTGGTGAAGGATCCCCGTCGTCAGTTTCCGTTTAGCCGAGTGATTAAAGTCTTTTTAGAAAGTGCGATTTTTCCGGACCTCAGCGAGTCAGCGAAAAAGATACTGTCTGATGAACGTGTGCATACCGTGGTGTTCGGACATACCCACGTCTACCAATATCGACAGTGGGGCAAAAATAGAGAGTATTTTAACACTGGGACTTGG
>CAXRIX010000106.1:0-11921 GCA_964230555.1 Bdellovibrionales bacterium
GGCATACTTTGAGCCGCGTCGACCAGAGCCTCTTGAAATTTTCTATCAAAATAAACTTCGTTTTCAAGAATCAACAGCGAAGTGGCTGAACACTTTTGTCCGCTATTCGAAAAAGCTGAGTTGATTACATTTTTAATCGCCTGTTCTCGATCGGCCATGGCTGTGACAATTGTGGCATCTTTACCACCTGTCTCGGCCGACAAAAACAAACTCGGACGAGCTTCAAGCATCTTCTGCGCTGTTGACTCCCCACCCGTTAAAATAACAAAGTCGACGTCTTCGTTCTTAATCAAATGCTCGCCGGCCATCGAGCCGGGACAAGGCACAAACTGCAGAGTGTTTTTACTGACACCAGCCTCCCAAAAGCACTTACACATTTCGTAGGAACAAAGCACAGCATCTGAGGCCGGTTTGATGATCACTGTATTGCCGGCCGCCAATGAAACACTGACGCCTCCGGTTGGAATAGCCACCGGAAAGTTCCACGGTGGCACAACAAGGCCGACACCCTTGCCTTTGAATCGAATGTTTTTTAATTCGCTAAAATGGCGTGTTGCCTCGGTATAGAATTCTACAAAATCAATCGCTTCACTGACTTCGACATCAGTTTCAGTAAAAACCTTTCCGACCTCAGCAGCCGCCACCCCGATAAGGTCGCCCCGTTTTTTGCGAAAGTTATTGGCGACATCGGCAAGAACCCGATGTCTTTCTTTGCGCGTTTTTTTTCGCCATCCATCAGGGTCGGCCTTTGCCACTTCCACCGCTTTGCGAAGATCATCCGCCGATGCTTTGGTGTAGGCACCACAAATAACATTGTCTTGCAGCTGCGATTTATCAACGATCTCGACCACGTCGCGATCGTCGCGGCGATCCTCGCCAGCCACCACCACGGGGGCCGGAGTGATTGTTTCACCAGCACTCTTTTTCCACTTGTCACGGATCGTATCGGCCCAGTCCTGATTGGCTTCTAATATGAAATCCGTATCGGGCTCGTTTTCAAATTTGTAGGTATAAAAACTTCCCCCTTTATAATCATCCCAGTGTTCGTCTAAACGATTTTGTTTTCGCTTTTGGCCAACAAACAGACCATCACGATTGCTGAAGGAGTTGATAAAGTTTTCTTTCATCGCATTCCATTCGGGACTGTCCACAGTCAGACCAAATGAGTAACGCATAAAATTATCTTCACTGGTATTTTCATCCAGTCGTCGGACCAAATAAGCTATGGCGTTGGTAAACTGTTCTTTACCGGCAATCGGTGCATAGAGAATGACATGCTCCCCGGAAACTTCACGGATCGCCACTCGCGCGGCTTCACTCATTCCCTCTAGCATTTCCAACGAAAAATGGTCGAGGACATCATTTTCTTTAGCCAGCTCAAAGGCATAGGCCAATTCAAAAAGGTTGTGAGAGGCTGCCCCGAGGTTGACTGCCTTGGCATTTTCGGGTTGCAAAGCGTATTCGGCCATAATTTTGTAATTACTGTCAGTGTCGATTTTGTCGGTGTAAGTCGCTAAACGCCAACCTCGTAACGAAGCTTCGGTTTTCTCCATCTCAAGGTTCGCCCCTTTGACGAGACGCACTTTGATGGGTGCTCCGCCTTTTTTAACTCGCTCTTTGGCCCATTCCGTGAGGTTCTTTTGCCAAATGTGCGCATCCGGCAAGTAGGCCTGCAACACAATGCCGGCCTGATAGTTAAAAAGTTCCGGATCATCCAAGGCTTTTTTAAAGGCTTCAACGGTGATCGCCAAATCGCGATACTCTTCCATATCCAAGTTAACAAACTTAGGGCCTTCGTTGCCTTGAGCATCTTTGTATGTGTGGTATTGAGCTTGTTTAAAAATTTTCTGAATTCTTGGAACCAAATCAGCTACGGTCTGATCAAAGGCCAACGGGTTGATTTGTGAGTAAATGGTGGAAATCTTAATAGAGAGATAATCGATATTCGGGTTTTCTAGGGCCTCCATGTATTTGTCGATTCGGCCTTGTGCTTCGGCTTCTCCTAGAACCACCTCACCAATGATGTTGACATTGACCCGCGTGTTGTTTGAACGACGCTCCTGTAGATGCTTATTCAACTGTTTGTCTTCAGCCGGCAGAACCACCCGATTGGTGTCTTGTCGAATGTTTTCAACAAACATCGGAATCGAGATTTGCGGAATGTAGGTTCCGGCATGACGAAACAAAAACACCAAAAATCTTTCCGAGTTGGTAAAAAAGGTGGCCATTCCATATTTCGAGAACAAGTAGTCAATTTGATCTTCAACACGAGACACATCATGGCTGCGGAAACTCTGGTCCATAAGTTCAATGAGAAAAACTTTATCCACCGGCGTGTTTAAAAGTTTTTGCATTTTCGCGTGGAAGTTGTTTTCAAAATCAGACATTTTTGTGGCGGCCACCTGTTGCCATTGGGTGGCGAGATCGATGGCTCGAGTCATCACTTCTTTATTCATTAAGGCACCTCTTCATTTTTATTGATTTTGTACTGCCCGAGACGGCTCCAGGCAAGTCAAGTCACTCTCCACATCCTAGTTTTACCAACTCGAAGGCGGCTTTTAGACCCATAGTGTCTAAACCCCGTTGTAATGCCTTGGGTCCATTTTATGTATTTGATTGCAGAGGTGTTTTGTCTTGTTAAACTTTCTGCATATGTAAAACAATTTTTCTTTGGAGACTCTTATGAAACCACTCAGACTGCTCATAGCCCTTCTTATAGCGCAAACCCTTGTTGCCGGCTGCTCAAACAAAGACAAAGGCAGCGATGATTCAGAACTTATGACCAAAGCTGGTCCCGCCGTACTCACCAAAACCATTGAATACAAGGCCAATGGTAAAACCTATAAGGGTTACTTGGCTGTTCCCGAGGGCGAAGGGCCCTTTCCAGGCGTTTTGGTGGTTCATGAATGGTGGGGGCAAACAGATTATCCCCGGCAGCGGGCTGTTCAATTGGCTGAGCAGGGCTATGTGGGTTTTGCCGTCGATATGTACGGTGGCGGAAAAACCGCCAAACACCCACAGGACGCAAAAAAGTTTTCTAAGAAAGTCATGGGAGACATGAACCTTGCTGAAGAGAGCTTTCGTGCGGCAATGGCCACACTGCGCAAGCAAGATAAAGTAGCAAAGGATAAAATTGCGGCCATGGGTTACTGCTTCGGAGGAGCCGTGGTTTTAGAAATGGCTCGCCGCGGAGTGGATTTAAAAATGGTCGCTAGCTATCACGGGGACCTGACTCCGATGGTAAAAAATGAAGTGACCCCCATTCAAACTCGTATTTTGATTTTCAATGGTGCTGCCGACCCATTTGTCCCGAAAGAGGCGGTGCGCACCGTTCGTGAAAAGCTGAAGTCGGCCAATGTTCGTTATAAATTGGTGAATTACAAAGGAGCCAAACACGGATTCACAAATCCGGAGGCGACCGAGAAAGGCAAAAAATATAGTATTCCTTTGGCTTACGATAAACGGGCCGACCAGCTTTCCTGGGACGAAACTATGAAAGCTTTTAAAATTGTTTTTCGCTAGCGCCAGAGGCGTCGACGACTTTATTCGCCGACGCCGACTGATGTCTTCGGATGTGGGTTGCCAAGACAATTTGTTACCGTGTAATTTGCGGTCTTAAAAAGGATGTGGCTTTATGGCGACGAGAAAAACTATGAAATTTGATTTCGAAGAAGGCCGGATGATCGCCGGAAAGTACAAGATCATCAAAAAACTCGGCGGTGGCTGGGAAGGGGAAGTCTATAAAGCCGAAGAAACGGTCTCAAAGATCCCGGTCGCTCTTAAGTTTTTCTATCCTCGCCGCAATCGCAATAACAAAGTCGCCAGGCAGTATGCCCAAAGATTGCACAAGCTTTCAGAAAGCCCCGTTTCAATTAACTATTACACTCAAGAGTCGGTACGCATTCGCGGCGAGGAGATCACTTGCTTTGTCTACGAATACGCCGAGGGCATGATCTTAAGTCATTTTCTAAAACGTCAGCCCGGAGGCCGCATCGGCATTATGCAAGGGCTTTTGCTCCTCCATTCCCTTGCCAAAGGTATTGAAAGTGTCCATTTTCACAACGAATATCATGGTGATTTGCACTCAGATAACATTATCATAAGAAGGAAAGGTCTTGGCTTTGAATTTAAACTTCTCGATATGTACAATTGGGGAGATGCAAAAAGCCTTAATAAGGCAGAGGATATCGTGAATCTTATTCGTCTTTTTTATGATGCTATTGGTGGACGAAAATATTATTCAAAACATCCCCAAGAAGTTAAAGACATCTGTTTGGGTTTACGCTCTAATCTTATCAGTAAGAAGTTTCGAACGGCGACGATGTTGCGACAACATATTGAAAATATCGACTGGCAAAGCGAAACAAGGCTGTAAATGAAAAGTCAGCTGGCTCTGCAATCCGATTTTGATAAACCCGAGTTTCTCGACGACAAACAGAATATTTTATATTTTTCTAAAAAATCTCCGTTTAAAGACACCTGCAATGAAGATGCGGTGGGAATTTTTAAAACCAAAAAAGGTTTTGTTTTTGCTGTCGCTGACGGTGCAGGAGGCCACCCAAAAGGAGAAGAGGCCGCCTTTTTAGTCCTTGCCAACATTCAAAAAGCTCTGGAATCGACGGACGGCAGCGAGGACAGTCATCGACGACAGATTATTGATGCTATTGAGAAAGCTAACAAAGATTTGATTGCCGCCGGAATCGGCGCCCGCACCACCATTACAGTTTGTGAAGTTTATAAAAATCATGCGCGTGGCTACCAGGTGGGTGACTCAACACTGGTGATCTGTGGACAAAAAGGTAAAATTAAATATCGCTCATTGGCTCACTCCCCTGTTGGCTATGGAATTGAAGCCGGCTTGATCGACGAGAAAGAAGCCCTTGAGCACCCCGATCTCCATTATATTTCAAACTTAGTGGGAGATTCGGACATGAGAATCGAAATTGGCCCCGAGATTGAACTCAATTCCTATGATACGGTTTTTTTGGCCAGTGACGGAATCTTTGATAATTTTTCGCCGGACCAGATTGTCAACTTGGTGCGCAAAGGCAGTACCGCCGATATTTCTGAGTCCTTAATGAATCTTATCAACGAGAAGATTTACGAAAAAGAAGACTCAAAAAAAGACGACATCAGTTTTGTCCTTTTTAAAAATTGAGGCGTTTTTGAAAATTAAAGTTCGCGCCAAGACAAGATCGAAACAAGAGTCTGTGGAAAAAATTTCTGAAACTGAATACTTGGTTCGAGTGAACGTGCCCCCCGTTGACGGCAAAGCCAACATCCGCATTATCGAAGTTCTTGCCAAGTATTTGCAAACCGCGAAGTCCAATATCAAACTGATAAAGGGTGAGAAGTCGGCTGTGAAGGTCTTTGAAATTTTTTGAAATCGACCGGCTGCAAAACCGAGACGTCTTGTAACAAGTTATTCAAAAGCCCATCCAGTTTCCACAAATGCTGGGCGGCTGTCTCTTGATGAATTGTGATTACAGCCGTGGAGCCGTCTTGCTTTAAAAGTTCACCAGCCCAATTCAAAACTCTGTCCTCTGACTGCCAATAGTCAATCGCCCCTCCATTGTTGGGAATGTGCCAAAATCCCTGGTCTTGATAAGGTTGGGATCGATCACTCTGCTGCCCCCAAAGAATTTGAAGGTAACGCTGCAAAGGTTCCCCCTGCCAGCAGGTGTGATTCAGATTTTCCGGACTGGTGGAGGAACTGTCCGCACAAAAACCTTGGTCTTTTAGAGCTGGAATAAAGTCGGGGTTCATCATCCAGCCACCAGCACGAAAAAAGTGCGCCTGGGGCCAATTCCACTGTGAAAAAATATCGGCCGAAACCGCGAGCATGGTCTTGAATTCAAAAACTGAGTAAGTGTGCAACATGACCTCATGCCCTTGAAATTCCTGAGGATTTTGATCACCCTGACGCGAAAAACAAGGGCCATCTCGAAACGAAAGACCGCAGGACTCAACAAAATGACGGCTGGCATGGAGATGCAAACCCATGGCCGTTTCATCGAGAAAAGGAGTCCAATCCATGGTTTGTGCGCGCTCCTTTAATTTTTTGCTCGTAAAATAAGCAGGATTCATAAAGTGCAGGAGCGGAATGGCCCAGCGCTTCTTAAACGATTGCAAGGCCTCTAAGTTCTCTTGTTCAAGAGACAACCCTTCCCAATCGACGCAAAGAAGCAAGTTTAGACCTGTTTTCATGGACTGGCGTTTTACAGAATTTCATAAAAAAGCCCAATGAAAATCCGTAAGTCGTGAAATCAATATAATGAATCAATTTCTGTCTACACTTTTTTAATTTTATGTTACCAATATTGAATGTTGCGAAATTGGGCCGGTCTACTCAGCTTTCTAGTTATTATTTCAGCCAGTTACAGGGGATACACCCAAGAGCAACTGCCTATATTTGATGAGATGTTGATCTTGGCTCCATTGCCTCTGTCCCATGAAATCTATTCCATTAAAAGAAACTCGTCTGTGCATCAGGCCTTGATGGCTGCGAAAGTGGATCCAACCGTGATCCATGAAGTTGTGCAAGTAACGAAACCGGTTTTTGATCTGCGCCACGTACAGCCGGGGACTCGGTTTGTGATCTCTAAAGAGGTTAACGGCGACCTTCGCCGCATCACCTTTGATATCAGTCCTTTGCAGCGACTTGAGATCGATTACTCCCATAAAGAATGGACCAGTGAAATTATTGATGTCGATACCACAAAGAAATTGGTTCATTTTGGCGGCGTTATTCAAGATAGCCTATGGAACTCGGCTGTCGAGCAAGGCCTGTCTCACGAAGTGATCGTTGGCTTTGCCGAAGTCTTTGGCTGGCAGGTGGATTTTTCTAGAGAGGTTCGCAAAGGCGACATTTGGAAGTTTACTGTTGAAAAGCTATTTGCCGAAGGCCGCCCGGTCGGTTGGGGTAATATCGTCTATGCCGAATACAAAAACGGCCCCGAGCTTTACAAAGCTTATTACTATCAAAACAAAGCCACTGGCACGCGCGGATACTTCGAAGAAAATGGCGAATCATTGCGTAAGGTGTTTTTAAAAAGTCCTATCAAGTTTGGGCGAATCACGTCACGATTTTCGCGACGTCGTTTTCACCCTATCCACCGTCGCTACAAAGCTCACAATGGCGTTGATTACGGAGCCCCTCGCGGCACTCCAATTCGCGCTGTTGGTGATGGACGTATTGTAAAAATTGGTCGCTACGGCGGCAGTGGCAAGATGATTGTTCTGGATCATGTCGCTGGCTACCGCACGAAATATCTCCACATGAGCCGATTTAAAAGAGGCTTACGGCGCGGCTCGAAAGTTCTTCAAGGCGATATTATCGGCTACGTTGGTGCCACTGGTTATGCCACCGGTCCTCACTTGCACTTTGAAATGTCAAAGCATCGTCGTTTGATGGATCCACTGAAGGTTAACTTACCGGCCGCCGATCCTGTGCCGAAGGCGGCGCTGGCCCACTTCAAAGACCACGTTGGTCAGATTGATCGCGGAATTGCGTCAGTCTACATTGAGCCAGAGGGCGGAGAGGCCGAGGTGGCCTGCTGTGATAAGCCTGAGTTAAAAACGATCAATTCAAAAATGCAGTAGGCAAACGCCCAAACATCCTCGACTTTTAAGTCCATTCCTTGGTAAAAATCATGCATAAAGGAGCTTGGCCTATGTTTTCGATGCAAAGCCTGATCGTTTGGATTGTTTCCAGTCTTTTACTTTATATTACAGCGATTATTGTCCCTGGTTTTAAAATCAGTTCATTTCTTCGTGCCATGATCGCAGCCTTGGTGATTGGTCTTCTTAATATGTTTATCCGCCCCCTGCTGATCTTCTTATCCCTACCGATCACGATTATCACCTTGGGTCTTTTTATCTTTGTGGTGAACGCCATTATTCTTCGGCTGGCCGCCGGCATGCTTAAAGGTTTTGATATTCAAGGGTGGTTTCCAGCGATCATTGGCGCTTTGGTCTTAGCTCTTATGCAGGTTATCTCTTACAACCTGATGGGAATTTAGAACTGTTTTTTGTTTGAGTGGAGCTAGTAGAAATTAAAGCAAATATTTTTCGCAATCCTTGAAACTTTGCGATTTCCAGATCCAACAGGCAGAGTCGCGTAAACCAGGGTTTCAAAACCCTGACGCACCACCATTCCAAAACCTATGGAGTTTTCAATAATCATTTTTAAGCCAAGACCACTACCCAAGTTACCGTTGTTTCGATGCTCAACGGTCGCCAATTTGGAATCTTGAAAAACCTGGTGCAAACGCTTGGTGACTCGAACTTTGTTCACTGACCCATAAGGATCCCGACAAGCAACTGCAAAAATCTCGTTGTTAAAAGACAGCAACAGTTCGCCTTTCGCCTCTCCCGGATAGGTGACTCCCTGGTTTCGCGGATGGGTTGCAAAAAGATAATTTCCACTTTCATCAGTCGGTGCTGAATACATAGCATTAGAGAACATCTCACTGATGATCACTTTTAAATTTTGCCGGATGCTGGAATTGTTGCTGTTTTGGGCCACAAACTCTTCACACTCAAAAAATATTCTTTCTTTATCATCGGTTGAAGAAAACGGAATGCTGACGGTTCGACCACTAGCCTGAGCGTTACGCGTGATCACAGTGATTGGACTCTTTAAAAATACATCAGGGTAACGACACATCATCGCACTCATGATTAGGTTAAAAAGAAAGTACTCATGTTTTTTCTGAATAAGAAAACTAAGACCCTTTTCTTCGGTCATTCTAAAAATCGTAGGAATTGGTGTTTCATCACCGATAACAATTGTTTTGCGCAAGTCTTTGTCGCCAACATAGCATTCATCAAAATCAACCACTTCGACATCTTTTAATAGATTGAGGAGTCGTTTATCTATTTGATTGGCGGAAATTCCGATTCGATCTATAAGTCGCATAAAGTTCTCTTTAACATTGAAACTATATAATATCGCGACTTTATTAAAGACTCAAAAAGTTCGAAGGAAAAGTCGGGCCGACGATAGTCTAGAGATTAAGACTGGATCTCTTCGAGTTTTCGTTGATACTCCTGAGCTTCCTGCTGTTTTCTCCAAAGTCCAGCATACTCGCCATCCTTTTGCAGCAGCTCGTTGTGCCGACCTCTCTCGACAATTTCGCCCTGCTTCAGCACGACGATCTCGTCGGCATCGATGATCGTTGAAAGTCGATGAGCAATCACCAAAGTCGAACGGTTCTGAGAGATCTCCTTTAAGGAGGCCTGAATCTCTTTTTCTTTATGAGAATCCAAGGCCGAGGTGGCCTCATCAAAAATCATTATATTGGGATTTTTCAAGATAGTCCGTGCAATCGCCACCCGCTGCTTTTCACCACCTGACAATTTTAAGCCACGCTCACCGACCAGAGAATCATATCCCTGTGGTAGTTGCGAAATAAAATCATCGATACGAGCCAAGGCTGCGGCTTTGGCTATCTCACTTTGCTCTGCGCCAGGCTTACCATAGGCGATATTGTAACCAATGGTATCGTTAAAAAGAACCGTGTCCTGTGGCACCACTCCAATACTTTTGCGCAACGATTTCTGGGTCATGTCTTTTAAATTCACGTCATCCAGTAAAATGGCTCCTTCGTTGACATCGTAAAATCGAAACAGAAGTCGAGCCAGAGTTGATTTTCCCGAACCACTGGGACCAACCACTGCCAGGGTTTTCCCAGCTTCAATTTTAAAGCTCACATTTTTCAAAATTGGCCGGTCCTGATTGTAGGAAAAAGACACATTTTTAAACTCAACAATTCCTTTTTTTGAATGAAAATCGATGGCATTTTGTGAATCCGCCACCGAGGCATTGACATCAATCAGTTCAAACATTTTATCCATATCAACAAGACTGTTTTTTATTTCTCGATACACAAAGCCAAGAAAGTTCAAAGGCATGTACAATTGCAATAAAAAGGAATTCACTAAAACAAAATCACCGACAGTGAGTTCACCTCGCACCACACCCTGCCCCGCTAATAGCATCACCGAAATCACACCGCCACCGATGATTGCCGATTGTAGGACATTGAGAATCGACAAACTTCCCTGACTTTTTATGGCCGCCGATTCGTAGCGTGCCAACGAGTGATCAAAACGGGAGTACTCATGCTCTTCATTTCCGAAGTATTTGACTGTCTCATAGTTGATTAAGCTGTCGATGGCTTTGGTGTTGGCTTTCGTTTCCGAGTTGTTCATGGAGCGGCGGAACTTCAAGCGCCACTCCGTCACCCAAAGTGTTAAAAAGATGTAGATCAGAATTGTTATAAAAACGATACCGGCAAAAATGATATTCAAGTGATAGGTCAAAACGACTGTCACTAAAACGATCTCTAGCAACGTTGGTACGATGTTAAAGGTCATAAAGTTTAAAACAAACTGAATGCCTCGCGTGCCTCTTTCAATAACTCGCGATAGACCTCCCGTTTGTCTGGATAAATGAAAATCAAGTGAAAGATTGTGAAGATGCTGAAAGGTGCTTAGAGCAATGGTGCGCAAGGCGTGTTGCTGAACTTTGACAAAAGTTAAATCTCGAAGCTCACCAAATAGAGCCACCATGATACGAGCCAACCCGTAAGCGACTATGAATGCCACGGGTAGTATTATGGCTTGATTTTCCGAAGACAGACTGTCAACAGCGTACTTCATTAGGAATGGGACCGCCACATTCAGCCCCTTAGCCAGAGCTAAGAACACCAACGCTATCGAGACGCGGATACGCAAATCTTTACGTTCCCGGGGCCACAAATGGCGCCAAAGTATTCGTAAGGTTTTCCAGTGGTTTTGCGAAGTTTTAGGGGGGGTCATAGCGACATTTTTGTGGATCCAACCAGCAAAGTAAACAAGTTTATTTCTGCGGATTCTCTAGATTTTGGGCGCATTTTTCGTTATAGAAACCTCAGCAAAAGGAGTATTCATGGCAACGTCTGATCTTTTGAGTTCGATCGACCAATACTGGGAAGAAAAAATTGTCCCAAGCTTGATGGAATATATTGAAATTCCAGCGAAATCACCGGCCTTTGATTCAAAATGGCAAGACAATGGATATCTGGAAGACGCCCTCCAACTGGTGGAAAGATGGATTGACGCCCGCCAAGTTCCTAATCTCAAAAAGGAAGTTTTGCGTGGTGACAACCGAACGCCTCTCTTGCTGTTAGACCTTGCCGGTGACCTCGACTATGAGGTTTTGATGTATGGGCACTTAGACAAGCAGCCAGAGATGACTGGCTGGGATAGCGACCTTGATCCTTGGAAAGCTGTCCGCAAAGGTGAAAAACTTTATGGACGAGGTGGTGCTGACGACGGCTACGCTATTTACGCTTCTTTGTGTGCCGTAGAATATCTGTTGGAGGCTGGAACCCCAAGGCCCAACATAAAAATTGCCATCGAATTCAGTGAAGAAAGCGGCTCTGAAGACTTGCCTTTTTATTTTGAAAATTTTGCGACCAAGTTTGGCTCTCCCAAGTTGGTGATCTGTTTGGATTCAGGCGCTGGTAACTACGACCAAATGTGGTCAACAACATCTCTTCGCGGATTGGTTAGTGGTGTTTTAAAAGTCGACGTTTTGGATGAAGGGGTTCACTCTGGTGACGCCAGTGGTATCGTGCCTGATTCGTTTCGAGTGGCTCGCCAATTGATCAGTCGTCTTGAAGACCCATACACAGGTGAAGTTTTTCCTGAAGCGTTCCGAGTCGATATTCCCGAGGAACGCATTCAACAGGCCCTAAGGGCCGCTGAAACTTTGGAGGATCAAACCTTTAAAAAATTTCCTTTCACTGACAATATGCAACCTTCTATTGAATCGAATTTGGAATTGATCCTGAATAGAACCTGGCGGGCCGCTCTCACCATCACCGGTGCCGAGGGTTTACCTAGCATCGATTCGGCAGGCAATGTCTTGCGCC
>CAXRIX010000107.1:0-9797 GCA_964230555.1 Bdellovibrionales bacterium
GTGACGATATCGCTGGATGGCCTTTGTGTTGCCATCACCATATGAATACCGGCCGCTCGTGCTTTCTGGGCAATTCTTGTGATCGGTCGTTCGACCTCATTTCGCTGAGTTAGCATAAGGTCAGCCAACTCATCGATGACAATAACGATGTAAGGCATCTCTTCGAACTTCCAATCGATCTTTTTGCCAAGACGCCCTTCGATCGCTCGTTTGGATGATTTTTTCACCGATTGGTTAAAACTGGTTATATTCTTGGCCTGCATTTCAGAGAATATCTGGTAGCGCTTGTCCATTTCCTTTTCGGCCCACAATAACAAATTTTTTGCCTCTTCCACATCTGTGATCACAGGTTTTAGCAAATGCGGAATACCGTTGTAAGGACTGAGTTCAATCATCTTTGGATCGATCATTAGGAAACGCAATTCTTTGGGCGATTTGTGGAAAATTAAGCCAGAGATCAGTGAGTTCATAAAAACCGATTTCCCAGAACCAGTGGTTCCTGAAACAAGTAAGTGCGGCATCTTTGTTAAATCATTAACATGGGCCTTGTTGTAAACATCAAGACCGAGAGGTACTGGCAATTCCATGTTCTTCATTTTCATACAAGTTTGTATCATCTCTGAAAAGCGCAACATGCCGACATCTTTATTAGGCACCTCGATACCGACTGTGGTTTTGCCAGGGATCGGAGTTAAGATTCGAATGGCTTTTGCCCCAAGAACCAGCGCCAAGTCGTCTGAAAGGCTTTGAATTTTTGAAAGCTTCATACCCGCTGCTGGCATAAATTCAAACATTGTTAAGGTCACACCTTGATGAGCGGCGATGACTTCGCCCTTGATACCAAAGCTTTCTAAGCGTTCGGCAATCATTAAACAGACCTCTTTAATTTCTTTATCAGACTTTGCTGTTGTTTTCTCTGGCTTCTCAAGAAGAGACGTTTCAACTTTTTTATATCGTTTGGTCCAAGCTTTGATTTCAACAGAGTCAGGAGATTCTTCAGCGTCACTGTCGGCCTCACCTTCATGAGCCTTTGTATCTTCGACGACATCCTCTTTTTTATCGGCTTTGGCCGTTGTTTTTTTCTTACTGACTTTTTTAACTTTCTTCTCACTGACTTCTTCGACTTCAGCAGCAGGAACCTTGGCTGTTACGACCTGTTGATCTTCGACGATTTCCTGCTCCGCTTTTCGAGTCAGTTCCTCTTCGGCTCTCTTTTCTGATTCTATTTCTCGCTGAATAGTCTGTGACAGATGGTCATCAGGAGTGTGGTAATGATCGGTGATCAACCGGCCATCCAACGGGCTGACGCCACTGTAAGTTGCGTAATTGAATTTTGGTTTTTTAACGGTAGACGATGGCGCCTGTGTTTGCGGTGCCACCGAGGCAAATTCTGGTTTTTGGTCAACAAAATCGATCAGACGATTACCAAAGTCCTTGGCCATACTGGGACCATGCTCTTTCACTTTTCCAGCAATTTCCTGGAAGATGTCTTTCATAACATAAAACGAGTGAACGATTTCCATGTAGCCAGCGGAAATTCCAAGAACGCAAGTAAAAGAAAACAGAATCACCAAAGCACCATAAAGACCAAAGCTTTTAAAGAGAAGTCCACCGATGGCGTAACCAAACCAGCCACCGTTTCCATAATTCATCAACTGGTTCATCGGCCACTGGTTATAGGCCTGTAAGACTGTCAGAAAACTTGAAATTAATAAAAGAACTGTAAAGTAAATGGCAAAGCTTCGAAAATATATGGACCAACTTTTTATCACGTCGCGAACTGTGTTGGCGGTTCCTAAAACCATATGCCCGATATGCAGAAGGAAAACCACAAAAAAGAAATAGGTGTAACCAAACGAACTGAAACCGCTGGCTATCAATGATGAGCCTTTGACTCCGAAAGCCTGGATAAAGTTTTGCGGTTGCAAAGATAGATAGAAAACACCACCCACCGCGATCGTCATAGAAAAGGTGATGGTGAGCAAAAATACGATCTCTTGAAATCGTGTTTCCAGTCGCGATATTTTCAACATAGCATCCTCAAATTCGTTATTGTTTATCTCTAATATTAATTGCAAATAAAGGGCCAGCTAAGAGTCTATCTATTGGATTTCAGAGGTCATTTAATGAAATGCCTGTGAATTCTGCCATTTTTTGGCACTCTTAGTTTGTCATGTGATCAGGCAATGGGATGGAATCGATGGGCGTGTTTCCAAGATTGTTCATCAAACCAAATCCTGGATTGTAGCCACCAGCAGGGTTCATAGCAAAACCAATACTGCCTTGAAAAATCATAGCGGTACGGATCATGGCCATCATATTGTCGCCACTGACCATTCGGGTTCTTGCATCGAAAAGGCGACCGGCTTCGGTTCGCCCAAACAAGTTATCGTCAGTGAAAGTGCGATCTCCTCGGACATAGGCATTGAAACCCTCTTCACCGTCTTGGCCTTCGAACTCAAAGCCGACACGATTTTCTTCTTCTTCCACTTCATCCTCATCATTCGACACGGCGGCGGTGGCATCATCAAAAAGACCGTCATCAATGGCTGCAAAAGCGCGCTCAAAAAGTAATGAGTTCATTGAGTTGCGACGATTTTTAAAAATTCCAAACTTTGATAGGAAAGCTTTGTTAAAAGCTTTTTCGTTGCGGAAGTCTTTTTCTGTAAAGATTCGGTTGTTAAAGCTTATGAGGCGTCCAGGTTTACCAATCCACTCGATAAACATAGGAAAGCCATTAATAGTAAATGACAGTTTTGATGGGGAGACCTTGAGATCTTCAACCTCAGCTTCGGCAAACTCTTTGGGAAGATATTGAGCGTGCTCTGGTGAAAAGGCGTAGGCCAGATCGTATCCGGTGGCAACAGAGATCGGTCCTTGTTGGCGACGACTTTCGACGGCGTGCCAGGCCAACCCATGCAGGCAAACCACGATTGCTAAGAATTTAGTTAAAGTTCGTTTCACGGTATTCTCCTCTACCCTTGGTAAGAGCAATAAATATTCCGCTCAGATAAAAAATAAAGACATTAGAGGTTCAGATTGGCGGCTGTTCCCAGTTTGAGACGTTTTTTGGCACCCCCATGTAAACAATTCAGCCGACCTTCCCACTGACTGTTTTTCTATTCTTTGGTCGAGTTAGGCGCAACCCCACGCCCGTTGTGGCTCCCAAACCTTGGACTCAAAAGTTTGTTTCTTGCGTACGGCCGGAAGCGAGGAATGGCTGGATGAAGCCACTGAACGGAAAGGCTTTTGATGCGTTGAATGCCGACTCAGCTCTTATCTTAAGGATAGAATAAGGCCTTCACCACGGAGGGTGCTTTATGACAAAACAAGGGTTTGCCGTTGTTCTTTCCTTTTTTCTTTTACAAATCGCAAAGGCGGAAGAAAAATTTTGGACTGCCGCCAATGACCAGACGGAGTTTCACTCCCTCTATTTTCAAGACGGTGTTTGGCGCATTGATCATTTCAAACAAGATGAGGATGGTTTTTTAGAGCTAACGAAACGACAGAGTTTCCGCAGTCCCCGCAAAGCCCAAAACAGTTTCAGTCGCCTTAAGCAGCAAGCCCCACCTCAGACTCTGCAGACCAACTTTAACCTGTCTTCCCCACGTTTGGTGAAAGGGTTTTTATGGGAGGCCACCGAACAATGGAATTGGCAATGGGAGATTCGCTACGCCCGCTGGGTGCGTGATCATGCCAACAAACAGTTCTTTGCCGACCATAAACTGCCGGCTGATTGTGCCGATGCGGCCTTTGCCTTTCGCTGGATTTTTGCAAGAATTCATAGACTGCCGGCGGCTAATCATTTGGCGAATGGCCAATGGATGACCCATGAAACCTATCGAAAGTCATGGGCCCGGCTGCCACAACATGCCGATTGGCAACAAGATCAACGCTTTTTGAAAGCCCTTAATGATCTTCTTGATTCCACTTACACTCACACTTTAATGCGCGACAGTTATCCGGTAGCCATCAATGCCGAGAGTTTTCGAGAAGGGATCCACCACCTCTCTTTGTCTGGGACTTCGGGTCACACCATGATTGTCAACCAGGTCAATGCAAACTCAAAAACCCAAATTCCCTTAAAACTGATTTGGGCTACCGTGCCCCGTGATCTTGCCAATCTCACCGAAGGAGGCTTTTGGAATAGCGCCCTTCCCGAAAAAAATGTCAGTGGTTTCTTTCGCGTCCTGTGGCCGAAATGGCAGGGGACAAAGTGGGTCTTTGCAAATAAGAACCAGATCCCCCACTACTCGGAGGAGCAGTACCAAGACACCTTCCTTGGAGAGGAAACCAGTTTTGCAATGGCCCTTATCAAGAAACTGTCGCCTGAATTTGATCCGGTGTTGATTTATAAGAATGGATTGGACCTTATTTTGACCAGTATTCAACAACGGATTCAAGTGGCACAAGAAGGCTTTGCTTATTGCAGCTCCGCTGACTGCTCAGAAGGTACGGCCAACTATGAGAATTGGTCGACACCGTCGCGTGACAAACGCCTACGGCAGAACTTTAAAGAGTTAGAGACTTTCTTGGGTAGCGTCCAGCAACTCACATCGCAGCCCTCAACCCTTTGGAAAAAGGCTCTCAGCCAAGAGACCGTGGAAGTTCTGGGTGAGACCTATTCCTTGGGATTGCTTCGAACTTTGTGGCTGGCAAAAGCCTACTCCTCAGAACCTTGGGACCCTCTTCACAAGCGATGGCCTTTTCGCCCCAAAGATTTTCTTGCTCCTCTGCGTAAAAAATTTGACCAAGCGATCCAGCAGCGCCAGCTTAAAGTCGCAAACAACCCTTGTCTGCAATCGGCTTGCACGAAAAACAGTGCTCTTCATCAGGAATACAGCACCGACTCTATTGACCAAAATCTTCGTGTGTTGTTTTTGAATGCGGTCTATTTCTGCAAGAACACCTCCCTTCAAGATTGCCAGAACTTTAAAGACCTTTTGGCCTTTGAAAGTTTCGACAACGAGCCCCTGCTCAAGGCCTTGTTCCGTAGTCATTATTACTCGTCCGATGCCAATGACTCGCTTGCTGAAAGATGGGGCCAGCATTTACAAAACAACAGCTTTGATCTTTTGCTCGGTGTTGATTTTTATTTCGAAAATGAAAATGGCTTTTTAGCAAAGCAAGACCAGCACAGTGGTGAGCTTTTCTACAAACAACAACATCGAGAGAGTTTTCCAACCCATCAAAGAATGGTTCACCTATTTACCAACGGTGAAGTTCTCTTAAAAAACACTCAAACCCAAACTCTGCTTCTCTATGAAGACGGTCAAACCACAGACACGGGGATCGCAGCCTCAGACCCGGTGGTGCGGCTCAATAGCAAAACCCTACAAATTGGCTCCACACTGATACATGACGGTCACAGCGGCCCTCAAATACACCATTCAGTGCCTCATCAGTCTTATCTCAATCTTAACAACGAAAAAACTCCCAATTTCTTAGTTTTCGAAGAGGCTGGAACATTAAAAGCTCATTATTTCCATACCGGGAATATGATCACTGTAGAAATCGGCCAGCGTCCACTGACCACTGAAGGTTTTGAGATCCAGGGCGTAGCGCAAACTGACAAAGCTTTATTGTTTCAAATCATCAACCGTCAGACTCAAGAGCACCAGGCCTTCCGATTTTTAAAGACCACCTTGACCCTTGAGCCTTATCAAACCTCTTTAAAACTGATGGGTGCTGTCACCGACACTGTTCTTCTCGCCCAAGAATCAAACGCCACTTCTTTTTACGTTTTGAAAACCGATAGGACTTTTAATGAATTGGCTCGCCAAAGTCTTCCCGGTTACCCTCAAACCGATGAAAACGATCCTTCGGTCTTCTGGGTCAATCGACCCACCCAAGCCTATCTTTATCGACATTTGCAAGATCTTAAATTTGAAAGCCAAACCATTTCGAAAACTGAGAATCAATCGGTCCAGAGCATGACAGCCCATTACTTCGTGATGGGAGAGTTTGATGCCAATCCACCCAGCGGACGACATGTCGTTTATGATTACAAAACTCAGACCGCCCAATTTGAAGCTGATTATGTGACCCGAATGCCAGGGCCTAAAAACTCTGAGTTCTTTTGGGTCTTATCGATTGACCCGGCCGGAAGTTTTTCGCAGTACGCCACTTGGAACCAACAAGGCCGCTGGCCCCGCCTCACCCCCGGACGCTTGTCACCCTACCCGATGAACCATCTGCCCTTTGAACCCGTCGATGGCGAACTCCCCACCGGCGGTGGCTTTATTTACCTGGGACAGCAGACCACTGCACCACTGTATCAATCCTTGTCCTCTATCTTAATGCACTTGCCGGGGCAGGTTGTCGTCAGTATCTCAGAATGACCGAAATAAAATCAAAGCCGATTGAAATAAAAAAAACCGCTCGTTAGAGCGGTTTTTTATATTCATCAGTCATGGCGTTGAAGTCTCAACCTTCGCGATTGAGGTACTCCTCTTGAGTGAAGGAATCAACTTGAATCGCGTCGTTGCGCATCTCTTCGGCCTTTTTGATGGTGTCGTACTCCTCTTGAGTGATGACATTTTTCTGTAAGGCTTCATCAAGTAAGAACGAGGCACGCTTTTTAGGAAGAGTTTTTTCTTTCACCGCTTTGCGTATCTTACGTTCAATGGCTTCGGCTTTCTTAACCATTTTAAAAGCGTTATCCAAACGAGTCAGTGGCTCTTCTGGATCATCCGACAGATAAATTCCCTGGGTCAAACGATCGCGCTGTTCGGTGTCTTGTTGGATAAGATGGGCCAACTCATGGGACAACTTATCAGAGACTTCGCCATCAAGACTGTTAAAACGAGTCCACCAAGCAAAGGGACCATTAAAGAGCCAAGACAATCCCGGAACTTTGATGTTTTCAAAAATTCCTTCAAATCCCTTTTGAATCTCTTGAAATCCCATATTGGCGGTGTATTGAACAATCGGCCAATCCTCTTTGCGCTCCCCTTCTTCTTTGTAACGACGAAGAACACAGGTGATCAAATACATCCAACCAAGAATATCGGCATAGCGTCCGGTCATTTTTCCTTTGGTTTTCAAAGCGCCACCTAAAGTTCCCATGGCAACATCGGCCATCAGGGCAAAGACCGCTGATGTCCAAGCCAGTTTTTGGTAAATACGTCGAGCTCGCCCACCGGGTGTAAAAACAAAAATACCGCGAGTGAATGTCAGAACGATGGTGCGACACAAGTTCGCCACCACGTGGCCAATGTGGCCCCAGAAGGCATTATCAAAACCTTTCAAATCATTGTTCTCAACCGCAGACACCTCTTTGTAGGCATATGGGTGAGCGCGCAATGCTCCCTGACCGAATATAATCAAAGTACGAGTCATAATGTTTGCACCCTCAACCGTGATTCCAATAGGTGCCGCGATATAAGGATGGGCCATGACGTTGCGTGGGCCTCGCGAGATTCCAGCTCCACCCAGCACATCCATGGCATCAATCACCGTTTTACGCATCATTTCGGTGTTGTAATACTTGGCGATAGCTGTCACCACCGGCGATTTGATTCCGCTGTCAATGGAACCAGCGGTAAAGATTCGGCAGGACTCCATAATGTAATTCATTCCGACAATACGAGCGATGGCCTCTTCGACACCTTCAAAGCGTCCAACACTTAAACCAAATTGCTTACGATTGGTGGCGTGAGCTGAGACCGCACGACTGGCGTATTTACCCGCACCGGCACTTTGTGATGGCAGTGAAATTCCGCGACCGGCAGTCAGACAATCCATCAACATGCCCCAACCTTTTCCGCATCCATCAACACCGCCGACAACAGTTTCGTCTAGTGGTACGACAACATCGTGACCTTCAGTGGGACAGTTGTAAAACGGCACACAAAGAGGATCGTGACGCTCACCCACCACCACTCCGGGGGTGTTGGTTGGAATCAATGCGCAGGTGATCCCAACGTCTTCGCCTTTACCCAGTAAGTTTTCGGGATCGCGAAGGCGGAAAGCCACACCCAACAAGGTGGAGATCGCGGCCAGAGTGATCCAACGTTTGTTCCAATTCATTTTCATGTACAGACGGCCGTCTTCGCCTTTGAAGACCACAGCATCGGACTGGATCGACCCGGCATCACTGCCTGCATTGGGCTCAGTCAGCGCAAAACAAGGGATCTCATCACCAGTTGCTAGACGCGGTAGATATTTTTTCTTTTGTTCTTCGGTTCCATAGTTGTGTAGCAGTTCGGCCGGCCCCAAAGAGTTTGGAACCATGATAAAAACCGACAGACCAATCGAGCGGGTTGAAAGTTTAGCGATAACCTCACTGTGAGCCAACGCTGAAAAACCCAACCCTCCATCTTTTTCCGGGATAATCATCCCAAAGAACTTTTCCTTTTTGATATAATCTAAAGCTTCTTTCGGCAACTGGCGGGTTTCCCAAAGCTTCCAATCGTCCACCAAGGAACAGAGAGTGTCGACTTTCTCATCGATAATGCTCTTTTCTTTTTCAGTTAAAGAGGGATAGGGCTCTTTTAGTATTTTCTTAAAATTGGGTTTCCCTGAGAACAGGTCGGATTCGATCCAAACCACCCCGGCATCTAAGGCCGTTCTTTCGGTTTCCGAAATTTTTGGTATCAGACCTAACTTTTTAAATAAGTTAAGTACAATACTGGAAACTGCAAACCTTCGAATCGGTGTGTTAAAAACAAGGGCAATAACCACATAGGCAATGATCACTGGAATGGGCGCGCTCCAGCCCAACAATAGAACCAAGCCAACGATCGTCCACAAAATTAATGGGGCCGCAAAATAACCCAGCAACAACAGAGTGAAAATGCTGCCGACACAATACATCCAGCTGCACTCCCCTCCGAAAAAACCCATGAAACTTTCTAAACTTTCCACGACAACTCCTTCGTACGAGTAAGATAATTGTACAACAATTCTTGAACTTGTCAGCTGATTGTCGAAAGCGAAATGTTTTTTTTAAAAATGAGGCGTGGACTAAAAGCAACAGGTGACGAGGCTCCGATCCTATTTTAGATTGTCGCAATGGATGTTGTAGCGGTTATCTTTAATCAAAAGGGACGAGCTTTAATCACTCGTCGCCCCGACCATAAAAGCTTTGCCAAACAATGGGAGTTCCCCGGCGGTAAAGTCAAACCCCAAGAGTCTCTGAAACAAGCCCTCGTTCGCGAGTTGCAAGAGGAGTTAAAGGTTCAAGTTTCCGAAACAGAACTTCATAAGCTTGGTATGATTGAAACCGAGGCTATCACTTTGCATTTTTTCATCAGCGAGTTGCGACAAAGCTATCGACCCCAAGAACACCCGGCGTGCGCCTGGCTCACTTATGAAGAATTGTTAAAAAAGGATTTGTGCCCCGCCGACATGCAGGCCGTGCAACGGTTCAAAAGCAAGTTGGAGCCAAAAATCGCCACACCCTATAAATAAGTCATAAATTTCCGGTGCCAAAATGGGTCGGCCATGAAGGCTTTATAGCAAACCCACTATCTCATCAGATAAAATAATCGGCCCTCATCTATAAGAATAATTTTTAGAAACCCAAAAATATGGTTATAACGGTCTCATCAACTCATTGAAGAAATCTGGTCAGTCGGATGCAATCAATGAACCCCAACGAGATCCCCCCAATAGATCTCAAAAGTTTGTTTGTTTCTCTCGGTGGTGTCCCCCGCCGAGGGAAGTCCCCTTCCCCCCCCAATAAAACCGTAGACAGCTAACAGATCACCGCCATCCGTGTTCTTTCGGTACCCCGTCTACCGTTAACTGTGTCCTGGATACGGTAGGTTTCAGAATACCGTTAACCGTGGACG
>CAXRIX010000108.1:0-7927 GCA_964230555.1 Bdellovibrionales bacterium
TTAAATGCAGATTCAATTTCATTCTGTGTTCTACAGCTCATATAAATATCGAGGATCTTTTGCTCAATGTCGTCACCCATCTCAATCGCACCAAGAACCTCATCACTAGCTCCAAAAGCTCCTTTAAAAAGGGAGAACTTATCCTGTAGCAGCTCCAGTACACGGACATCTGCAATATTTTTCTCGTTTACAAAGTTTACGACTACGACATCAAATTTCTGTCCATAACGGTGGCAGCGACCAATTCTTTGCTCGATTCGCTGTGGGTTCCATGGCAGATCATAGTTAATAAGTAGATTACAGAACTGCAGATTGAGCCCCTCTGCTCCTGCTTCCGTAGTAAGGAAGATCTTTTTGTTATTCTTGAATGAATCTACGAGCTGCTTTCGTTGCTCTACATCTCCCGAATCTCCATTAAAAACCACTATGTCACGATCAAGCTCCAAGCCAATATTTTTCAGGCGGTTGACCACATAATTTTGAGTAGTTCGAAACTCGGTAAAAATAACAGCCTTCTCTGGCCACCCTTCTGAGCGTGCCTTTTCAAACTGCTGCTGTATGGTGGTTTCAAGCGCAGAAGCTTTTGTGTTTTCTTTAATTTGTCGACCAAGCAAGATAAAGTTTAATATTATTTCGGCTTCTTCTCGAATATCCTTTTCAGTGATACTTTCATCTTCTTCAGTCTGCTCCTTTGTGTCCACTTGGTCTAGCGTATCTACTTCTTCATCACTAAGTGTGCCAGGGAACTCAATATCCTCTTTTAAGATCTCTTCCTCGTCGATTTCAGCATGATTTCTTTCCGCTAAGCCTTCGAATGTCTTTGGGAATACATTTTTAAAGAGCGATTTTTCTAGTTTTTCAAGCTCTTCTGATCGTCGCCCATCAGGCAAGATCAAATGTCTTTTGAGATTATCAAAAAGTTCTTCGTAAAGCTCTCTTCGTTCTGTGTCAGCACAGATTAAAAGCAATCTTTTATATAAGTTTAATAGTGAGTTCTTAAGGGCAAATGTTGAGCTTGCCAATAGCTTCAAATAAATGAGTTTTAGTAGGGGCAGGGCTGATGGCGGAACGGAAATTATTCTCGGACGCCGAAGAAAATCTTCAAACTTAATTCGTAGTTCTTCTTCAAGATCATCAGGGTTGTAAGTAATTGTGACTGCATTTCTATTGGTGTACTGAATGTATTCTCTTATGTTTTTACGGAGTTCTCTGTGAAATGCTCCTCTAAGCCTGTGCTTGAGCTCTGCAAGGCGTTCAATTTGGTTTTCTTCTGGGATATTACAGTATCTTTGAGCAAAGCTGTCGGCTGTTCCGAGAAGATATGGATCTATGAATGGAGTTAATCCGTATAGTTCCATTAAAGTGTTTTGCATTGGGGTAGCGGTAAGCAACAGTTTTTTGAATGGCTGAATGGCATCACGTATAGCTTTTGCTCGCTTGCTTACTGACTTTCCTTTTCTCCAAACATTTCTTAACTTATGTGCTTCATCGATGACGATGAGATCCCAATGATTTTTACTGATCACAGAGCTATAGTTGTCAATAAAGTGCTCATTGGTTATGAGGAGTCTTTCCTTGCGGTCGAAGACATTCTCTTCAGATGCGCTTTCCATTTTTCTAAAACGTTGTCCGTCTACGACCTCACTATCAAGACCAAACAAGTTTTTAAGTTCAGCCTTCCATTGATGCCTTAAAGACTTTGGAGCCACGATCAGCATTGACCTCTGCCCCTCTGCCCACTTCTGAGAAATGACCAATCCCGCTTCAATGGTTTTTCCCAAACCGACTTCATCTGCCAGGACAACGCCATCAGAAAAACGACTATTTAGGGCAAATAGAGACGCCTCTATCTGATGAGGGTTCATATCAACTTTTGCACCCAAAAGCCCTTGCCCAAGTCTCTCTGAGTTACTGGTTTTATTCTTTTTGGTTAGATTAAAGGCAAAATACTTTGCTTGATGAGGAGTAATCAAATCTTACCCCTTAACTCTTAACTTGAAGCTTTTGTCATGAAGAGCTTGTTCAAGAATCGCAGTGACAAGCTTTTGCCGAGAAAGATCGTTTTTCTCAGCGACACTTGTCAGCTTATCTATGAGATTTTGAGGTAACCGAAAAGTTATAGGTATTGAAGGGTTGTCATCCTTCTCTTTAATAATTTTCATAACTCAAAATCATACGTTGTATTACATTTTCCGCAATCACTATTTGATTGCATAAATATATTGCATAGTGTTAAAATGGAGTTGCAGGTTCGACGTCGAATCTGAAGGAGGGTCTTATGACCAAAGCTGATGGATTCATTACTTTGGTCGAGGGTCTTCTTGGGCATAAGCAGTTCAATCTTGTTAAACAGGCTTGTGAAGAGGCTATTGCTAATAGGAAGTACCACAACGATTCAAGGACTTGGAAGCTTTTGGCGGTTGCAAATGGAAGCCTTGGAAATCATGAGTTGGCAAAATCCACCCTAAAAGAGGCTCTCGTTCTTAGGTATGACGAGAACACGCTCGCCAATCTGGTGACGGCTTGCTTTGCTACCAATGCCACCAATGAAGCTGTAAATCTTGTAGAGGTTCATTGGGAGTTCATGGATGAAAGAGCCAAAAGTGACATAAGTCGATCTCTAAACGAGGCTATTAGAATTGGAAAGATCGAAGGCAGAGACATCCCGAACAATGTTTTAAATGAATATATTGAGTTCACATTTCACTAACCATCTGTCGGCGTACTGCTTCGTCTGACTTTCATTTCTCTGCGGTATTCTATGAACTCAATAATGTCATCATAGCTTAATCTATCCGCATACGAAGCTGATGTCTCTTTGGCAGTGTGCACCTCTGGTTTTGGTTCGGGGGCTGGAGGAGTCCAAGCCTTGTTTAGCCCTAGGGCTTCACAGTAAACCTTCTGGGCTTTCTCTATAGAGCTTATAGCGTTGAGTAGTCCTTTGGGGTCGATCTCGTTATCAACCATCTGCTTGGTCGCAATGGCGACAACGACTTCAGCCGTTTTCATAAATCTTTCATTAACTTTCTTTGCCTCTTCAACATGAGCATCAAGGCTCTCGGAGGCTATTCTGTTTTGAACTTCCTCACGCTGGTATGCCCATTCACCCTTGGGAGCTTTTTCGAGAATCCTCTTGTACTGCCGAGGGGTGAAACCCTTAATGCTGATTAAATAATCTCTAATTGATCGATCTGGGTAACTTTTTGCCCACTCAAGTTGAAGATCAGGAATTTGGCTGATAATTTTAGGTGCTCCCATTTGTACCCCCTATGTCCCCATTCTATCCCATTATCGGAAAGTTTTGTTAAACTAAGGAGTTTCGTGTCACAATCAAAGCGTGAGCAATCTTTTGGATGAAGAAACCATTCTAGCCTTATTCCCAAACGGCGTGCCAGAGATCAACCTTCAAGACAGTCGTATGGTCGTGCAAAGCTTGAACATATTCAATGAGTTGGGTGTGGAAAAGAAAAACTTTGCCCTCGACGAGAAAGGATATATTAGTGTTAACGGCAAGGACTTTTCCGAAAAAATTCCTTCAAAGAATATGGTTTTCACTGCTTACAAATTGAATGCTCTAAAAGAATTCAGGGGGTTTGAAAGCCTAGCTAACGGGTTTAGTAATCCAACTCAGTTCTCAGCGACTCGATTTGAGGTTGATTGTGCTTTCTTTATGCATCAGTTCCGAGAAACTGATTCGATTGAATTCAGTCCTGAAATGGATATTGGCGGATCTAAAAAATATCCCGAGTTCGTATGTTCGCTGGGGCAGACAGATATTTTTTGTGAATGCAAATCACTCGAATCCTTAAATAGAATAAAAACATCCAAGGTTGTTCGGTTAATGGATGAAATTAAGGAGGACCTCCGAAGAGTCACTCTTGATGAAAACAGGATAGAAATAGGGTTCAAATCTTTACCACCTCATTGGAATAGAAACTTTGGTGAGCAGTTAGCTGCGAGTATTCAAGTGCTCATAGATAAGGACGTTAAGGATAAACATATTGAACTAACGATTGACGGAAAGCACCGAACATGGATCAAGCTTTGCAACGTGGGCGACAATCCCTATTTAAAGTGCACACTAAACTTGGCTAATAAACCGAGAGGAGAAGCTCCAACGCTAGTACTGGGAGAGATTCCCAATCTAAAAAAAGATATTAAAAGTTTAATCAGAGATGCACTTTCGCAGCTTCCATTTGATAGCTTGTCGGTGGTCTTTATTTATTCGCTGAATGAAACGATGTCTGCTGAAGCCATATCAGAGTTTTTCAATGATAACGAACACAAAAACTTAATTGGCGTAATGTCGTGGACATCAAAGCAGATTTTTCATCAGAATCCAAATTGTAAGGCAAAATTTCAAAATTTAGTTACAATACCCAACAAAATATAAAGCTATCTTTTCACGTTGTTTTTGAATCGCCATCCATAGCCATAAGCTTTTTTTCTGTACCCGCCATTAGTACATGGCTTTTTTAAACAAACGCTGCTGATTGATGAAACGCAGTTAGTATTTTTAGCTTTGCCAATTTCGACTAACCATCGTGCTGCTGCATGAGCACTCGGAAATTCCTTAAGCACCTCGCCAGATTCTAAATCTAACATAGATACGGCTTTACTATTTTTAGCTGCCGCCGCTTTTGCTCTCTTTTGGGCGTTAGCATAAGCCGCAAGTGGATTGTATTTGTTAAACTCTTTTATGGACTTCGCTCTTTTATCATTGGCTTTTTTGCTGGTTCTCGATTTAACCAACTTTTCTTGCCATATCTTATATTCTTCTGGGCTCTCTTCGACCCACTTTTGAAAGCTCTCTTTGCGTTTGGCTTGAACTTCTGGAGTTTTTATTTTTTGTCGATTCTTCCTTCTGGCTTCAGCATATTCAACAGGGTTTTCTTCTATCCACTTAGTGAGTCGTTCACGAGACATTTCACGGTATTTGTCATCGCTCATTGTTTCTTTGATTCGTTTACTTCTGGCTCGCAGTTGCGGTGAGTCTCCAGATTGAAAAGCTTTCTTTGAGGCTTCCAACATTGCCATATATTGATCAGGATTATTCAGCATGTGCTGACGTTTTTTCTCTCTTGTCTCGGCGAGAGTTGGTCGGTTCGTTGTGCCTCCGCCACCAGCAATAAGGTTGAGACAGTATTCATCCGTCAAAAGCTCTTCATCAACGATAGATGCTTCAATTACCTCGGTTTCTTCGGCTGTTTTGCAAACCGCAATGAAGTAACGTGCGAAATCTTCTTTACTTTTATTGAACTTGCTTTTGAATTTTAAACCCGAGCCTTGGTATCTCTTCAATTCAGACCATTTTGGGCGGTTTGCTTTTCCAATGTAGTATTCGCCAGTAGTCGTATTCAGCTGAACATAGATAACTCTGTAGTAGCCATCTTTTTTGTCACGCTTACGCACCAGTTCGCTCGGATGAATAACATCAAACCATCGATCTTTTATCGAGATACGTTGTTTATTGAAACCGAGCTTCGCCATTGTTCGAGCAGGGTCAGAAGAGTGCACTGAGTCCTTATCCATCGAAAGCTCGATGGGATTAAACTCCTGCCAAATACTGATGTTTTCATTAAACTTCGTTATCATTTCTCTACTTAAGTTTCGGGCTTCAGCCTCGCACTTTTTACTACAAAACCGATTTCACTACACGCCATTCACTACAATTTCATTCACAATACGTTAGAAACCATTATATTCGATTAGAGCGTTAGTGAGCTAAAGCAACCCCTCTTGGCTATGTTATTAAAATTAATTACTTAATTGCTGCTTCTTATTTAATCCCCAGAAGCATTGGGTAATGGTGGAGGCGGCGGGAGTTGAACCCGCGTCCGCAAATTTTCCACATTAAGGCGACTACATGCTTAGTCGATGTTTGTTGAACCTAACCACTTCCATCGACAAACCTGGTCAGGCTTGTACCGAAAAGTTTAAATTTTTCAGCTCGGAACCACACTGAAAAATCGAGATGGCTTAAGGTGACACCTACCTCCTCGACCCATCAACGAGAAGTTTGGCGACCATTAAAACTACTTATTAGGCAGCTAATGGTTGAGCGAAAGAATCGCCAATTAAAAAAAGTGCACGTGTTTAACGAGGTCCCCATGCAACCTCGGCATGCTCCTTAAGCTTCTAAATCCACGTCGAAGCCATTACGCCCCCATTCAACATCCCGCTTTCGGGTGGGAGGCTCAATGCAAGCGCAATGGCCGAAGAAGTACATTAACATAATATTTCATCCTTCGTAAGCCCAATTCCCAGGCCCCTGAATTCTCATAATGGGACGTCGAAGTTTTGGGCGAAAGTGGACGTGGTGAACACTGTCGCCTTTTGGGTCTTTTCTAAGTTGTTGATATTTCTGAAACATTTTCGAAACGAGACGGGTGTTATTGGTCTCGGCCTTGCAATAACAATATTTGTAGGTGACGTGGCGACTGTCACCAAAACTTTGGGGGCTATTTTGGTATCTTTCATTTCTAAACGTTTACGTTTTCGTCCAATTCAGATGTTCACGCTTATTTTTTTCCTAGCGCCGTCGGCCTTTGGTGGGATCGTTAAAGGGCATATCGACCGCACTTGGACCGATGCTGGGTACGTCTACATTCGTGGGTGGGGTTGTCATCAAGGTATTAACCAGTCGATCAATTTACATCTCTATTTGGGCGGGGCTTATGGACGTGGAACCATGGTTGCCGCGGCTAAGGCCAACGTTGCTAACGAGTCCGCAGTGAATGCTGCTTGTGGAACTTCAACGGCTCGCCACCGTTTTCAATTCAAACTGTCAAAACAATCGATGTTAAATCATCGTGGGAAATCGATTTATATCCATGGAATTCGCCTAAACAACACCTCGGGTAACAACTTGTTGAATAAGTCCGGGCAATTGTCGATTCCTAATTTTACCAACCAAAGTGTGATTGGGTATGCAGGAAGTGTTTCCGAAAGTGGTGATAATATCGTTTTCACAGGTTGGACCTGCCAGCCACACGTGGCTCAAGAGTTGCGAGTGCACATTTATGCTGGCCAGGGCTCTAGTGGAGTTAATATTGCTCAAGGGAGTACCACTGTTTCTCACGAGCAGGGTGTGACCAACCGTTGTGGTAATACTGGCAAACGCCACCGTTACCGAATTTCAGTTCCCAAAAGTCGTTTGGCCGCCCATCGAGGCAAAGGGGTCTATCCTTACGGACTAGCCGCTATTTCAGGATATAAGAACAATGTACTGACCAAGGCGGGTGATTACACCATTCCAAACTTTACACAAAGAATGAACTTGTCGCAGGTGCCAAAATCCAATGGCGACACCATTATTCCTGAAGGCGTTGAGGCTGTGTTAGATGGAAACTATGTGACCGGACTTTTACGAGTTAACGGAAAGTTGACCTGTCCAACCACAGGAAATCATTCGATTCGAGCCACAGGTATTGTGGTGGCCGGGGAGTTGAACTGCGGAACGAACGCCAATCCTGTTACGGGAAAAATCAAATTCCGTTTGCGTGGAAACCGTCGCGTACAAATGCCAATGACTATGAATGGGATGACCATGAACCATGATATGGGTATTAAAACCTTTGCTGTGGTCAATGGCGGTAAAGTTCGAATGCACGGACATAAAGGCAAAAGCTTTTGGGTGCATTTATCCAAGCAAGCCGACAACACAAGCGATGTTATTCAGCTGACCTCGGGTGTGAACTGGCAAGCCGGTGATCAGATTGCGATTGCTCCAAGTGATTTTGATTTCACGCAAAGTGAGGAATTTACCATCGTCCAGCGTTTGGCTAGCAATAAATATAAATTGAATCGCAAGCCCACCTATGTGCACACGGGTCACAACAAGGCTTATTCCAATGGTAGCCAGTCGTGGACTTTGAAAAGTCGCGCTGAGGTTGGAAACCTTACACGACACATCGTGATCGAAACA
>CAXRIX010000109.1:0-62056 GCA_964230555.1 Bdellovibrionales bacterium
TCTCACGGAGGAGCGACTCTAGGTAGTTCGATACGCCTTCGATTCTTTCCTCAATGACCGGAAGAAAGTTAATGAGAATGCTCTGTTCGAACAATTCCGTCAGATTGATTTTCTTAACGATAATCTCCGAAGGTGAGCTCACCTGATCAGCCGGCGTCTGCTCGGAGGCAATCTGAAAAGACCCTTCCTCTTTTGGCAAATTCTTTTTTAAATTTAAAGAGATATCGCGGTTTAAAAGACGGAAACTGCCGCGAACGTACTTGGTTTTTATTTCGGCCTGCAGATGATCTTCGCTAAAGGCTTTGGTTTCTTGATGGAGCTTTTCGTAGGCCGTTTTATCAAATGATTCGGTCTCTTTGAGCTCTCGTTCAATGCGATCAAAAAATGAAAAGACATCTTTGACCATAAGATCGGTGTTAGTTTTAGCCGTATTAACAGGTCCGAAAAACTTTTCATCAAGCAAAGTTTCGACTGCATTCGAGAGTAATGCTGACTGCACAATGACTTTCAGACGGTTGCGACAGTAGACAAACTTTTCTTCCCAGTTGACTGAAAATTTCTTGGCCCGCTCAAAGTTCTCGGAGATCTGTGGTTCGACCTGTGAGTAACGCAGGCGCGTATCCGGAAGAGCCGGAGTGTTCACGGTTCGTAAGTGGCTCACCCAGCGGTTGGAAACTTGCGAGAATTCTTTATGGAAATCGGATTGAATAGAGCGAAACCATATTTCGTTCTCTTTCGAAATTTTTTCGATAATCTCTGTCGAATTGAACTCATGATCCTCTAAGGATTTTTGAAAGATAGCGATATGTTTGCCCAGCAAACGATACCAAGAATTGATCATACTTAAAGAAAAAGACCCAATCATGGGGTCCAGATTGTACTTGGCAATTTTGCGTAACGGGATTTCTCGAGTCGGACGTTTGGCAAACCAGTAGTAAGGGCGTTGCGCAATTTTTTTAGCTTGCACGACGATAGGATCACCTTTTTGTACATAGATTCCCGAAGCCGGATAGGGTCTTTTTAGAACCACAACCTGTCGATCCACTTCTTTTTTGTAAGCGCCTATGGCGTTGTAGATATCACGCCCTTTCTCCCCCATTTTGCGAAAATGATCATCGATTTTGTTGACGATCTCTTTTTCCGGTAGGTCACTCATTTTTTCAAGGGCTTCAAGAAAAGTGTTTAAGATCGCTTTCTGAGGCAGAACCTGGGACTTTTTGAAAACATCGTAAATCGCCTGCGATAGTTCAAAATACTGTTTTTCCAGTTGAGGATCATCCATATCCTCAGTATGGGAGTGCAACATTAAGTCGAATTCACTGTCAAATTCAGACACTTCAGCAGGCTTAGGCTCCGGCCTTTCTGATTGTACATCTTCGATAGTGGTAGCGTCCTGAGCGCTTTCCTCCTCAGCATCCCCTTGCGGCTCTTCAGCTTGTAAAACCATTCTTAAAAAAACAGGTCCAATCAAAAGATTTAAAGTCACGAGGCCAATACCAACATTGGTAATGATCTCTGCATGCTCCGGAAGACTTTTTGAGGCAATCTGAATCAATCCCAAGGTGACTCCGGCCTGCGGCAAATACCCCAGCCAGATTTTCTTTTGAATGGGCGCGGTTTCACCATGCCAAGCGCCGGCTAACCAGGAACTACCGATGAAAGACAGAGCTCGGGTGGCAAATAGCAGGCCGGCTACAGGCAAGAAGGCCCAGGTTGATGTTAAATCAAGACCAGCCCCCACATTTGTAAAGAAGACCACAAACACGGGCAACGAGACTTTCTCAAGCGCTTCGTGAAGGATGTGCTGCTCCTCGCAGAAGTTTCGCACCACAATTCCGGCGACAATAAAAACCAGGAGAAGTTCAAGGTGTAAGGTGTTGCTGACTTCCGCGGTGGTTAAAATCATGGCGGCAATGAACAAAAACATTTCTTTGCGAACAAATTTTAGATAGGCAATAAAAAGAGCCCCTAAAATTCCCCCTGCCAAAAGGGAATAGGCCAACTCTTCCATTAAGTGCAAGAAGCTGGAGCCGATGTCCCCGCCCCCACTGGTGATGGATTTGGTAAATGAGATACAAACAGCAAGAATCACCACCACCAAAACATCTTTGACAATGGCTGAGCCCAGAACCATTTGGCTCATGCGGCTTTTGGCTTTCATTTCGGAAATGACGGCAATAGAAATGGCTGGTGAGGTTCCTAAAGCCAGGGCGGCAAAAACCAAGGCCAAAGAAACCAGTGGCAATCCCATCCCCAGGCCGAAATCATGAATATAAGAGTTGGCAATATAAAAGGCACCAACACTGGTCATTCCTAAAAATAGGATCTTTAAAGCTGAGGTTGAAAGAATGGGTGCGATAACCTTTTTCAATGAGGAGAAATGCAATTCAAGGCCGGCAGTGGTGGCAATCAAGCCAATGGCCAAGGTGTTAAACATTTCAATTTCTTTAACGACGTTGACGGAAAGAATTTTTAAAGCGTAAGGGCCCAAGAGAAGGCCGGTTAAAATGTAACCTGTCACACGGGGCAGTTTTAAAGTCGACCCCACTTCCGACAAAGTGTAGGCCGCTAAGATCACCAAACCTATAGCCAAGAGAACGGAATTGTGGGTGTCACTTAAAATGCCGGCGCCTTTTAAAGCGAAACTGATCGAGAAAAGAATAAACAGAATAAAAACTTTTCTCATTTAACCCTTCCTCCAGAACGATGGCGTTAACAGAGTCAGCAACACGAAGATTTCAAGACGGCCAGCGATCATGTAAAAGCATAGCACTAATTTTCCAATAGGATGAATGAAATTGTAGCTTTGCGTTGGTCCGACCGCCCCAAATCCAGGACCGACACTAGAAAGAGCCGCAACCACACTACTGGCGGCCGACTCCCCGTCGAGACCTAAGAGTGACATGATAAAAACGCCAAACAGGTAAAGCAGGAAGTAGGAGCAAAAAAAGATAAATACAGAGCTTAGGACTCGGCGTGAAATTGTTTGTTTGCCCAGTTTTGTTGAGACCACCTCTTGGGGGTGCAAAGTCAGGCGTAGCTCTTGGATACAGCGTTTAAAGACGATCAGCACACGGGACACTTTCAGTCCGCCGGCGGTGGAACCAGCACAACCACCAATAAACATACAAATAAAAAGTAGATATTTGCTGACCAAGGGATAGAGATCAAAATCGGCCGTCATTAAACCGGTGGTTGTCGTTACCGCCACGGTTTGGAAAAAGGAGTCTCTTAATTCTTCGGCCCAGACACCACTTTCAAAGTGTGTTGTCATAAAAAAGATAACCAGACCCACAACAAAGTTTAAAAGGAGGAAAAAGCGGACTTCAACACTGGTAAAAAGTTTTTGAAACTTTCCGCGAAACAAGCCGTAGTACAGACCAAAGTTAACGCCTCCAGCGAGCATGAATATAATGATCACCCATTCCGCTAACGGGTTTTCAAAAGCTCCGACACTGGCAGCTCGGGTTGAGAAGCCTCCAGTGGAAAGAGTCGAAAAGGCATGGCAGATTGAATCAAAAAGTGAGAGACCACAAAGAAACAGAAGCAGGGTGCAAACTGCGGTGAACATCATATACACCCACCAGAGACGTAAAGCCGTTTGCTTGATTCGAGGTTTCAAACCCTCTGTGATCGGCCCCGCCACTTCGGTTTTAAAAAGGTGTTTTCCGCCAAGACCCATGTGCGGGAAAATAGCGACAAAAAGGACTACGATTCCCATGCCGCCAATCCAATGCAGGAGAACGCGCCACAAATGGGTGGCTCTCGATAAGGATTCAATATCATTGATAACGGTAGCGCCTGTGGTCGTGAGACCGGAAATGGCTTCAAAAGTCGAAGCACTGAGGTCGCCAATACTGCCTTCAAAAAAGAAAGGCAAACCACTGATAAAACCAGAGCCCACCCATCCCAGTGCGACAATACCAAAAGCGTCTTTGCGGGAGATCGAAAGAATATTAACTTTAAGTCGGTGGGCAAAGTAGCGCAGCAAGATTCCAGAGCCAATGGAAATTAAAATAGCCATCATGTAAGCGTTCAAAGATTCTTGGGCGTCATCATAATAAGCCATGGCTAGCGGTGCTAGCATGAAAAAAGATAGAATGATAAACAGCTGGCCCACATAATAGGCCACAATACGTTTTTGCAATGAAAATCCCTACTTCAGTTTCTTGAACATGTTTTCAAGACCCTTCAGCTCTTTTTTCTTTAGTACGACTATCACGATGTCTCCTGGACGAATCTCAGAATCTCCGTCACCAAAATAAAACTCCTCATTTCGAGAAATTCCCACCAGATAACATCCCGGAGGGATCGATAAATCGCGAATTTTCAGGTTATTGTTGGTCACTTGATAAGGAATCTGAAACTCACCCACCAAATAGTCAGTATCCGGAATAGGAGACTCGGTGAGTATAATTTGATTCGGAAAGTATTTGTTAACGGCTTTTGAAATCAATTCGTGAGCACTCGCCGTTCCTTTAATACCTAGGTGTTCGTAGACGTGAGCATAGCCCGGGCGATGCACCAATGTGAATGTGTTGTCGACACCAATTTCTTGTGACACCAATGAGGACATTAAGTTCACCTCATCAGCACGGGTGACGGCCAAAATGTAATCGGCCATTTCGACATGCTCTTCCTGTAGCAATGCCAAGCTTGTACCATCGCCATGAACGATGGTGGCGTGATCCAGGTTATCGGCTAAAAATTCACAACGCCGACGATCGACATCAATCACAGTTAAACGATTTTCCACCTCTTGCAGAGATTTTGAAAGTTGGTAACCGACGTCACCACCACCGATAATCACGGCTTTTTTGCCAGGGATTTGCACCAACCGGCGCATCGCTATGGGAAGTTTTTCAAGAGTTGAGGCCAAAAGAATTTTGTCACCGTTGTAGAGATGGGCCAAATCAAAGGGGCGACGAAGTTCGCCATCTCTAAAAACACCGATGACTTTGGCATTTTTTCCCAATTCTAAGTCACTTCCCGACTTTTCTAAAAACCGACAGTCTTCGTTGACTTCAACCATCGCTACTGTGATTGAGTTCGAAGAGAAATTTTCGACATAGGGCATTTCAATTCGACGCACCAAACGTAAAAGTTCGGCACTGACCAAGCGCGAAGCACAGACAATGGCAAAGCTATCAAGGACGCCGCGCTCAATTCCCCCTTTGGTCATAAAAAACTCAGGAGCATCAACTCGGGCGACTGTTCGTTTGGCACCCAGGCTGGCGGCCAAGGAGGCAATAACAAGGTTGGTGTTATCGTGACTGGTCACACCCACCACCAGGTCGGCGGATTGAACGCCGACTTCTGCCAACGTTTTACGGAAGGTGCCGTTGCCTCGCATTGTCATCACATCGGTTTTCTCTTCCACTCTTTCTAAGGCTCGCGAGTCGGTATCGACAATAATCACGTCCTCTGACCGTTGTGAAAGGTCTTTAGCAAGGTAACTTCCCACGTCGCCGGCGCCCACTATCACAATTTTCATTCTTCACCTTCCTCTGTCGCTAAGGGATGAACTTCAATAGCCTGCTCATTGTCTAAGATAACTTTCTTAAGCAATGAATTGGCGACGATATCATTTAAAAAGATGCTACCCAAGATGGTTGTCAGAAAAAGCTGAGACAATCCTGGAAATTCTTTGGCCAGTGACAGCGCAATGGCCACCGCAATCAGATCCTGTCCTAAAAGCCCTTGTCCCAGGCGCGCCAGTTTTCGACCGGTGACTTTTTTATGAATAAAATGCGCACTTCCGGAAAACACCAAAGCTCGCACTAGGAAATAAACCGCCGGCAAAATCCAAGCTCTATTGATCTCAGGATGCCAAGAGGCTCCTCCTATGACGAGAAGAAGAACAAAGATGGGTTCTTCGACACGCACCAGGTTCTCTTTTAAAACTTCGGCATAGCTTGAAAAAATGCTGATTGTGAGGCCGGTGATAAAGCATACAAACAAAGACGAAACACTGAGAAGCGTTCCAATGCCGGCCGCAAAGATGATCGCACCCAAAGCCGCCAGCATGATGCGGTTTTCATTGGATTGGCGACCAATAAAGAGTGAAAATAAAATACCACATAAGAAGCCCGAAAACAGACTGGCGACAATCCATTCGCCCAATGAGATTTGTAGAGCCGTCGCAGAAATATCAGCGCGCGCCATCGCCAAACAGATACCTAATAAACTAATAGCGATAAACTGGCCGGAAGGGGCAATAATACTTAAAGCTCGCGAGATCTCGGTGGTGGTTTTGTTGAATTTAGACACCATGCCAAGGCTTAAAAGAGAAGCCGAACAGGCGGTGGCGCTGGTGCCTAAAGCAAACCAAAATTGCTTGCGATTGACTTCAAAAGGAAACGATAGATAGCTTAGTATCCCCTTGTGCCCCACACCTTCTAAAAAGGTGGCATCAAAGGAAAGGGCCGAAAAATCAATGGCGTACGGGGAAACAAAAAAGATCACAACAGCCATTGCAATAAATGTTGTTAAACCTAAAAGGCTTCCACTGACAAAACTGCGTTTAAACTGCATCAAAAGGCGAAAGCGCAGACCCAGTAAAAATCCGGCAATTCCCGTCATCAGATCCGTCATTGGCTCTAATTTGTAAAGAAGATCCTCAGTCAGAATTCCAAAACCTAAATAAGATCCAACCAGAAGCCCCAGAATCAAATACAACATGCCAGAGAAAATAAAATGGGGGGTATCAAAGCGGCGAAGAAATCGACCGATCATGAAACTAAAAACAAGTAGAACAGTTAGAATCGTGGTGCTTGTCATGGTGCGTCCTTAGCTTCTAGTGTACTCTTTATCCTTGAGTCAAGCAAAGTCGTACCCTACTTTTGCACCATAATAATGACAAGGTGATCGGATGAATTGGAAGACTATTCAAAAGTACAGTCGCAGAGCAGGGAAAGAGGTTATGGCCGCCAGTGAGGCCGTTTATTTAACTATGAAAGACCCGTCGATTTCGGTCACCCAAAAGGCCCTTTTAGTGGGAGCTCTGGCCTACCTCTTGCTCCCTGTCGACGCTGTGCCCGACTTTTTGCCAGGCGGCTATGCTGATGACATTAGTATTCTGCTGACCTCTTTGGCCTCAATGGGAAAAGTAGGTAAACAACATCTGCAAGAATGCCGATTAAAGTATGGATTGGCTGACGAAGCTGACGAACCTTTGGATGAACTTGAGGACAATCATTGAAACTGACAAAAAGACCACGCCGCAATCGTAAAAATGCCACCCTTCGCCACTGGCGTCAGGATACAGAGCTCAGTCGCAAAGACTTTGTTTACCCCCTATTTTTAGTGGATGGAAATAATCAAAAACAAGAGATCGCATCGATGCCAGGTCAGTATCGATGGTCGGTGGATCAAGTTTTAAATGTTTGCGAGCAAACCTTAAAAAAAGGCGTGGGAGCTGTAGCGCTGTTTCCCTCAATCGAAGATTCCCTGAAGAACTCCAAAGCCAGTGAAGCGTTGAATCCTTCGAATTTAAATTGCCAGGCGGTTCGCGAGATTAAAAAGCGTTTTCCTGAGTTGCTCGTCATTACCGACGTTGCCTTGGATCCTTATTCCAGCGATGGTCATGATGGTTTGGTCAAAGACGGCATCATCGTCAACGATGAGACCGTAGAGATTTTAGGAAAAATGGCGGTTCTGCATGCTGAGGCAGGTGCTGATATTGTCGCCCCCAGTGATATGATGGATGGTCGAGTCGGGGCGATTCGCCAAGCTTTGGATCAAAAGGATTTTTCTGACTGTGGAATCATTGCTTACACCGCAAAATACGCCTCCGCTTTTTATGGGCCTTTTCGTGAGGCTTTAGACTCGGCTCCCAAAGCCGGCGACAAAAAAACTTATCAAATGAGCCCGGCCAGTAAAAAAGAAGCGCTTTTGGAAGCCGACCTTGATAGTGAGGAAGGGGCTGATTTTTTAATGGTGAAACCGGCTCTCCCCTATTTGGACATTATTACCGATCTAAAAAATCATTCAAACCTGCCGATTGCCGCCTACAATGTCAGTGGTGAATACGCCATGATTATGGCCGCTGCGGAAAAGGGATGGCTGAATCAAGAAAAAGCCATTGGCGAAGCCCTTTTAAGCATTAAACGAGCCGGCGCCGATGTAATTTTCACTTATTTTGCCCTCAGTGATTACTGTCTTTAAATATTTGAATGCTAAATGCAATTGTCCTTTGTCTCCAGCGACTTAGGTCATCTTCCTTAAGCGAAGCTTAAGACTTTCACAAGCGATCCCACCCAATCCAAGAGGGGAAGCCAGAGCCCCTGCCTGCGGTGCGATCTCTTGGGTTTCTCAGTGTTAAGTTTCTCACTGGGGTGGTTGCTCACCCCAAGACTTTAAAAGACCAAGAGAGGCTGTTTTGATGGTCTTAGGGCATAAAAAAACCTGACCGTTCAAGCCAGGTTTTTTATTTCAAGAATTTTTAGAGTTTTAATCAATCGGTATCGACCATTTGAAGAGGTTTTTGTATCGAGGTTTGGATTTGCTCGCCGGAGCTCGATTCGATTTTACTTTTTTATCCTCGTAAATATAAACCAGAGTGCCTTTCTTTGGATAACCATGGATTTGCGATAAAAAATAATAGCCTCCTGAATTTTGACATTCTTTTTTCTCGTCATACTTGGAAACTTCATGACCGTAGCGATCCGGAGCTGTGATGTCTAATTTTAATAAAGAGCCCGATGTACAGCTTCCAAAGGCATTGAATTGAGTGATCGGCTCGTACTCCCCTGTCGGGATTTTTTCAAACTTCACCTGTTTATTGATCACCGACTTCACTTCTTTTCTCTTGCGATCAATAAGTATGTAGGAGGTGGCATTAAGTTCTTCGTGACCTTCATGAAAAGCTTTGACAGATTTCATAACATAGTTGGCCGAAGGGCCTCGCACTTTGCCATATTTTTTGCCAAAAAAAGTTTTGGGAAGATTCATCGAAAAGCGGTAGCGACCTTTTTTACAGTTGGCCACGGATTTTTTGCGATCAATTTCGACATAAATCACCTTGCGACCAGGAGCACAGTTGCCAAATAAATCCATTTGGACATTCTCGCCACCCTCTTCGTAATAAAGGTCCCCCGAAGTTTCAATGGTCACAACAGGGTATTTTTGATTGATTTCCTTGGGTAAACTATCGACAGCATCGTCCGACGCACAACCCACCAACACAACGATTGAGATAAAAAATAAGGCCTTCTTCATGGACCCAGTTTATCTTATTTTTGCTAGTTTTTAAGGCCCCCATGAAGGTTTTCGGACTTAAGGGCCTTGATAAACCGACAAAAGCCCTGGGCCTGTGTCATTAAGAGATCGGCCATCACAGTATCAGTGACCTGTCCCTCCTTGAGAATACCGAAAATATTGGTCAAGAAAACACGGTCGGGATACATAAAAGCATTGCGGTACCCAAACACCTGCTGCAAATGCTCCACCGGTCGCAAACCTCCAAAGCGTCCACCAAGGCCGATAAAAGCGACGGGGCGATGCTCAAAGGAGTCCGGATATTTCCAGTGATCTATGAAGTATTTTAAAGCACCGGGGTAGGATCCGTTGTATTCCGGCACAATCACAACCAGACCATCGGATTCTAAAAGTTCGTCGACCGCACTGATCATGGCTTCTGGTTTGGCACCATCGCCGTAGCTGCCCGTCTTTACGTCGTCGAGGCCGACATCAATAAGGTTCATCACTTTAACCTCTTGGCCCTGCTTTTCATAAAAGGGTTTTATGTACTCGGCCACTTGCGCGCTTCGTGAATGGGGGCGATTGGTGCCCACAAGGATATGCATCATCGGAGTTTCCTTTGGCTTGGGTTTATCAAGTGCGATGGATCAACGAATGGGTGGGGGTCGAAAGTTTCTGACGCCCTTTGAGAAAATCCAACTCTACTAGAAATAGACATCCCGAAATCTCGGCACCAATTTTTTTAACCAGATCACAAGTGGCTGCCGCGGTGCCACCAGTGGCCAAGACGTCATCAAGGACAAGAACTTTCTCGCCGGGGCTTAAGCTGCTGGGGAGCATCTCGATGGTGTCGGTGCCATATTCAAGGTCGTAGGTTTGCTGAACAGTTTCGCCGGGCAATTTGCCTTTTTTGCGAACCATAACGAATCCTTTTTCTAAATAGAGAGCCAGAGCTGAGCCCAAAATAAAACCACGGGATTCAATGGCGACGATTTTTGAAAACTCGAACTGTTTGCTGGCTTCAGCCAACTCAAGAATTAAAGTTTTAAAATGGGTGGGGTTCTCGAGAAGTGGAGAAATATCTAAAAATTCAATGCCCTCTTTTGGGAAGTTGGGCACCACTCTTAAAGCCTTTTCTAACGACATGGGTCATCCTTACGTGATTTTTGCTCCCCTTTTGATGGAGATCTGTTTTGCCTTCGCACGGATTTTTGCAAACTGATCCGTGTTGATCTGACCAGCGCCTCCCGAATTTCTCGCCATTTCGTTCATTTGTTGAACGCGCTCGCGACTGGGAGGATGGGTGCTTAATGCGTCGGCAAATGAAGCTAAAACGCCGCCACCCTGTTTTCGGTCCTGTTCCATCTTTAACAATTTGGAATAAAACCTTCCAACATAATCTTTGTGATACCCCGCTTTTGTTGACGTGCGAAATCCAATCCGATCCGCTTCCATCTCATCCTCTCGCGAATTGGCCAAAAAACCGTATTTCTGGATTAAAAGGCCTCCCAGAGCCCCGGCTCCGCCTCCATAGGCCGCGGCTTTGGCAAGACACTTTTTATCCTTAGGAGGACACACGAGTTTGCCAATTCCAAAGCCCACAAGAGCACCGCCTAGGCCCCCTCCTAAAGCATAAAGCCAGCTTTTTTGTTGTTCTTGCTGAGCCTTGAACATGCGCTCCGCGGAGTGGCGAGCCTTAACGTGACCGACCTCATGACCGATGACACCGGCCAGCTCGGCTTCACTGTCCGCCATGGCCAGCAGAGGGGTGGTTACAAAAATGGTGCCGGCCGGCAGCGCAAAGGCGTTGACGTACTTCACGTCCACCACTGAAAAACTGTAGGTGTAGGGTTTGCCGACAAGGTTGTTTTTGCGCACAATCTTTTGCCCTAAACTGGAAACATAATTTTGTAGCTGCGCGTCCCGCAACTTCGGGTAGTCTTTTTGCATTTTTGGTAAAACTTCGGCTGTCATTTTTTTTTCTTGGGAAACTGTCAATGCGGCCGCTTGGCCGCTGTTATCGCCTTCGCGGTAGCGAGTTTTCGGAGCCGTTGAACAGGCCGCAAGCAAAAGGGGCATCGCTTTCAAGAAGCTGCGTCGCCCCGAACTTGTTGAAACCAATTGCTTCAATTCCTGTTCCAATCCTTGCAGATTGAATTGCACTTTATTGTCCATGCATCACCTCACCCGAGCCTTTAAGGCTATCATAAGTTGCAGCTCAGAGAAGTCTTATATATGATGCATAAATCGTCCAAAAAGCCGACTGGGGGGTCTGTAATGCTTCAAATTGTGCTGTTTTTGCCGTTTTTATTTGCCGACCCGGCACCTCAGATCTCACCAGAACAGCAGAATTGGCTGCGCTGGAAACAGAAAACTCTCAATAAGGCTCTCACCTCTCCCACTTCATTCTTAAATGCCTATGCTCTTGAACAGGCACAGCCCGGACAAAGTCTGTATTTAGAATTGGCAGAGAATAAAAAAAGCAGTCAGTGGCGAAAACAAAAACCGAAAGTTGTCTACGCCGTGGCTGAGCATTTGGGTGGAGGCATTCGGATCCAGGTAAAGGGTTCAACATTGGGTTATTTACAAAACAAACCGAAAGCCCGACGCAAGAACTTTAAACTCCCAAACGGCGATGTCGCCGAAGTGGTTTTCGGAAGGCGCAATAAAAAGTTGTGGGGCTATCTCTATGACCCTAAACAAATCGAAAGTTTCACTGGTTTTCGATTCTATGACTACAACCCCGCCGCCGTCGTTAAGGGGCAGTTTAAAAAGCAGAAGCCTCGCTTTGTTAGCTATAAGACGGTGCAGGGGGACCCCACCAAAGTTCATCAAGTGGGAAATGTCAGCTTTTCAATCAACAATAAAGACTATTTTTTACCGGCCTATAATTGGCAAAAGCCAGGTGAAAGCAAAGATTATGTGGCATTGATTTTTACCGACGAGACCAAGGGATCAGAAACCTATGCCGGAGGCCGAGAGCTTGTGATCGACATGCCTAATGGCTTGGTTGACAGCACCCCCATGGTTTTGGATTTCAATAAAACTTTAAACTTTTACTGTGCCCACTCCCCGTTTTGGCATTGTCCAGTGGGACTGCAAAAACACCTAGAAGTCAAACTGAAGGCTGGGGAGATGCTCCCTGAAAAGAAGATCATGTGAGGGTTGCTAGAACCTCTTTTGTTTTGGCAAAGCTTGTTGGTTTTGTTCATCTGCTTTTTATTATTTACTTTATTCTGGGGTGGGCGCTTCCAAAGGCAACACTGCCCTGGCATCTGCTGGCAATCGTTGCCGTCATTGGACACTGGAAGTGCAACAATGATCAGTGTCTCCTCACCCAGTGGCAGATGCGTCTTGAGGGTAAAAGCATAACCCCAGACGATGAAGGACAGTTTGTGAAATCATTGTTTAGAAAAATCGGCCGTTCACCCAGTCGCGGGCAGTTGATGCTGGTGATTTATGGTTTGTTGGTTGGAAGTGGTTTGATTTCTGCTGGCCGACTTTTGTTGTCTTAAGAGGCCTCTTCGTCGTCACTGTATTCAGAGAAATCAACAAGTTCCATCTCAAAGTTGCTTTGTGAAGCCTCTAGGAAGTCCTCATCAATAGCCATGGAGCCAGAAAACTCGACAACAGTGACGGCTGTGTCTTCTTCTGTGGAATCAATATCTTCAAATATTTGTAAAATATTGCCATTCGAGTTGCGTCGCATTTTGGCAGTTTTCTCGATATCAATAGCCAAGCGAAAATGGCTGGCCAATACTTCCATTAAAGATTTTTGGTTCAACACCAAGAAAGCACAGGAGGTTTCACACAAAACGCTGGCGGTGCGTGGTTCGTTGAACATCGCAGCCACCTCTCCAAAGTGATTGCCTTCGCCTAAACTGGTCACCGGCATCCCGTCTTTGATAATCGAGACAGAGCCTTTTAAGATGAAATAAAAATCACCACTGGTCTCGCCTTGCTCAATGACAATTTGCTCGCGTCCGTACTTTTCAATGCGGCATTTGGAGATAAAAAACTGCATCACATCTGTCGGTAAAGACCGAAACAAGGGATTGGCGGCTAAGGTTTGGTTGAGTATTAAACGTGACTTTAAACCTTTAAAAGCCTCAAAACTTTCGGGACTTTTAGTGTCGACGATTTGGCTGGCATCAATTTTTAGCACCCAAGATTCCTCCTGAGTCTTGACGTCGGCATTGCGAGGCTGATTGAAAATGGCCGCGCTTTCACCAAAAACGGACAGCGGACCGAGATTAGCCAAACACTCATTGTCTCGAAAAACACCCACTTCACCTGCTAGCAGGACAAAGAAATCGGTGCTCTTAGTTCCTTTGGCGATCAGTTTTTCACCGGCCGGGACTTTTGAGAGTTTCGATTGTTTTAAAATGGATTCGGCAACAGAACGATCACATTGCAGAAACAAGGTGGTCTTTTGTATTAACGCAACCAATCTTTCATGAGAGAAATAGTCTTCTTTTAATCGGCTGGCTTTGGGATTGTGGCTACGGCCAGCCTTCGCCCCATGCAAAACGTGAAAAAAATCATCGGCGTTGTCCATGACTCCGAGATTGCCTAAGTGACGAAGCATTTCTATACACTTGTCGATACTAAAAAAAGCTTTCTTTTCATTGAGAAACAAAAAGATTTCACGCAACGAAAGGTGGCCATTGATTTGCTTCAGAAAGGACAGAGTTTCCGGTCCCACCGGAAATGAATCTTTGCCGCGAAATTGGACGACAGCGATGCCCCCGCCCTCTTCGACCTTAAATTTCTCAAGTTTCGGAATAAAGTTCTCTAAACGCCCCATAGGCCTCAGTCTATCACGACTATTAAAGGTCATGATAGACTCAACTCGGAAAAGGTCTAGGCCGATCTTTTCAATTCCGCCTGTTGGCCTTGATTGATGTGGTACAAAGTTTGAGTTGGGAAGGCCATTTCAAGGTTGGCCTTGGCGAACTCGCGCATGATTTTCAGATTGACCTCAGTTTGAGTGTCCACCAACGGCGAGTCTTTTTTAATGTAATAGATCAATGACACGCCCAAGGAAAAATCGCCAAACGAGCCAAACCAGGCGTAGTGATCATCAAGAACACTGTCGGTTTCACTGACAATATTACGTAAGATTTGGATGGCTGTTTCAATTTGTTCGGGGGTGGTGTCGTAAGTCAGCCCTAAGTCGACACAGACTTTACGAGTGGGCTCAGAACTGACGTTGGTAACGGCATTGTCGGTGAACTGAGAGTTTGGAATGGTTACGATTCGTCCTTCCAGAGTGCGAATACGAGTGCTTCGTGTACCAATCTCTAGAACAACACCATCAATGCCGCTGACTTGCACACGTTCACCGACTTTAAAAGGCTTGTCGACAAAAATGGTAATACTACCGAACAGGTTCGAAACTGTGTCCTGCGCCGCCAGTGCGAAAGCCAAACCACCAATTCCAAGACCGGCGAGAACCGCACCAATATCGTAACCGGCATTGTCCACACCAACGATAAAGGCCACCGCCCAGATAATGGTGCGCACACCACGCTTGGCAATGGGCAAGAGTTGATCATCAAGATCAGTTTCGGTTTTCTGAGTCAAAGGAACAATGAATTCTTCGAATAGACGGCAGAAGAAGCGGTCCAAAATCCACGCACAACTGAGTACGGCAACGAAGTAAAAACTGATGCTACCAATTTGCTGAATCAACTGTGGCCATTCAAGAAGGCCAAAGGCCATCCATGCCCCAGTCAGGCTAATGATCAGGCGTAAAGGTTCATCGACAATTTGAAAGATCGCATCATCAATAGTGTTTTCAGTTTTGCCCACCAGCTTTTTTAAAGCTCGGGTGATAATAGCACTCAAAAACTTAGAAAAAAGTAGGACACCGAGGATAAGGAAAAGAGACAAAGCCCACTCTCCGACCGTGTTTCCCCAATAAGTTTTTGCCAAAAATTGTTGCGCCGATCCCAGCATAAATTATTCTCCAAGGTTGATAATGAATACTTGATCTCATCGGCAACCAGGAAGAGAAATTCAAATTTTAGCTCGACTATGGACGGTGATTACTGCTGGTTTTTTTGTTCTTTAATAACCGTGAATCCGGCCTTCTGAGCTTTACGAAGGTCTTGGTGGCGAATCTCGTAGGTATTGAGCATTCCCGTCGAGGCCCCACAAGATTGAATGCGCATCAGTCCATCATTGCGTTTTTCGGAGGACAAAACAGTGACCCCGGGCAATTCCTCTTTTGCCATATCGTCTAACGAGACTCCGGCACGCATACCACACTGCTGCGACCCATCGGCTTTTCCGACCCGCAAGCTTCCTAGGTTTTCTTCCTCATATCCAGTGGGTGGCTTGGGGTCGACTTTCTGTAAAACCTCTTTGCTGTCGCGACGACAGTGACCTGTACTACAAGCGACAATAATGAGAGTACAACACCAGACCAGGCTTCTTAAAATCTTATTTTGTGACATTGGCTTCACTCCATAGAAAGCGATTGTCTTTACGGTCTTTTAAGTCGACACGATAGATATTGGCGTCATTGGAAACAAAGTAGATCTGCTCGGTTTTCGGATCAACACTGGGAGGCGCGAACATTCCGAGTCCTGAAGAAAACGAAGCCACTTCTTGCAAATCGTTTTTGTTTCTAACGATGAGTTTCCCTTCGGTTTCGCCATAGACGATGTAGGGGCCGACTGCGACAGGCGTGGTAGCCAGTCCATCAATATTAATGACTTTTCGAATCAGTTTTCCGGACTGAGCATCCAATAAATGAATTTCCCCTTTCAAGGTGGGGTAGTAAATCAAACCGTCAGCCACCATCACAGAGAAATAACCGCCTTCGTCATGTCGCCATTTGATGTTGCCCGTGTTTTTGTCAATACAGTAAAGGGCATTAGCAAAACTGCTTATTAAAATACAGGCGTCGGTGATCACTGGCGTGGCGTCGACATCATTGAATTTTTTGTCATCACCAATCCGCTTACTCCAAAGCTGCCGCCCATTCTGAGCATTAATGGCGGCAAACGAGCCGTCACTAAAGCCCAAGTACAAGACGCCCGACTCGTAAATCGGGGCTGTCTGCCCGCGCACTGTCATATTGGATTTGGCGGCATTGGTTTTCACCCACAACGATTCACCGGTATTCTTATTAAATGCGTACAGCGTATTATTTCCAGTGACGTGATATACAATCTGCCCCTGCACCAGCGGTTTGGATAGGGATTCTGAGTTAAGATCGTAAGTCCACAGCACGGCTCCACTGTTGACATCCACACAATAGAACTTGCCATTGTTGGCACCAAAATACAGTCGGTTCTCATCTAAAACTGCGCCGCCTTCAACGCCATTATCCATTTCGAGAGCCCACAGCATATGGCCGGACTTGCGTCGAAAAGCCTTTATTCCATCAATGGCATTGCCTTGAATCACCAAAGCGTCTGTCAATAAAGGAGCCATGCGATTTTGGTGTCTAAATTTATAATGAGGAGATTGCAATGTGGACCGAGACCATTGCCGCGACAGTTGCGACTTGCTCCACCCGGGCAAGACCAAAAATAAACTTAAGAAGAAAAAAACAAACTTCATGAAGCCTGATCTTTCTTGGTGTTTTTATTTTGTGCTTTATCATCAGATTTTTCGTCAGTTTCCACTTTGCTCTTGAACTTTAAAAATCGCAGATAACGTTTAGCACTGAAACCTTCTGTGGAATTGGGGTCGGCCTCGACCAACTGATTGAACCACTGTTTGGCTTCCTCTAGGCGACCGACTTTTTGTAAACAAACACCCAATTTTAACTGGGCTTGCTTGGAGATAAAACTTTTAGAGTTGGCCACTTCCTGCCAATAAGGAATGGCACTGTCGCAATCATTGCTACCGGCGTACAAGTCACCGGCTCGCATCTGCATGACAAAAAACAAAACATTTTCCGAGCCCCAGTTTTTTATCACTTTATCAAGCTGGGCGGCGCCTTTGTCCGGCATGTTGTAGTCGTCGTAAATTTCAGACAGGATCAGAGCGGCCTCACCGCTGGCGTTGTTGCCTTTGTGCTTTTCTATAAAAGCCTGAAGCCTTTCAGGCACCTGCGGGTAATCTTTATCTAAGTCTCCGGTGGCCGCTTGCAGATCTTTTTTCGAATCGTCCGCATTGGATTCTGATTTTTGCTTTGGATCGTTTTTTTCGTCCAACGCGGCCTTGGCTTCATCGTACTTGTTTTTTTTGTCATTATAAATTTTTGTAATTTTATAAAGTTCGGTGAAAGCCTGCATTTCCTGCTGTCGATTCTGGTGATCGACAAAGGAATAGACAGCGCCTCCGATCACGGCGACAACAAAAAGTCCTAGGAGAATTTTAAAATTGTCTTCGATAACTTTTGATGTCTTCGAGGCAAAATCGAGAATGTCGAAATCTTGTTTATCCTGACTCACTGAGGGCTCCTTGTCCGATACTATTAAGTAAGTCCCTAGAAAAGTGCGAAATCATAGAAAAGTCAATAATCTATGAGCTTTAGGTTGAATTTCTTAGATCAGTGGCAGGCCAGAAGGCAAGCTAGAATTCACAGGCCCTTCCGGCTTGGTTCCTGTCGAACCCATTGCTGAGATTTGAGATAAAATGAAAAAAAACCTCTCGGGTTCAGGGAGAGGTCTTGATGACTCTGAAGGGGTAATAACTGTTACCCCGTGGTTTAAAAATGAGTCTCTAGCGATTGTAGACTTCTTTTAGAGTCGAATAAGGACGTGAGGCGCGCCCCTGATGCTTTTGTTTTAAGCGCCCCAGGGTTTCCAGGCGTGCTGACGCAAATTTAAAAGCTGCGTCATGAGTCGAGCAGTTATCCCGCTTCGCTAATGCAAAAATATTCATCATATTATCGTAAACTGCTGTGGTACGCTCAAGAGCGCGTTCGATGGAATACCCTTCAAGTTCAGCAAACACATTCATTAGACCACCGGCATTGGCGACGAAATCAGGAGCATAAAGAATTCCCATTTCACGAAGCGCATCACCATGACGAGTTTCAGCCAGCATATTGTTAGCTCCACCAGCCACCACCTTACACTTCAGTTGAGGAATGGTTTGATCATTAATCACGGCTCCCAGTGCGCAAGGGGCAAAAACATCACATTCAGTCATGTGAATTTCATTAGGGTCGGCGACTTGCAAACCGTATTTTTCGGCCAATTTGGTAGTGCGTTCTTTATCAATATCAGCAATTGTGACTTTCGCCCCTTCATCAACCAGAAACTTCACAAGGTTGGAACCAACGTTGCCAAGCCCTTGCACGGCGACTCGAATTCCATCCATGTTGTCAGAACCAAACTTTTCTTTGCAAGCGGCTTTAATAGCCATAAGCACTCCGTGAGCGGTGTGGGGAGACGGATCTCCTGACCCACCAAGGCCTTTGGGAATGCCTGTAACCCAAGGGGTTTCAGCGTAAACTTTTTCCATGTCGTGAACACTGGTTCCAACATCTTCCGCCGTGATGTAACGACCGTTTAAAGTATTGATGTAAATTCCAAAGGCGCGGAACAGTCCTTCGGTTTTGTCTTTTTTAGGGTCGCCAATGATAACCGCTTTTCCACCGCCAAGATTCAATCCAGCCGCGGCCGCTTTGTAAGTCATTCCTTCAGACAGGCGGAGAACATCGACCAACGCTTCTTCTTCGCTGGCGTAATTCCACATACGGGTTCCGCCCAAAGCGGGACCTAATGTTGTATTGTGGATGGCGATGATTGCTTTAAGACCGGTTTCTTTATCATGACAGAAAACCACCTCTTCGTGATTGCCATTCTTGCCAATATTTTCAAAAACCATATGTGCCTCCTCCGCGCAAAATGAACAGTTGTGTCAACTTCCGGCACACATTAATAAAAGGGTCTTATATTTTGCAAGAAAAATTCGGTCAGAAGCAATTTAACCCCGCACCTATGATGCAGGGTTAAAAGGCCCTATAAGTATTTGTTATAAGTAGGTAATTATTGATGATCGGTGACCACATCAAAATCGAATATTCGATAGGTCCCATCGATTCCGTACCAAAAATTAAACCAGTCTACCAAAATTTCACTGTTGCCGCTGTAGGTGGTCGAGATATCAAATTCACAAGTCGCACTAGCAGCTTGGCTATTTGGAAGCGAGTCAAAACACCAACCGTGGCTTACACCGGAGTAACCGACCGTATAGCTATGACCGCTTGAATTCACTTGTCCCATTGTTCGAACAGCCATCGGGAGCGATGAATAGTTGGTAATGGTTAAGACATCGAGTTGGCTCGGTAGCCCAGCGCTAAACTGAGTTGGAAATATATAGCTGACATAGTTATCGTACATGCTAGCTTCGTTCAATTCTGGACCCTCAACCAAGCGAACAGGGTTTACGGTTAAAGTAAAAGTGGCGGTCGGGTTCGGTAGGGAAAAAGATCCGCTGAGCGAGCCTTCTGTGATGCCAGACCCATCAGGATTTCTAAAAATCAAAAACAGGTGGCACTCACCACCTGTTGTCGCTAGCACGCCACAATTGTGGTGGACTCTAATGTTGCCACCAAGATTCGAGCCAGAGGCTGGAATATTTCCGCCGATATCCCAAGTGTTGACGCTGTCATTGTTTTCAAAACGAATGACTTTCGCATCAGACTTTCCTTCAGGGGCAAAGAGGTCCACAGCCAGGGCCACATTGGCAGATATCGAAGTGTCAGGCATATACAATTCAACTGTAGGCACTAAATTAAAGCTAAAACTCGAATATTCATTAGTAACGGTATCGTGGGATTCAAAACTGACACCTTGATGAAGGGTGGCCCCCGAAGTAAAGCTCTCGCCGGCAGGGTCAAACATGATTTGAAAAACGCATTCTTGGCCAGAATTTAAGGTAAAACTTCCACTGGATAAATCAGGGCAACGATTTTTTCCCGAAGGGTTCGCGTCAGCTGTTGTCCACTCAAAAGTAAGGCCTGCGACTGTTCCATGAAAGTGATGACTATCAATACTAACAGGATTGGGAGATGAGTTTCTTATTTCAAACCACTGCTTTGAGACGGTTGCAGAATCCACCGGATCCATTAAAATTAACCCGTCACCGATCCACGCTAAGGAACTGTAATCATAGTTGGGCTCTGTCACTCCGGAGGTTTCAACCAATCGCATTTCGATAAGCTTCGGTTGAGAGTGATGATCGCCATCTTCAAGATGGGCGGTTTTGTAATACCCCCCTCCAGCGATGGTGGGGCGACGGAAACAGACGGCAATCACTAAATCATCGTTGGCGAGATCCGTGGCAGAGAGAGTATATGAGCTGACTCCTCGACCTAAAACAGCGGCCGAACGAAAGTTCTGCCCTAGCAATCGGTCACAATGAAGTCCGTTGCTTTTAGGGACACGTAGAATATCTTCATTGTAATTGCTCGCCAAAGTGCGAACAAAAATTTCAACAGCTGGAACGCCTCTGAGTGGATGCACATTGGAGTTCCAGTTCCAAGTCAAAACACCGGTGTCTTCATCGAAATCGACGCTCTCAGAGGTTGAGCCTTCACCGACAAAGGGACCAAAAAAGTCCAACATCTCCCCTTCTTCGGGAAGATCCATAAGTTCCATATTTAAACCTAAATTGTCGTTACAGGTGTCGCCTGAGCCGTCAACAGAGCCGGCCACAGCAATATCACTCCAATTAAAAAAGGTACTGCAAGTGGCAGTGGAGCAAAGCTCCTCTGAGGAGTTTGAGCCATCAAACGATTGTCCGGTTGGATCATCTTCGGCACAAAGGTAGCGGCCGTTGGGGTTGGCACCAAAAAAGCCAGTGATGTTTTCAATAAAATATCTTTGTACAGGAACGTCATCTCTTTCGTCGTAAAAGTAGCCGCTGTTGGCGTTTAATGTGTAGCGAACGCGCGTGTTACCGCTGGCTACTAGCCCGGCGCTGTCAGTGGTGAGCCCATTTTCACCGGCGTGAAGATCATTGAGAATCCGAATCGTACTGTGAAAGTTGCCGGCCTGGTCGGTTCCCCGAAAAATGTAAGATGCAGGAATATTTTTGAATACGTAAAGGTTGGTGTAGCCGCCAAAAATTTCGGAGTCTAAAACTTTCATTAAAGGCATGTCAGGATAATTAAATCCCGGCAATGCAGAGGCTTTGATAACTGTTGCGATCTCACCAGTGAGATACTTTCCTGCTAAAGGATGATTCGCGGTGGGAACATAGCGGCCCGATAAGATTGCCATATTGGTATCGTTTTCGATTTCAGCCAATTGAAAGGGAGGTAGAGGTTTGTTGAGATCAAATCGGCCGCCGTGATAAAAAAAGCCCATGCTATTCTGGCCGGTACCGTCATCAACATCGGCAATGACTAAAAGTTGCAGAGCGCGATCTTTTCCCACATTGGTTTCAAACTTCAGAGTCACCTTGTTTCCATCAATGAGGTTGGAGCAGGCATTGAGAATCTCACAGTCCCACTCGCGATAAAACGAACCGTTTTGACCATCATCTTCTTGTAAAATGATGTGTTGAATTTTGTAATTCAGGTTTAATGCGCTGTTTTGTCCCTGTGAAAAACTGAGGGTGACTGATGTGCGATTTTCCTTTTTCGAACAAGAAACAGCAGATGAAATCATCAATACAAGCAAGATGATTCCCCGAAGCAAAGACGTGCCGATTTTCATAAAGTTTCTCCCTACCGCAGACCCTTATTTATCGGGCCTTTTAGCAACGAACTTTATGATTTTCCCAATTTAGAACACTATAAAATGGCTAAAATAACAATGCTTCCTAAAAGGATGATTTGGCTGACAACAAGCCATCTCAGGCGCTTTTCAAGAGTTTTCACCAGTTTTTGAGAGCCTCGCAGTCGTCTTTCCAAGGGCCCCAGATCCACACTCTCTGTTTCAAGATAAGTCGGCATGGCATCGAGTTGCATGCGGGCTTGATTCACCACCTCTCGTTTGATGTTTTCCATTTCATGTTCGCTGATCGAAGGTGTTGCAACGGCATTCAGCCACAGTGAGCTTTTGTATTCAGGGTGCTTATCTTGCAAAAGTAAATACCATTGCAGGGCTCGGTAGATATGGGGTGGTGCTTCGCCTTTCTTTTTTGTCCACCGGGTCCATGCTGAAGGGTCCACCAGTAAAAGTTGGGCGACCTTTCGTTTCGAAAGTCCCAGTTTTCGACGAATCCCCTCAAGGTCGCCATGGGTTTTCTTTATGTTAGAAACTTCGGCTTCGTATTTCATTCGTAAAGACGACTTGGGTCCCCTAGACTCCCCGCCAGGCTTCAAATTCTTGTTTCGAGAACGTTCAAAACTTTGTTTTTGATGACCTTCAAAAGAGCCCTCAAAAAGGGGGGTATTCACGTGCTTATTTGGGTCCTTTTTAGACCCTTCTTTTTGGGCATCATAGAATGTGCTTTCAAAAAGGGCTTCCAAATCCTCTTTACTTAATTCCAAAGGCTCTCGCGTGGGCTTTTCATTATCCATCCAAATCCCCTTCCGCAGTGTTGCGTAATACTATAATTAATATTGTGAAACACAATATTAGTAGTTGCGATACGCAACACGTTACAGGTTAAAGTCCAGAGAGAACTCCATAAGCTATTGAAATAACTAACTTTTTCTCATATTAGAACCCTCGCATTTGATAAGCGACCTGTAAATTCACACTTATAGTTATATGATTGAGTGCTAAAGTATTAATATTACAGAGGAAAATAGGTGTTTCGTTTTAGACCTCCATATTTGCCCTGTATTCAACGAGTGCGTTTTGAAGGGTAAGGGTCAGGTTTTTTCAAAAATGAAGTGCTCTATAAATAGGCATCTGTATTTTCGATTTTCCACCCACTTTTTTTAAGGTCTTTTCGATTCGTATTTTTTAAGATTTTTCAAGGGCCATTTTTACCCACCGAAATCCTCCTTTTCAGAGGCCTGTTTTTGAAGCTCTTTTTTTTAAGACGGGTCAGGAGTCAGAAGCTCGATGATATCGTCATACTTTCCAGACTCAGGGAGGGCTTGCTCTTTTAAGAAGTCCGAAAGCTCGGGACGCTGTAAGATCTCGTCGCGCAGACGGTGGATATTTTCTTGAGAAAAGCTGTCTTTGGAAAACGGCTCAATTCCTAAATCAACCAGCCTTTGTCCCAGTTGATTTTGGATATGGGGCTCGAAGTAGCTTCCCTTGAGTTGAAATGGAAAGCTGAGCAGGACAAAACTCATAAGGCTGCGCAGAGGGGAATCCCCCATTTCAAGGATATTGGTCGGAAGTTGATTGAACCAGCGTATCGATAAGACTCGGGTGCCCTGGCCACTGATATAACCATTTTCCACCATGTCTTTTATCATTTTGCGGGCGGTCCAGTAGGGGCGATTGTTTGGCTTTGTCAAATTCAAGGAATAATCTCGAACGATACGGATCGAGACTTCGAAATCAATCTCACGACCATAAAGCTTGGTTAATGCATACATCTTGTGATGATTGTCGATAATCCGAATTACCCCATTGATATCAATAATAGCGGGAATCGGCTTTTCGGCCAATTTGGCTTGAATATAGGCTTGGACCGTCAAATCGGGATCTTTTTCCTGAAGCTCCAACAACTGCTCTTTATATTTTTCGAACTTGTAGTCTTCAGCCCACCGTTTGCCTATTAGAGCTTGAGTGAATTGAATGGCGGTTCCTAAAACCGACTGCACGCTGCTATAGGCCTGCAAACACTGCGAAGCTCCCCTGGCCTTCGAAGGCTCGGCAATAGTCACTGTGATTAGCAATAATAGGAGTGCTAGATTGCGCAAATAGAGTCCTTTAAATCTAAAGAAATCAATATAAACCAGCTCAGTGAGGAACTTAAGGGAGTCGAAGCCTGGATATAATATCTTCACGTCTGTTCAGTGATTTAACAGCTTCACTGATTTAGCAAGAATGCCCTTTCGATTTCATTATGGAGATTATCTTATTTTGAAACCTCAATTGTCTGTTGGCTGGACATGACTGTTCTGAACCAGTCTCCTCTGTTTAAGTTCGCAGGGAGATCTGTAATGCCTCGAACTGGCACCGAATGGGAAATGAGCTGTTTAAAAGCTTTTCGATTTATCAATTCAAGATTCTTATAAATAGCTAAAATTTCACATTTTTTGGTAAGTCGATGCTGGCACGCTGGTTGCTTTTAATACCTTTAACACAGACAGGGGGTATCCATGATACTAAATAAACAAATCATTTTGGCCATGATCATAATTTTAACCACTTTCAATTTTGCTTTGGCTGGACCGATTGTGCCGGAGGCCAATCAACATAAGGATACTGGCGTGATCGAGGTGGCAAACCTTGCTTACGACTGGAGTGCCTGGACCAGCAATAATTCTATTACCTTTAAAGACCACTATACTCTTTGTATGCGGGCGGCTTTGGATTTTGTTGAATTTGGAATTCGTTGCCAGTTTGCTGGTAAATACTATTTCGCACAACGTCCGCAGGGCGACTTAAAAATCATCATCAATGGAGAAGTCGAAGTTGTTGAAAATATCTCTGGGGTTTCAGCTAAAAGGCGCTGCCAGTCAATCTCCGAAGTGGCTAGCGTGGATGATTTAGTGATCTGCCGTTTTAAAGACCGATTGATTTACACCAATCAATTTGAACTTCCCGACTGGCAGCCTCAGCAATAAAGTAAAAAAAAAGGCACCCACCATTGGGTGCCCAGGACAAAACTCAAGTGAGTTTTATAAGGAGTAAGGGCGACTTTCAACCCAAGGTTGGCGGATTGACTTGGGTTGAGCATCTATCTTCCAAACTTCGTCTGTTAAACCTAGGCCTGAAAGAATTCTTTGATTTTAGATTTAAAGTGAAAAAGGACTGAGCTGTTTCGGATGAAGCGGGAGTGTCACTGTCGGCGCGACTGACATAAGCACCAAATGCTATGAGTGCGGCTGAAAGAGCTGTAAAAATTCGAAATATCAGTTCCATAATCCCTGCTTTCTCGTCTCGATCCTTAGGTCTAGGATAGAGTTTTAAAATGAGAATTTCTGTCTACAAATTCGCAAAAAAATGTCTCATATTGAGAAATCAACATTTAAGAGTGTTTCTGTATTTTGGAATATGACAACAGCCCCACTCAAAACCTTTAGCCGCAAAAAGAAGTTTTAGGGCGTTTTCTCGAATTAGTGAATGACTCTACAGAGCCCGCTCAAGCTTTCCGTGGCCGTCACCAAGTCCTTGACGTCACTTTAATAAACTAGAACCAGAGTGTATGAAGACCAAGAGTTTGGATGCGAGCTTTGTTGCGAATTTAGGTCAGTATTGCTTTATAAATATTCAAAAGAACGAAAGAAATTGACTTCTTTTCGATGGAACGTTTCCATGAAATATGGCTGAAGAAAATGACAAATCAAAACGGCGCAGTAAAAAACCTTATGCCATCAACAAGAACAAATACTTGCTGGACCCTGAATTTGAACATTTAGAACTTTTACTCAAACGTTATGTGTTAAAGGAGCGTCGCAACTGCCTTTTACTTTACGTCGCCATTTACACGGGCGCCCGTGCCACTGAAATTTTGAATATCGAAAAAGAAGATCTTAACGTCTACGAACAGAGTGTCTTTATCCATGGTATCAAGGGCTCTAATGACCGCGAGATCCCACTTCCTGAGTGGCTTTTTGATATGCTTGAAGACTATTCGAAGACATTAAAAGGCGAGAAATTATTTGATATCTCATATCACCGTTTGCGCCAAATTTGGGATCACTATCGCCCTGTGAAAAAGAAATTCCACTGTCTGCGCCACACTTTCGCGATCCGTCTTTACAAAAAGGTTAAAGACTTAAGACTTCTTCAGATCGCATTGGGGCACCGAAATATTACCAATACCATGATCTATGCCGACTTTGTGTACTCACAAAACGAAATGCGAAAATTGATTCTGTAAACCTCGACCTTCCTCGGTCACCTTGAAACAATTTTTAATTGAAAACCGAGTTCTAATTTTGAACACCAAGCGACATGCTGAACAGCGCAGAGGGACATTTGTAGATCTGTCAGTTTTGCCGAGTTCGAATGATCAAAAAACCAACGACAAGAGCCCTGAGAATAGTGTTTGTGACTCTTCCGATTGATTTCAATGGTAGGGCCTTTGATCCCAAGTCTGCGGGTTTTGCGACAGTATGATGCCCTCTATATCAACTCTTTCGACAAGGTGGTTCAGGTGCTTGGGCCAGCGCAAAACCGAGATTCCCAACTGTCGCAAGCTTTGGTCCTTTATGGAGTCGATAGGGCGCAATACAAAGGCGTTGCTATCGAGGCGCCCACTGCTGTTGAGCTGACGGAAGTAATGGATGGGGCCATCCCACTCAACAACCAGACGAAGATTGGGATAGTAGAGGTCGACCGGGTCAAAAAGGCCTAAGGTTTGGGGCTCCATGGCTTCAAATACTTTTTCCTGTCCGGGCCAGCGTCCATCAATCCGATTCTGCAACTCAATAAAACTAGGCCCGAAGGGGCGCTGGGGATTGTTGGAGCCGCTGGTTCCACCCTCTTGCAAAGACAGGTCTTGCCGATTCAACTGCGTTTCAAGAGCCGATTCCAAACGAACGATTTCAGGAAAGAAAAATGTCGGTTCGGAGGCCCTTAAATAACTGAGGGCGCGGAACATTTCTTTCAGTGGTTTCAATCTTAAAATTCCGGACTCTGTTTCAACGGATAAAGAGGTCTGTTCAAGTAAACTCTTGGTCTGCCGTAAGCTCCACCGACTCCCCTGCATGATTTCGGCAGCCAACACCTCTAGCTGTGTACTGGCGTTGAGTTCGGGAAAACGCAAAAGAACTTGCTGTCGATAGGCCCGTAAAAATGCCCCGCTAAAGACCTGTGGGCTGATTTTTCGAAACAGAGCAAACTCAAGAAAATCTCGGCGGGACCATTGAGTCAAATCAGCCTGCATACGGCTTTGAAGGCGAGAGTTCAAGGCTCTTGGAATGAGCAAATTCCAATGTCCAAAGGCATTGAGAAGAGCCAAGGTCTGCGGAATGGTGAGTGTTGCGACTTCTTGGTTTGAAAGGCGCGTGAAATCCATAAATGTTTCTAATATCGATCGAGGCCATTGGTTTTTACGAACGCTTTTGCGTCCTTGCTGGGCCAAAGCCTGCAGACTTTCCAAGCTGGTGCGTGACACCACGGGCTCTGGAGTCGGTTCGGGTCTCGGCTGCCGTCGTGGTTTTCCACCATAAAGATTGATAAACCCCGACTCGTCCATCATGTCGGAGAATGAAGAGATCTCTTCAGGTCTAAAAAGGTCGGAACACCGAGGCGCCACCGCCTGAGCCCCTTGACTGAGCAACCACACTATCAAAAACAAACAACGCACAAACAGACTCCAAAACTCGATATCGCAAGTCCTACCTAAAGGGGGATTAAGAGTGGAGTGTTTTTCATGGGGTCTATAAATAAAACAATAGTGCTAAAAAATTCGTCAAAGTAAAATAAAAAAGAGCGCTCAAAGGCGCCCTTTTTAATTGCTGAATAGTTGTCTTCACTTAGTAGTTTAATGTGAAGTGAATTCCTGGAGTCGGTTTGTCTTGCAGTTTTTGCTGCAGATACAGATCACCGGTCACAATTCCGTTTCCGTAAATCAAGTGGTCGGTCTCGTGACTGCCCGCCAGCTCAAAGTTGTAAACTTGGCCTTTATAGGTTTCCGTGGCGATTGAGCTCAATGTCACCCAGTGGCCCTTGGCTGTCAGCAGTCGACTGCCTATGCTGAGGTCCTTGGCTTGTACAACACCCATTTCAGTGAGCATGGGGTGAGTTTGTGTGACTGTTAAACTTTCACCGCTAACCAATTGAAGTTTCACAACCGGGTGCTTTTCAGGACCACTGATCACTTTCACAATCTTTGATTTCTTACCGCTGGAAAGTAAGACAGAGTCACCGGCACGAAGATCTTCAACACTGACCTCAAGATCGGCGTTCAGCGAAATTTCAGTGCCTGCGATAAAGCAACCGTGCATTCGGGCTCCGACCTCTTCACAGGTCTCTTTATCAGACTCAACCAAAGTCAAACTGAACTGAGTCCCCTGTTCGAAGTCGATGGCCTCTTTTTTCTCAACAATATTTTTAATGTGCCTGGCCACTTCCTCAGCAACCTGTTCGCGGTTTTTAACTCCACTGGACTTGATATCGCCAGTGGTGTCGACAAATTCTTGGTGGTACACCAACAGTCCATTTTTCAATGAGCCTAAACGATCTTCAGCGCACAGTTTCTCGGCCGCGTCAGCCCGAGCTCTGGCTCCATCATCCGACTTCTTCACGGCATACAGAAAGTCGTCATTGTGTTCATTCAGATCCGTGATTTCTTCATCTTCACAACTGTTATTGGCATTGTGATCGATACAAACAAACAGACCAAGGGCTGTTCCAACCATGGCGCCGTTCAGTTGCATGGCTTTTAATTTACTGATCAAAGAGTCAACGTCGCCGTTGTTGCTATTCACTGACCCGAAGTTTTCAAGAAGAACTTCGCCCATACTGTCTTTCATTGTGACAATTAAATTTTGATCCGGTTGGCAGGGTAATACCGAACGAAGAATATCAATTTCACCGGCTTGGCACATTTTCTTAACATTCATTCCAACAAAGACATTGTCTTCAGCGGGACGACTCATGGTTCCGCCAACAAGGTTTGGATTGCCGCCCATAAGGCCGCCATCGGGTTGTTGTACGGGGCTTGTGCCACCGGTCCAAGTTCCAAGTCCTAAGTTAACATTGGCGGTGCCGCCGTTACCGGTCAGTCCACCATCGTTATTAGAATTCGATCCAGAGTCATCGTTAGAGCCCAATCCACCATCGCCGTTTTGTATGCCGGGTGTTTGGCCGATCAGTCCGACATCCCCTTGGTCGTTGGGTTGTCCCGTGGTTTCTTCATATATCGAATTGTAAGTTTTGAAACTGACACCGTCGCCGGAATTGTTTATCGGTCCACATGCAGTAGTTAAGCCTAATGTGAATCCTAATGCTATAAAAAGCCTAAAGATCATCAAAATCCCCCCAGAATTTAAGACCGCCGTTAATTTTGTATCTTAATCTGATGCAAAGCCTATGCTCATCAGCTCAAAATAAGGCGTATCAATTTGGGAAAATCAGCTACTCTTTTTACACACCCCTGTTAGGGTTGACACAAAATCATTTTAAAACACTAAAAAGGAAATCATATAAAAAAGGGAGGCCGGTCCGGAGCCTCCCTAGTGTCTTAGTCAAAAAAACTTAAAGCTCTGCTTCAATTCTCTGACCAATATCTTTGTCTATTTTTTTCCAATATTCGACGGCGCGTTTTTGAATGGGATCGCTAACGCCGTCTTTTAAATGACCCGCAACGTTTTGCACCAGACGGCCACGCGCTTCGTCGTCCATAATCTCTCGCACCAAGGTTCCAGCCTGGCTCCAGTCATCATCGTCCTTGCGCAAGGTGTAGGCTTTGCGAACCATGTCGCCATCGGCATGCCAGAGGCCTGCTTCGTTTGCCGCTTGCGAGGGGTCGGCCTGAGGGCCGCCATAGGAATTGGGTGCATACACCGGGTCTTCCACCGGCTCGACACGCATGGCGCCATCCTTGCTGTAACTGTGGTAAGGGCATTGCGGTTTGTTCACCGGAATCTGTTTATAATTAACCCCCAGCCGGGCTCGATGAGCATCGGCGTAAGCAAAACCTCGTGCCAAAAGCATTTTATCGGGACTCAGACCAATTCCAGGAACTAAGTTGTTGGGTTCAAAGGCTGCCTGTTCAATTTGTGTGTGAAAATCTGTAGGGTTGCGATTTAAAGTTAAACGACCCACCTCGTGCAAAGGGTAATCCTTATGGGGCCAGACCTTGGTTAAATCAAAGGGGTTGATGCGATAGGATTTGGCCTCTTCAAAAGCCATGATCTGAACTTTAAGAGTCCATGAGGGAAAATCTTTGTTCTTGATGGCGTTAAAAAGATCACGACGATGATAATCGCCATCCTCACCGGCTAACCGATCGGCTTCTTTCTGTGATAGAAAGTCATTTCCCTGATCGGTTTTAAAGTGATACTTCACCCAATACTTTTCGCCAGCGGCGTTAACCCACATATAGGTGTGGCTGGAATAGCCATTCATCTGCCGAAAGTTGCGCGGTATTCCACGGTCGCCCATCAAAATGGCGACCTGGTGGGCCGATTCAGGTGACAAAGTCCAAAAATCCCACTGCATATCGTGGTCTCGCATTCCACTGTCGGCTCGTCTTTTTTGCGAGCGTATAAAATGCTGGAACTTCATGGGGTCACGAATAAAGAACACGGGCGTGTTGTTGCCGACCATGTCATAGTTGCCTTCTGAGGTGTAGAACTTCACAGAAAAACCGCGTGGATCTCGCCATGTATCCGGTGAGCCCCGCTCGCCGGCCACAGTTGAAAAACGCACCAGTGTCTCGGTGGTGGTGCCGGGTTGAAAGACGGCAGCCTTGGTATACTTGGAGATATCTTGGGTGACTTCAAATTGACCGAAGGCCCCACTCCCCTTCGCGTGGGGTTGTCGCTCAGGAATTCGCTCTCGGTTAAAATTGGCCATTTGTTCGATCAGGTAATCATCATGCAAGACAATGGGACCATCGGGGCCGACAGTTAGAGAGTGCTCGTCACTGGCAATCGCGCGTCCAGCATCGTTGGTGGTTGGTTTTCTATCTTTTTTTTGTTCACTCATAAAAAGCTCTCCTGGATGTCGGGTTAAGTTTTCAAATTTATTGATAAACCAAAGAAATTGCCCAATATGTTTGTTTACGATTTGTGGAGTTTCATACACACGCAAGTTTGATCTTATCGAATTCTATAGAAATCTTCGTTTTTATAATTTTTTACATAATTTCTAATAATCAAAAGGCAGCAAAAAAAGTTCACGCGATTATGATCAATTTATAAGCTAAGGAGAACAGTCAGTTATGAGTGCAGATCAAAGTAAAATGGAAACGTTGAAATCGAGTTTATCGGGATTTATTGATATGGGTCTTCGTGACCACCCCAACGAAATCGACGAACGAATGGAGTTTTTTTTAAAAAATCCTTCCAAACGTATTTATGTCGAAATCCCCATACGGGTTGGTAAGGGCAACATGGCCGTATACACAGGCTACCGAGTCCAGCACAACAATGCCCGTGGACCTTTTAAAGGCGGCCTTCGTTATCATGTAGACGTTGATCTTGATCACTTTGAAATTTTAGCCTCCCTCATGACTTGGAAATGCTCTCTTGTCGATGTGCCCTTTGGTGGGGCCAAGGGTGGAATCGATGTCGACCCCGAAGAAGTGTCTGAACAAGAGTTAGAGGCGATTACAAAAAAGTACGTCGATAAACTTAAAAATGATATTGGGCCAGATGTTGATATCCCGGCCCCCGACATGGGCACGGGTATGCGCGAGATGGGCTGGATTTTTGAGCAATTTTCAAAATCTGCCGGTTATAAACCAGGCGTCGTGACTGGCAAATGCCCCGAGATCGCAGGTATTCATGGGCGTTCGGAAGCCACCGGCTACGGAATTGCACACGTCACCAAAAAAGCTTTAGAGGAAGCTGGAAAGGATGTTGATTCATCTTCTGTAGCCATTCAAGGTTTCGGAAATGTCGGTCGCCATTTGGCTCAACGTCTTGATGAAATGGGGGCCAAGGTGATTGCGATCTCTGACAAATCCGGAGGTCTTTATTGCGAGGATGGCATAAAACTTCGATCCATCATTGATAAATTGGCCGAAGCCGAACCGAAAAGTTTATCTTTAGCGGAGCTCGGAGGTGACCTCAGTGGCGCTAAAAAAATCAGCAATGAAGAGCTCTTAGGACTTGAAGTGGATGTTCTTATTCCAGCGGCCATCGAGGGCGTGCTCCATCAAGGGAACGCTGATAAAGTGCGCGCGTCCTTAATTGTCGAGGGGGCTAACATGCCGATGAGCTTTGAAGCGGAGAAAATACTTCGCCAAAAAGACATTGATATTATCCCCGATATTTTCGCCAATGCGGGGGGCGTGATCGTCTCTTATTTTGAATGGGTGCAGAATCACCAACGCGACCAATGGTCGAGGGAAACGGTGTTAGAACGTCTGGAAAAACAACTCGATAAAGCTTGGGAAAAAATTCTGCAAAAAAAGAAACAGGATGAACTCGATTATCGAACCGCCTGTTATTCCATAGCTATTAGCAAAGTCATCGTCGCCATGGAAATGCGAGGCCTGCAATAAAAAGATAAAAAAAAGCCATGGGTTTTTGGCGACACCCATGGCTCAGAAGAGGGCTAGTTGGCTATAACACCAAATACTAAGAGAAATTAATCCTTCACTGAACTGACTTCTCTTAATTCTTTATCAAAATCTATATCAATCGGTTCGTCTTCCACGTCGGTGCGCAAACGATCCAGGCCGCTCTGATCAATTCCGACTTCTTCATAGTCGAGATCAGCTTCTCCTAGGTTTGCGGGATCCATTGAGGACATCCCCGAATGTTGTATAACTATTAAATCTCTATCGCGATCGGCCCAAGTTTCAACCCGGCGATCCGCTTCTTTTTCTATTTTGGTTTTAATTTGATCTTGTTCACTGTCAGAGCGATTCACAGCTTCATTAATAGAGCGGACCAGTTGACCGTTCTTATTATTGGCAAATAATTGATTCGACCCCAAGATAAAAAACAGAATCATTCCCCATCTAATGATATTGTTCAAACTCTCCATACCCTCATCCTTTCCCTCTTATTGAAGCAAATAACTTGCCACCCTGATCAATGTCAGAGCCTGTCAGTTGCCTTTCAGTGATCCAGCATGAGACGCCTGTGTCGAACTCCATGGAATTGACTAAAGTCTGGCCAGGAAAAATGGGATTGAAATCGCTGTCGATATTGCCGGCCTGTCTGTGGTTGGGCTCTTATCGACTCCGGCCTCACAGGTCTGAAAAGGCTTCAGATCGTCTTCATTTGAAATGAAACGGGATCCCCGACAGACTCGTCGAGTTTTTGCAAATCGCCCCTTTCTGTGGCACTAACCCCCTAAAAAAAGGCCCTTTTTTAAGCTCATTTTAATGAAAAAAACGTTGATTTTTTCTCAGATTCCACTATCTATAGGGGCTTACTTAAAGAAACCCCTAGGAGGATCACATGCCAGGACCCAAGAGTCGTATATCCCGCTCAAGAAGAGGCATGCGCCGTTCACACGATTTTGCCACACCTAAAACCGTTATCAACTGCTCCAACTGTGAGTCTGTGGTCAAACCTCATCATGTTTGTCCTTCATGCGGTTACTATAAAGGTAAGGAAATCGTTGTTGCTCAAGCGGCTGCAGAATAATCTTCGCCAACAGCTGAAGATTACTATTCAATTTAAGAAAGACATCTTAGGGGGACAGCAGCATGTTTAAGAGCAAAATTGCAGGAATGGGCTCATTCCTGCCTCCAAAAAAGCTCACCAACCAAGATCTCGAACAAATGGTCGATACCAATAACGAATGGATCGTTGAAAGAACAGGGATCCACTCAAGGTCATTGGCCAAAGACGGTCAAGGCACCAGTGACTTGGCTCTTGTTGCCGCCGAAGAAGCGATCAAAGAATCCGGTATTTCGAAAGACGATATTGATCTGTTGGTTTTCGCCACTGTGACTCCGGACCACCTTATGCCCTCATCAGCTTGTTACCTTCAGGCAAAACTGGGTTTAAAAAACATTATGGCTTTTGACTTAGCCGCGGCCTGCAGCGGGTTCGTCTATGCTTTAAGTGTGGTCGATAACTTCATAAAAACAGGTCACTATAAAACGGCACTCATTATTGGTGCTGAGATCCTTCATCACAAAGTCGACTACGAAGATCGTGGCACTTGCATTCTGTTTGGCGATGGCGCCGGTGCAGCGATTGTCACCCGCGCTGATAAAGATGAAAAAAGTCAGGTCTATTCGACCCACGCTCATGCCGATGGCAGCTTGGCGGAACTCTTATACGTTCCCAGTGGGGGCTCCGTGGTTCCTTTTACTCAAGAGACTCTTGATAACCGAGATATCTTTGTGAAAATGAAAGGTCGTGAGATCTTTAAACACGCGGTTCGTACAATGTCGCAAGCCTGTCAAGAGGCTCTAGAAGCCAACGATATGACCAAAGACGATGTCGACTGGGTGATCCCTCACCAAGCCAACGTTCGAATTATTGAAGCCGTGGCAAAAAACTTTGAAATCCCAATGGATAAAGTGATTGTTGATATCGAAAACATGGGTAACACGTCGGCTGCGACGATTCCCGTAGCCTTAAACAATGCTAAAAAAGCCGGAAAAATAAAAAAGGGCGATTTGGTCCTTCTCACCGCATTTGGGGCAGGACTCACAAGCGCTTCAGCCTTGGTGAGGCTGTAAATGATTGCTGCACTTTTCCCAGGACAAGGGAGCCAGTCCGTCGGCATGGGTGCCGACTTTATAGACCAGTTCCCCGTGTTTGCTGAGCGCGTGCAAGAGGCCAGCGACACCCTCGGCTATGATATGAAAAAGCTCTGCACCGAAGGGCCAGCCGATCAGTTGCAACTCACTGAATACACGCAACCGGCCCTGGTGACCATGGAGTACGCCACCTACTGTGTGGTTAAAGATCAATTCTCAGTTTCATTTGAAGCGGCCGCTGGGCACTCCGTTGGCGAGTATGCTGCCCTTGTTGCAGGTGGCGTGATTTCATTTTCTGAAGCCCTTCAGTTGGTTCAACTGCGAGGTCAACTGATGCAAAAGTCCGTACCGGTTGGCGAGGGTGGGATGTTAGCCATCATGGGATTAGAGGCGGAAGAAATTCGCCAGATGTGCGAGTGGGCTTGCCAGGAAAGCAAGACTTCTCCCCTTGAGCCCGCCAATTACAACTCGTTAAGCCAAACCGTTGTGAGCGGTAACCTGAAAACGATCGATTATGCGATTAAAAACTTTAGTCCTGATAAAATTGGAAGTGACAAAACCAAGGTTCGCTTGATTCCTCTGAAAGTTTCGGCCCCCTTTCATTGTTCGATGATGAAAAAGGCAGAAGAAGGAATGGCCGAGGCCTTTGCAAACATCGAATTTAAAAAGCCCGCATTTGGAATCGTTCAAAACTTTTCCGGGCAGCTAGAGACAGACCCGCAAACCTTAAAGGACAATATTATCTCTCAAGTGTCTGGGGCTGTGCGCTGGGTGGAATGCATGCAAACCTTAAAATCCCAGAATTTTGTTGTTGGCGCTGAACTTGGCCCGGGCAAAGTCTTGACCGGATTAAGCAAAAAAATTGATGCTGATTTTGAATGTGTCGCCGTCAATACCACAAGTGATTTGAACAACTTTGAAGATAAAATCAAAGCGGCTCAGCAGGCGTCGCAAGCCTCTCCTTCTAACAACTATGGAGTCACACAATGAGTGATTTGGCAGGAAAAAGTGTATTAGTGACTGGCAGCAGTCGCGGAATTGGTGCAGCGACCGCCCAACATCTCGCCGAAATGGGCATGCGCGTGGCTGTGACTTATGGTCGTTCAAAAGATAAAGCCGAAGAGGTTTTGAAAAGTCTCAATGGTGAGGGGCACATGGTGGTTCCTTTTAATGTGGCGGATGAGGCTTCGATCCGAGATGGCCTTGATGCGGTCACCAAAGAGTTTGGTGGTCTGTATGGACTGGTAAACAATGCCGGAATCACCCGTGACCAGTTGTTGCTAAGAATGAAAGAGGATGACTTTGATGAAGTGATCCAAACAAATTTGAAAGGCACTTTTTTGTGCACAAAGATGGCAGTCAAAGTCATGATGAAGGCGCGTGCTGGCAGTATCGTCAACATCACTTCAGTGATCGGCCAGGTCGGAGGACCGGGGCAAGCCAATTACGCAGCCAGTAAGGCTGGGGTGGAAGCTTTTTCTAAATCTGTAGCGCAGGAAGTCGGAAGTCGTCATGTCCGTGTTAACTGCGTAGCTCCGGGTTTTATCACCACTGACATGACAGAAGACTTGCCTGAAGAAACCAAAAGTAAGTACATTTCTTTGGTTCCTTTACAGACCATGGGAGAGCCTATTGACGTGGCACACTCCGTGGCTTTTTTGTTGAGTGAAAAATCAAAATATATTACGGGTCAGACCATTAGTGTTAATGGCGGCATGTATATGTGATGATCGTAGACGATTTGATTACGGCTCAAAAGAGCTTAGGATAAGTGAACTATTTACGGAGGTATTAAAATGTCCACAGAAATTCCTGCTAAGGTAAAAGAAGTGATTACAGAACAGTTGGGTGTCGACCCTGAGCGCGTCAAGGGAGAGGCTTCTTTTATCGATGATCTTGGTGCTGATAGCTTAGATATCGTTGAGCTCGTGATGGCTATGGAAGAGACTTTTGAAATCGATATTCCCGATGAAGAAGCAGAAAAGCTTAAAACCGTTCAAGATGTGGCTGATTATCTTTCTTCTAAGGGCAAAGTTTAACTTTTACAGAAAGCGGTAAACTCTATGGGTCAAAGCGTTTTTCTTCGCGATAGCAAACCTCAGCGACGTGTGGTCGTAACAGGCTTGGGATTAATTACTCCTATTGGTCTGACCACTCAAGAAAACTGGGACAACGTCACCAATGGGCGCTCCGGCGTGGGAACAATCACCCACTTCGATCCGGAGAGCTTTGTGGCAAAAATAGCCGGAGAAGTAAAAAACTTTGATCCCTCAGCGATCATTGAGAAAAAAGAGCAGAAAAAGATGGATCGTTTCATCATGCTCTCTTTGGAGTCGACTCGTCAGGCCCTAGAAGATTCAGGCATTGAGCTGGATGGCAACGAATTGCTGCAGGCCCGCACCGGAGCTTTGATTGGTGTTGGTATTGGCGGATTGCCAGATATCGAAAAGCAAGCCAATATCTTAAGAGACAAGGGTCCTAGTCGAATATCCCCTTTCTTTATCCCCGCTGTCATAACCAATATGGCATCAGGGCACATCACCATTAAATACGGATTGCGTGGCCCGAATTTTTCGGTCACCTCGGCTTGTGCTTCAGGAGCTCACTCGATTGGAGAGGCGGCTCAGTACATTCGTGATGGCCATTGCGACGTCATGGTGGCCGGTGGCTGTGAAGCGGCGGTGACACCGATGGCGATTGCCGGATTCGGCTCGATGAAAGCCCTTTCTACTCGTAACGACAATCCCGAATTGGCCAGTCGACCGTTTGATCGTGACCGCGATGGCTTTGTGTTAAGTGAGGGTGCGGGTACATTGATTCTTGAAGATTACGAGCACGCCTCTCGTCGAGGTGCGACGATTTATGGTGAGTTAACCGGGTATGGTTTTTCTTCGGATGCGCACCATATGACAAACCCCTCCCCGGGTGGAGATGGGGCGGCTCTTTCTATGCGACTAGCCATCAAAGATGCCCAGTTGGATCCGGAAAAAATAGGCTATGTTAACGCCCATGGGACCAGCACTCCAGCCGGTGACGGTGTGGAGACTTTAGCTTTAAAGACCGTCTTTGGCGATCATGCCAACAAGATTTGGGTTTCAAGCACAAAGAGTATGACCGGACACACTTTGGGAGCGGCCGGAGCGATCGAAAGTATTTACAGTTTGTTGGCGCTAAAACATCAAGTGGCACCACCAACAATCAACTTAGAAAACCCATCTGATGAGTGCGACTTAGATTATGTTCCTTTGTCTGCAAGAGACGGTGATTTTGAGCATGTGCTTAATAACTCTTTTGGATTCGGCGGCACCAACGCCAGTTTGGTTTTTTCAAAAATAAGCGAATAAAGGCGTAAAAGTGACGGAAATTGTCCGTCACTCTTGAGAATTGTATTTGTTTCATTCTGAGACACTCATTTCTTCTGTCAAAACAGTATCTTACAAATCAAATCTCATCTCCAGTTGGAACCAATATTGCTCCTTAATAGGGTGACTACAACCTTAGGAGTGAAAAATGAAATTCGGAAAAACCATACTTTGCTTTTATGCCGTCTGGGTTTTTGCTCTATCGAGCCAAGCTCGAAGTCTTTCGGCTGAAACTTTAGATCAAAACCCTGAGCTTATTGAAACCGCTAACTCATTGGGTCTGACCGATGACTGGCCGAACACCGAAGATGCTGTTCTGGTAAAATGTCTTAAGGATCTTAAAAAAAGAGATGCTAAAAAACAGAAAAGCTCGCAATACAGTCGCGTGCAATTTCTTGATCAGTGTTCAGAGCGCTGGACGACAGTGGGCGCCTTAAAAGATCAGTTCTCAGAATAAATTTTAGCGGAAAAGCTTACCAAAAAGGGGGCAGTCCCCTTTTTTAACGCATTTGCATACTAAAAGGTGCCTGGCACCTTTTTTATTTTTTGGTATGATCGCAGGCGAGGTTTATTTATGGATCATACAGTTTTTATTGCCTCCGATCACGCCGGTTTCCCCGTCAAAGATCTTATTGCTAAAAAATTAAAAGACCTTCAATTAGAGGTTCAAGACATGGGGCCAAGTTCTGATGATCGCGTTGATTATCCTGATTTTGCCGATAAAGTCTGTCATAAACTTAAGCTTCACCCCGAATCTATTGGAGTTTTGATTTGTGGTTCCGGGCAAGGTATGGCGATGCGGGCCAATAAGTATCGTCATATTCGCGCGGCCCTTTGTTGGAACCAAGAGAGCACCCAGCTAGCCCGTCAGCATAACAATGCCAACGTGATGTGCCTGGCTTCTCGTTTAGTCGAAAAAGATCAATTATTAGAAATTGTTGAAACATTTTTCAAAACTGAATTCGAAGGTGGACGCCACCAAAAGCGCGTGGAAAAAATATCATCTCATTTGGATTAATCTGCCTTTAACAGGAGTTCTTCATGGCATTAAAAGACGTCGATCCCAAGGTCTTTCAATCAATACAAAATGAAACCGCACGACAAGAGTACGGGCTCGAGATGATCGCGTCTGAAAACTACTGTTCAAAAGCGGTGATGGAAGCTCAGGGCTCAGTGATGACCAATAAGTATGCCGAAGGTTACCCTCGAAAACGTTATTATGGGGGTTGTGAGTTCGTTGATCAGACCGAACAGTTAGCCATTGATCGAGCCAAAGAACTTTTTGGTGCCGATCACGCCAATGTCCAGCCCCACTCAGGAAGTCAGGCCAATTTCGCGGTGTTTATGGCCGCATTAAAGCCCGGAGACACCATCATGGGCATGGATCTTTCCAACGGTGGGCATCTCACTCACGGATCGCCAGTGAACGTCAGTGGACTTTTGTATAATGTTGTAGCCTATGGAATTGACCCGGAAACCCACCGAATCAACTATGACCAGCTTGAAAAGTTAGCCACTGAGAACAAGCCCAAACTTATAATTGCCGGTTACAGCGCCTATCCGCGAGAGCTAGACTTCGCCGCATACAAACAAATTGCCGATAAGGTGGGTGCCCTTTTAATGGTGGACATGGCCCATTTTGCAGGCTTGGTCGCTGGAGGCGTGCATCCATCCCCCGTTCCCCATGCCGATTTTGTCACCACCACCACTCATAAGACTTTGCGAGGCCCTCGTGGTGGAATGATTCTTTGTACCGATGAGTGGGCTAAAAAAGTAAACTCACGTATCTTTCCAGGGATTCAAGGTGGTCCACTGGAGCATGTGATTGCCGCCAAAGCCGTAGCCTACGGCGAAGCTTTGAAACCGGAGTTTAAAACCTATTGTCAGCAAGTGGTCAAAAATGCCCAAGCTTTAGCAAACAGTCTTTCTGAGCATGGCTATGACTTGGTCACCGGTGGCACCGACAACCATCTTGTTTTGGTTGATCTCACTAAAAAAGGCATCACCGGCAAACTGGCTGAGGCACAACTTGATAAAGCCGCGATCACAGTCAACAAAAACACTGTTCCCAATGAAACTCAAAGCCCTTTTGTGACCAGCGGAATCCGAATTGGCTCTCCGGCTCTGACAACAAGAGGTATGAAAGAGGAACACATGACTTTAGTTGCGGAATGGATGCATCAAGTGCTTTCTGATCCGGAAAACGACAGTGTCTTGAGTGATGTACGCTCGAAAGTCAAAGAACTCTGCGAGCAGTTCCCAATCTACGCTTAGTTTCTAATTAAATCAGAAAAGTAGGCTCGAATTTCTTTGCGGGCCCGTAGACCCTGCCCGGCCTTCTATTTTTTGGAGGTATTCCTGAAGGCTTGCGACCGAGTCAGCGAGCGCCGCTCGCAAGAGCTGTCGTTCATTCACCCTTTCGTCTTGCTTCATCATCGGCCTGATCCCTCTTCTCCATTTCAGGTGCCAGTTCTCGCCTAAAGGCAAGCTGGCCTCGTTTTAAACTGAATTGTTGTTTAAAATAATTGAGTGAGACTTCTTATTTCCATTTTCCTATCACTAGTTTTCGCAGGCTGTTCCAGCGGCCCGTCATCAATTTCTGGAGCGCCTTATTTTGCTTGGCCGGTTAAGGATGGTCGAGTCACACAAACCTTCAAGGGTGGAAGGCATAAACACGACGGTGTTGATATCGCGGGCAAAAAGAACACACTAATTTACGCCGCTGAGTCCGGGAAGGTGATCTACACCGGCCGAGACTTCAATGGTTATGGCAAATTGGTGATTATCGAACATAAAGGTGATACCTGGGCGTCTTTTTATGCCCACCTCAATGGATTTAAAGTTCGTGAAGGACAAAGAGTTTTTAAGGGACAACCCATTGGACTTATGGGGCGAACAGGACGGGCTACGGGAGTGCATCTGCACTTTGAGATCCGTTATAATTTAAGGCCCATTGATCCACTCAATCTATTGGGGCCGACGTCCTATATCTCAGCAAAATAATTCAAAAACAATAGCCCCCTTTTGGGGGGGATTCAAGGGGGCTATTGAAACTTTTAGTTTTTTAAATTCAATCGGATCAATTCACTGACAGCAAACATATCAGTCATTCTTAAACGGGGGGAAGAAATCAATTCTATGATTTCTTTTGCGTCTCTTCTTTAATTTCCTTCTCAGCTTCCTTCTTAGCTTCCTTCTTAGCTTCCTTCTTAGTCATCGAGGTTTTTGATTTGGTCTCTTGTTTTTCTTTCTTTCCAGGTTTGTTCGGTTTTTCTGGAAAGTTTTGCGATGGCTTACGCTTTTCAACAAGAAGACAATTTAAGACTTCGTCTTCACTAAGGACAATCTCGACCTCACGAGAAATCGTGTCATCTGTGTTATCTCCAAAGGCTGAATCCACAACTTTACCATCAGCAATTTCTTGAACTTGAATTTTGATCGTATTTCTAAATCCAAGATCGGTAACGTTGGCTGCAACTTCCATGCTTTCATTTTTACCCATCAAAAGTTTCTCAGCACCAGAATAGTTGCCTGAACCATTGCCGCGAAGATCAATGATAAACTCAGACCCTTGAACGGGAAAGACTTTTTCCTTCTGATCAGACTCCGACTTTTCAATCTTCAGTATTCCACAGTCTAAGGCTACAGGCTTTTCTTGATCACCACGTTTGGTTGCCAACGCCGGCAAACTCATTCCCATCACACAGGTTGCAAGTATTAGATGTTTCATATTCACTCCTCTTGTTTTTGTTTCAAACCATCAACTGGTTGAGTCAAACCTTACGAGGAGTTCGAGACCAACGCGACAAAAAAACAGCAAACCACCACCTTTGTGTTTCACTGTCGTGAAACATTTCGAAGTTATTACAGGGACGCAAAGTTCTTCTTATTGCAGTGCTAGCAAAGCCTTATACAGAGGGTGTAAGCCATTGTTTTCACATGATATTGTCTAGTAAATTGACAGTCACTTGGGTAATCTTTTCGCGTTTTCAAAAAAAGCCCTAAGCCGTTTCAGTTTTGTCCTAAAATAGGCGTGTGAAAACGCGAAGTGAAATATTTAGAACCTATTTAAATCATTATCTCGATGAGTTAAAACATAAAAACTCGCAGTTTTCATTACGTGCGTTGGCCAAGAAATTGAAAATGAATCCAGGCGGATTATCCTTATTGCTAAACGGCAAAAGGCCGTTTACCGATCGAATGATAGAAAAGATTTGTGATGAATTATTGCTATCACCAGAACAACGAGAAAAGATTTTTTTAGCCGACCCCGACGGTGAGCCAGCACGAATTTTACAACAATCCCTTTTTGAAACCTTATCGAACTGGGTGCACGATGCCTATTTATCGTTGATTCAGGTAAAAAATTATAAGAACAACCCACAGTGGATTTGTCGGAAACTGGGCATCAGTCGAAAAGAGTTGGATCGCGTTGTACAAAATCTATTGAATCTGAATCTGATTAAAATCGAAAATGGGCGTGCGATACCAACAACTCATGGCACCCAGGTTTTTGCGATTGGTAATACGACAGCTGCCCTTAAAAAACTGCAATATGAAGCCAACATTTTGTCGCGAATAGCACTTGAGAATGAAGATATTCAAAGGCGCTACCACGGCACCAACACCTTGACCCTTGATCCCGACAAAATGGAAGAGGCGAAAAAATATATTCGTGAGTTCCGAAAAAGATTCTGCGTGAGCCAGAATTCAGTTGATGAAAACTCGAGAGTCTATCAGCTAAACGTTAGTCTCTACCCTATCGATCAGGAGGTAGGATCGTGAAGCTCGGTGCTCTAGCTCTATTGAAAATATTTATGATTTTGGCGGTCGTAGCCTGCGATTCGCCCTCTTCAACGGGGCAGCCCGATCATTCGTCTTCAGCCGGTGTTGATCAATTTGTCGATCCAGTGCCCGAGGTCCCAGGAGTGACATTGCAAGGTGGTGATCAGGGTCGCGAAGGGGGGCATTTTTTGATATGTCATGCCAATTCTCCGGTTCCGGATTCGCGAATGAGTTTTGAGACCAAACACTTCGAAGACAAGGTTCTCTTTGTTGATTATTTTTTAGAAATCAAAACCTTAGAGGACCGAAACAAGCTTCATGATTTCACGTTAGCAGAAAATGATGTGACTCGGCTCGATCAGATTACCAAACGTTTATTGTTTATATTCAGAGACTTCCCCGAGATGAAATTAAAGGCACAGCGCATGGATGAGTACTCCTCGTCTTTTATGGATCGGAAAGGCGAAGCTCAGTGGATTGGCAGCAGTGAAAACCCAGAAGAATTTGAATTAACTGAGGATTTAAGCATTGAAGACTTTGATGTAAACACGCAGTATTTAGTTCAAGAGCATTGTCGACAGCGCCTCTTTCAGGCTGCAGTCTACGATTACACCGATCCCGAGCGTGAAGTCTTTTATTACAGTGAGTTTTTTGAAAACCATGCCTCTTTGATGCAAAAGTCTTTTCGAAACGTCCATGAACTTCTTCGTTATATGCTGCGGAATGAAACACCTCAGGTTGTGAAACTGACGGCCTATTTCCACAGTAAAGAGTTCTTTTTCGCTCCAGCAGCGGAAGTCAGGAAGTCGATCGCCTCCATCAGTCAGACCGAGCATACGAATGTCCCTTTTTTTTAATTAATACACAAATTTTAAAGCCAAGCGATCTCATGATAGTGTTAAGGTAGCCTATGGAAGCGTGCTCAAAAAGGGAGGCGTTATGAACATAGCTATCATCGGATGCAATCGAGGGATCGGATTAGCCCTTACCGAGGAACTGGTTAAAACAGGTCATAATGTTTATTGTTTTTGTCGTCACAACTCAACCGAGCTAAAAGCTCTCAATCCAAAGAAAATTGTCACCGGCTTTGAAGTCACCCATTTTGAAGATATGGAGTCCCTTCTAAAGAAAGAGAAATTTCCTATTTTTGACCAGATATTTCACGTGGCTGGAATTATGCGACAAACCAGCTTTGATGACTTTGATGTGGAGGCGATCGTTGAACAATTCGAAGTCAACTCGGTGGCTCCCATCCTTACAGTCAAAGCGTTCTTACCCTATCTGAAAGAAAACTCTAAAGTGGGACTTCTGACGTCTCGAATGGGATCTATTGAGGACAATGACTCAGGAGGAGCTTACGGCTATCGAATGTCGAAAACGGCTCTGAATGCCGCCGGTAAATCCTTGAGTATCGATCTCCTCGACAAAGGAATAACCATTCTTCTGCTCCATCCGGGGTGGGTTAAAACAGATATGACAAATCAAACCGGCCTGGTGGACCCAGCGGTTTCAGCCAAGGGCTTGATCGAAGTCATGAATTCAAAAGATATTAAAGAAACAGGAACATTTTGGCATATGAACGGAGAGTCTCTTCCCTGGTAACAGAGTCGACTATGGTGAGGTCTCTTGCGGCCCTTCAGCGGCATTCTCTCCTCGCCCAGCTCCACGACGTAAAGCCGCTTGCAGGTTGCGAGTTCTATTGTTGTAAACGTAAAGCCGCTCTTGAGTTCCCGTGGACTGCCACTGCAAGTGATCGACCCCGATATTGATACCGGTGTAATTGCGCTCTGATTCATCGTCGGCAACAAGTAAATAATAGGGCCAATCGCGAATGGCATATCTTGGGGGGCTGGTCGCCATTTGGCGACAAAGGTTACCCGAGGGAAGGCCGCGCTCAGAGTCCTCTCGGCAGGGCCAACGATGAACCTCTTGAACCGTATACTTGCCGGGAGTGGATGTCGACAGAGCGGCATAGACCACCACCGAATTACCCTGTGAAATCCCCATCACTGCCGAATCAGGTCGCCCGTCTTTATTAAAATCAGCGACAACCGCTTGTCGAGCACTGTTGTTGGGGGTTCCATACCAGGTGATTGTTTCAGAGAACTGCGAGTTGTTCAGCATGCGGAAAGTGTTGTCATGCGACTGTAAAGCGTTGGTAATACCCGACCCAAGCTGGATATTGGGAGAGCCCCCTGAGTAAGTCACTCTTGGTTGAACCGTCGGGCGCATCTGCGGCCTTGGGCTCCTGGCTTGCGCGAGCAGACTGCTTGGCATCAACAGTAGAAAAAACAAAATAAGTTTATAGGCTGCATTTTTGAACATTCATATCCTCCCCTCGTAAAAAGAGTTGGGCCACTGAATCCGAGCCACTGCCTGAGGCCGGAGCTGGACGCTGCCCTCCACAGGTTCGATAGAAATGGTGGGCGCCAATTGTAAATCGGCCACTACACCCCCGACGCCACCCCGGAGAAACGTAATTGGCGTGATAGTGACTAGCGAAATGTCCTGAAGAATTGTAAGCCTCACGGACCGAATTATAACAGTTATTGTAAGCCGATCCACTGATTGTTTTATTTCGAGTACTGCTATGTAGGGTCCATGAGAATTGAGCTCTTTGATAAATCACCCCACAGACCGAATTGGGATAAGAGCTCATGCGAGCTCGAGTCATGACAACTCTGTTAACGGCCACTTTTCCCTCGTAACTTTGGTTTCCGGCTTCGAGATGACAATTGCACATCATACATTGAAAAGTGTTTTGCGGGGATCCACAGGTGACCGAACTGTTGGGCCCGCGATCGCCGGGGACATTGGAGCGAGGCGCCGCCGCGGCGGCTGCATCGGTCTGACCAGATGGTGCTGTCGAGCGACGATTGCCTTGTCCACTGGGAGTGGTTTGGCAGGACTGCTGGCCCATCAACATGATAAATGACAAAGCTATAGCGACTTTTAGAGATTTATGCAGCATACAAACATTGTATGCGAGCTTGTCGGCAAAAGGGATAAACAATGGCTTTAACTCACCTTAGGTCTGTGCAGAAAAGTACAATGGTCCGTCCCAAAAAATATCGTTTGGAGTCAGTCTTTTTTAGTTTTCCAATTTCAGTCGAGGAAGTTTTCTTTTTTTGACCCATCTTGAGAAACTCAGTCAATGATTTCAAGGTCCTACCGATACAGACATAATGTCTAAAATTAGGTTTTTGTTTTTTGTCTTGCTGACTGCCATCTTCGCTTTGGGTTGCTCTAAGAAAGCCAGCGATAGTGGCGAAGTTTCACAACTTTCTTTTGGTCTACCCAAGGACTTTGCTGACAACGGTAGTTTTTCTGGCTCCGCTTGTTTTGCCGTCAACATCAAAGCCAAAGATATTCAACCCATCATCCCCGGCTCTTGTGATGATCAGTACGGAATTTTTTCGGGTCTGGTTCCGTTGGGCGATACCATCAAAATGAGTGCTCCGCGCGGAACCGGTCGAATCATTGAAGTCTTCTACGTGATCAGCGACGATCTTTGTGAACCCAATTTTGATCCCGCCCAAGGCCTTGGACAAACATTTGGGGCCAACAAAGTATTTCGTATAGGCAGTGTCCAGGCCAACTTCGACCAACCCGTGGTCACAGTGAACCTTCCCATCCAGTACCCGTCTTCGGCCAACACTTTAAAAAGTATCTACAACACACCAGCGACTTGTGATCAGGTGAGTACAATAACTATAACCTCGATCAAACAGGCCAGCTCGATTGTTGGCGAAGTTCGCGGCACCACCAATCTGGGCTCCAAAGCCCATGTCCGCGTCGTTGATAAACAAATTGAACTCACCGGCCCTGCTAGTTGGAATGGCCGAATTATTCCTGCACGTTTAGGAGAAAAACAATGATTAAGGCAAAGACATTCTTTTTTGCACTTCTATTTCTTTCATCAGTGGCAACGGCAGCACCACAGTATCTAGCTATCGAAGGTCAGTTGTTTGAGGATGCTGCGGGACAAGTTCCAGTGGAGTCCAACAACGTAACGATTGTGCTGGAAGTTCTAAGTCCAGCGCCGTCCTCTTGTGTTCTGTACGAAGAGTCTCACATTTTGAATATGACCGGCGCCAATGGCTATTTTTCCTTACAATTGGGGGCTGGTACTCAAGGTGGAAGCGATTACGAAGATACCAATACCATGGCTAACGCCTTTAATAATGCCTTGGCAACAGTGACGCCAACCACCTGTGCTGTCGGCCCAAACTACACGCCTGCAGGTGATGATGGACGTGCTTTGCGTATCACATATGACTCAGGATCCGGCCCGCAAACCCTTAGCCAAAACATTCAATTGACCTCCACACCTTTTGCTTTGTCGGCGGGATCTATCAACGGTTTGAATGCGGCCGATATTCTGACCGTCAATACCATTGGTGGAAACGTTTTGACTCAAGCCAACTTAGAGTGGACGTTTGCTTCTTCCGCCCGCTTTGCCGAGCTACAGGCTCTAGTCGATGGTACGAGTACTCAGTATTTATCAGGAACACCCGCCACCGATTTTAGTGTCAACTCTAATAAGATTACTGATGTCGCAACTCCAACACTTGCCAACGATGCTACCAACAAGGCTTATGTTGATCAAAACATTGGTGGGATGGCTGCTGATAATACAACACTCTCGGCCCTTGGAGCCGGTGATTCAGGAGAGGTTTTGCAGTGGAATGGAACCCAGTGGACATCCGCTCCCCCGGTTGGAGATAGCACTAAACTGCCGCTCGCCGGAGGCACCATGACCGGAGCCCTCAACATGGGGAGTAATAGTATTTCCAACATTCAAAATGTCACAGCCGCCGGGACAGTCGATTCTAACAACGCCTACGTGCGTGGAAACTTCGCCGTCTTTAATGGAGCAAATTATGTTGGTTTTAACGCTCCGGCGGCTGCCAGTAATATTTTGTGGACGTTACCTTCTGCCGACGGAACCGGTGGCCAAGCACTTATCACTGATGGGTCCGGAGCCCTATCTTGGGCCAACGCTGGCGAGAGTAATACGGCCAGCAACATTGGAACGGCGGGGGTGGCTGTCTTCGAACAAAAAAACGTATTGAATCTCGAGTTTCGCAGCATCAACGATGATGGTAGTGGGAAAATTTCAGTATCTCATGATAGCGTCAATAACGAGGTCGATCTTGGCGTCAACGAAGGGGCTTTGAGCTCATCCCTTATTCCCATTACACCCGTGGGCGATGTTATTGCTTCCAATATTCAGGCCGCTATTGCTGAGCTTGACTCCGAGAAACTGAGCAGCGATGGCACCACCCCATTGTCGGCCAACTGGGACCTTGGAGGAACCTATACAATCACGAATGTTCCAGGTCCCTCCGCTGGTACTGATGTAGCAAACCGCAACTATGTTGACACATCATTGGCCAGCTTAACCATTTCCGACGTCGAAGATGCGGATGCTAATACTCGAATTCAAGTTGAAGAAGGTGCGAATGACGACACCATTCGCTTTGACACATCTGGTGTGGAGAGAATGGTCCTGAATCCCATGGGATATTTAGGGATCGGCGCAGAAAACCCGACTTCAGTCGTTGATATTCGCCGTAATGGACAAACTGAAATTAAACTTCAAAACGCCAGCAACACAGTCAACGAGGGCCCGGCACTCACCGCTATTCGAGGTCGAAACACCCTAGGGTCTCCAACCACTGTAAACTTTGGAGATAGCTTATTTAAGATTTCAGCCGGTGGTCATGATTCGACAGCCTGGTATCCGAACAGTGCGGCCATTCGCTTTGTGGCTTCCGAGAACTGGGGAAGTTCCAACCATGGTTCGAAAATCAGCTTTTTTGCCTCCCCAACCGGTGGCGGTCCCATTCAAGAAATGATGACTTTAACTGATGGATTCTTAGGTCTTGGGACCAATACTCCAGCACATATGCTACATGTGGCCGGAGACGCTCGTATCGATGGGCCTCTTCAGATCAATGAACTGCATTTTACAAGCCCCGTAACAGAGGGTTCGTCATGTGGTGGTGGTCAAAATGGAAATCTTACCAATTCGACTTCTAATGAATTACTACAATGTGATGGAACGAGTTGGCAAAGGGTTGCCGGAGAGGACGGTGTGGATCCAGCTTTTGATGTGGGCGCCGGAGACACCATCGACTTCGCACAGACTTTAGTTGCATCCACCCCCAACGATTGCGGTACTTTCAACTTTCATAACATGGAAGATGGAGCTGAATATAAATTTTTGGTCAATGGAACGAATTCAGCGACCTGCACACTTAACTTTTTCGCAGGAGCGGGAGTTGGGACCTTATCGCCTCGTTATACAGCGGGTGGTCATACAGCTACCACTGCTAGTTTTTCACGACTCTATAAATTTTTGGTCGTGGGATCTCAGGTGATTGTCACTTTCGAGGCTATTCAACCTTAGAGTTTCAGCCATCCAATTTTTCGAAAATCAGACACATGATCTTTTACGGTAAAAATTGAGACACGATCATCTCAAGGTGATTCGACTGGATGGTTTATTTAAAGATTTTCGGTAGATAACCGATCTATTTGGTATCCTGGTTGAGTAAGATTTCTTCAGTTTGGGGCATATTGAGGGGGAGAAAAATCTTGGTTTCCACGTTCGTGAGAAAAATTTGGCCAGGTCCAACCATCATTGCTTTGGTGGGAGGGATTCTTTTTTTCTTCCAAAACTGTGGTCAAAGTTACGATGCCCGAGACAATCAAATCTCCGCCCGCTCCCCTTTTTATGAGCAGCGTGTGCGCTTGCTAAAAGTCGGTTCCGTGCAGGCCAGCGAGGAAAAAAACACCAATCTTGATCAAACCAAGATTTCAGTTCTGATCGATAACTATTGTGCTATTGAAAGTTGTGAGGTGGCTCCCGATGCTTCCGATTCTTTAACCTGTCAACTTTTGCAAGACAATGAAGTTATTGAAGACCTCAAAAAAGGAACCCAAGCTTACTCCAGCCAGATTGCGGCTGGATCCAGTGAACAGCAACTGGAAGCCGAGCTATCATCCAATTCTGTTGACGATGACTGTATCATAGGAGTTTCCTACAACCTCACTTACAAAGTCGACAGTCTCAACGTTGAGCCCTACACCAGCAATGATCCGCAAGCCAACAAGCAATTTCATCATCAAATTATCAATGGCGACAAAGCCTACAACTACTTTTACAACGAGTTTGAAACACCTAAAATCGGTGTGATTGATACTGGTGTCCAGGATTACACATCGGGTGCTCGTCATGAAGACCTGATCTCTCATAGCAACTACGATGTCACTTCCAGCGAATACGACGCCAATGCGTGTGAAGAGGTTTGCCACTGGCATGGGACCTTTGTAAATCATATTATAGCGGCTCGTCACAATAACTCTAAAGGCGGCTACGGGATTCTACCGCAGGCCTCGATTCGAAATTTCCAAATTGGTCGGGCCGACGGATCGTTCTCGACCACCCAGTTAGCTAATGCTTTAAACCGAGCTCGTTATTACAACTTGGATGTGTTGAACCTTAGTCTGGGTGGCAGCTCATTTAAAGATTTTGCCCTTGAAGATGGCATAATCAACGTTATTAACTCCGGAGCCCTAGTTGTGGTCTCAGCCGGAAATGATGCGAAGAATCTTGGTGTTTCCCCGTACTATCCGGCCTCTTATAACTACGACGGGCAAATCAACGTTGGCGCCGCCAGCCCTGAGGCGATCTTAAACACCTCCGACCTTCCACCCTATAACGAAAATCAAATGATGAGCTCAATTAAACGATCTTCATTCTCCAATTATGGATCGGGAATTGTCCACATCGCGGCTCCAGGAACGCGAATTTTTGGAGCCATGCTCAATAACACTTATGGGCACGCCAGCGGAACCTCGTTTTCGGCTCCCATGGTCACCGCCGCAGCGGGATTGGTTTATGGTCACTTACGAGCTAAGGGCTTAGATCCCTCACCGCAACTCGTGAAAACTCTTATCCTACAAGGAGCCCGCATTGAAGACTCAATGACCGAAGGTTCAGGAACAGAAGCCTTTAAACCTTTTCAAAATAACCGTTACCTTGATATAGAAAAGCTGGCCGAAACCATCGAAGCCTTCACCGGCGGAGTCGAGGAGCAACCCGGTCGTATCGAGCTTGTTGACAGCTCAGCCAGGATCAACGGTTCGACAAACCAAAAAGAGATCGTTGTCACTGTTAATGTTCGTGATGCTACCCCTGAAATGAACTACACCCTTCGAGCCTATACCAACAGCGCTTTTCTACAAGAAAGTTTCACGGGTATAACTTGCAGTATTGTTAGTACCCGCCAAATCTGTGAGATAGTCATTCCTTATAACCGGATTCTTATTGATCCCCATGTCTATCTTGCCGTTACTGACGCTGATAACAATCTCATTTCAGATATCACGATTCCAAAAGATAAAATTAATACCGGCGTTAAAACCGAATCCACTATCGAAGGCGAGATTATTCTTGCTAGTCATTTCGACGAGAAGTTTTATGTCGAAGGATGGGCTTGTTTAAAAGGCTTTGCCGATGCCATTGAGATTGAAGTACGCATTGATAAACCTGACGGTTCTCTTGTCAAAACACTTTTTACCGATCGACAAGGACGAGGTCGATACTTTGATGTCTGCCAAGCCCCCGAGATCAATTTTGGATTCCGCTATCAGGTCCCCGACTATTACAACAATCGAGAACTCTACTTTGTCGCGCATCATCCAGAAACTGGTAAATCAAAAATCTTGAAAGCCTTCACTCACCAACCCGCCTATGGTGAAAACTGGACGCCTCAGTATCAGGATTTCGTGTCCTTTGATCGACAAGTTTATCGCAATGATATCAATTTTAAGATTTCAAACTACAAAGTTGAGAACTGGCAATTGACAGTTTCAGGCACGGCCTGCAGTCGAAATCCCTATCAGCCTCCAGCCTTTCGCATCACCATGGGTGTCGACGGAGACGATAAATTTCGTTTATTAAAATCTTACCCAGCTCTCGCCGACAAATTACCCGATTCAATCTACAATACATCGGTCGGTCAAGTTCAAGAGGCAGCAACTATCCAGACCGTGGGTCGTCGAATGAATGTGAGAAACGACCAAGCTCGCGAAGTGGCCAATGTTGGAAGCTTATCGTGTTGTAGCGGTTTTTCAGAAACTCACAACTTGGCTGTTTTCAACCCGATGACGTCACAGAAAAATTGGGAGTATTTACTCTACCGAGATGAAGCTAGAAATTCAGGTGACGGTATTCTGACGATCGTTCCCGATCAGGATATGGGAGATGGCTGTCGTTTTCCTAGTGGTTTTACAGTCAATTTGAACCTTCGGGACTATTTCAAGTCTGTCTACGGAAGCTCCAGCGTCGCTTATCGATCCGATGTCTACACCGAACAGCAAATTCTACAGATCGAAGAGATTTCGGATATACTGCCATTTTTAAAATTGAACAGTGACATTGATATTAATGTCGACGACATCAACTTTGATCCAAACTTTTTTCACTTCTCGTTGAGTCCGCTTTTCTACAAAAATCCCTATTACCTAACAACATCGTACCAGCGCTTCACATCTGATCTGCGTTCCATGTTTTCAAATATGGCTTCAACGGAAAGGAACAAACAGCGAGCTTTAGAGACTTTGAATGAAAGAATTGCGGCCTCCAGTGATCCGGAAAATGACCCTTTAGTGGCTCAGGCTCAAAACTCATATGACAATATTAAGTTTTTTGAATCTGGCGTCTTAATTTCAAATTATTTAAAAAGATCTCGCAATAATCCAAGTTGGGAAAATATTGCCAAAGCTGATTTGGCGGCCAATGCCGAACGCCTGAAAGAGCATCACCTAGTGTATGAGGTGGCCAACCAATCGATAGCGCCGGCCAACCAAAACCTGACCACCACCTACACCTCAGAAACCTTCACTATTCCCGCAGGATCGTCAAAAATCTTTCCCGTCGTGTTTTTTGATGAAGGTGAGAATTTTGGCTATTTAAACGAGGATCTTAAAATCCAAGTCTACTTGAACAGCACTGGCCTTTGGTATGATATGACGGTTGACCAAGAACTGCTAAGACAAGTGGATGTTACCAATGAGGATGGCGAAATCGAGAGCACTTACTTTCAAGGATTTTTATCGGGGCCGAATCGAATTGTCGATAGTAATGCCACTCAAATTCGATTGCGTGTATTATCAAACAATAAGAACAAATTTAAACTGAAGTCTTTGGGGTACTTGGTCGAATGATAAAAAATATTGGTCTCCTCATTTTATTTTTTCTAACTGTGGCTTGTAACAGCCAAGTTTTTACGGAAGAGGACCAACAGGCCATCGAGAGTAAACAAGAACAGATGGAAGCGATGAAATCAAACCTTGAGGTGATTTCAAATCCCAGCTCGAACAAACAGGAAACCTGCGATCCCAAAGGCGGCTTCAATCTTTTACTCACATTAAATCCGGATCAGAAAATACTGTGTTACGACAACACAACTCTTATGAAAGACCTGTCTCCAGGTCCTGTTTGCCAGGGTGGAGTCGAAATCAAAGCCATCAACCCTCTGAAAGCGTGGGTCCCCTGCAAGGAGCTCTCGGTTTGTGGTGTGAAACCCTCACAAGTCACTCCCTTACAGAATGTTGGTGTCGCCGAATTGTTTCAACTGCATTGGAATAATATTCCTTGGGGTTGCACGGGTGAAATCAGTTGGGTTTTGGCCTCAGAGGCTGAGGATCAATCTAAGATCAATTCGGCTCCGGTTCTATCCCAACCACCAACCTGCCCGGTCTGCGAGGTCTCCTCGACCAGAACCTGTGGTGTTTGTGGCGAAGACAATACGCCGCCAGAAATTGTCGACATCTTTGTTGAATCTTTCGTCTGTAATGAAATAAGAATACGTATCTTTGCTAAAGATGACCAAGGATTAGCGCCCCAGGCCTATTCTTTTGATGGCGGTAACACCTGGCAAGAGTCTCCCTTAAAAGTTTACCCGGGGCTCTCACTTTCCCTAGCTGCAAATCAACTGCAGATTCGAGACAAGGCTGGAAATATCACTCAACATGATGTGGACATTGAAGGAACAGCACCCCCCTGCCCTTGCGACACACCTTGGGGTGAAAAACTGGCCCATGGAGCCACTCATAAAGCGTTTAAAAGCATGGCCGTTAATTGCACGACCACCTGTGAGGCAAATTCACAGGAACGGACCTGTAATAACGGTGTTCTCAGTGGCAGCAATGACTATAAAGCAAAAACTTGTACCGTTACGGGATGCGCCGGATGCACATTGCCTTGGGGCGATAAGATTGAGCACGGCGATTCTGCAAAAGCCTACAACCTCGCCAATGCCCCTTGTAAAGACCGTTGTGAAAGCGCCACCTTAACTTGTGATAAAGGACAACTTCTTGGTGGTGTTGAAACCTTCAGATATAAAGCTTGTGCCTATACCCTTCCCACTTGTGACTGCACCCATGCCGGTGTGATCATTAAAAATGGCAATAGTCAGACTGTTTTTAATGCTAAAGAAGTGGAATGTAATAAAACTTGTGCACAAGGTGAAGTCCGCTGCACCGATGGCACTCTCTCTGGTCAATTGGGATATCAAGAACTCAGCTGTTCCGTTAAACCCTGTCGATGCAAAACAGCTTGGGGCGGTCTTCTTGATAACAATCAAACCGATTATGCTTACAAGAAGAAAGTTCTCACATGTGACGATCAAGTCGCCGGTCAAACCTGTAATGACGCCAATAACCGCATACGCATTCGCTGTACTGACCCCATCAACAATGTCATCTCTCTTGATTCTGGCACCGGTAATGTCGCTGACTTTCCAAGTGAAACTTGTGCACCAGAAGTTTGTGGTTGTGTGCATTTAGGTAACATCTTAAAAGAAGGTGATAAGTTAAAGGTTTTTAAAATTGAAGAAGCCACCCCTCCTGTTAAATGTGACACTGAAGGAAATTTCGGTGAAGTTGAATGCACAAAATCAGGAAACAACTTTCGCTTGATCGGCGATACCGACGACGACGTCTTCAAATACACGGAGTGTAAGGACCTAGAAATACCCGGCACTGGAACAGGGGTCGGCAACAGCCCTAGTGATGTGGGTGTTGGTACTGGTGGTGGCGCAGGTGGCGGTACCGGTAATTCTGAGGGCGATGGTGAAGGCTTCAAACGACGCAGTCGCTCCAGTGGCAGTGGATGCGATATCAACAGTCCCCCGTACTATTGCCTGGGTGGAACCTTTAAGATGTCGACACCCAATAGCTGGTGTTCGTTACCAACGGAAGACGGCTATGTTGCCACTGATGACGAAGAGTTTTTTAGTCAAAGAATAGAGCCCGGTGGCAATCTGACCCTGTATTCGCGAAAGACTGTTACCTGTGGTGATTCTTGCTTCAATTACCAAAAAATTGTATCTTGTGACTCGGGTGTGATGACAAATTCAGATGTTTATAAATACTTGGATTGCAGAGAGGTTTGTGAATGATTTTGCGTGCCTTATGGACCCTTCTCTTTATAGTCTTGGTCTCCTGCAATTCCAGCGTGAATGAAGGTCTAACCGAAGAGCAAACCTCAAGTCTCGATGTCGTGGTTGAGGAAACGGGCTGCACAGGTGCAGATTGTACCTTCTGTGAGCTTCCCTGGGGTGGGCAATTGGCCTCTGGTGAAAGTCTTGAAAATCTTTTTTCAAAAGAAATCGTCGCCTGCCAAGAATCTTGCGCAAGTTTTCCCATGAAAGTAAACTGTAAGGCCGGGCAACTTGAAATCATCGACCTAACAACCAATCAATTGGTTGCAAACAGCACACCGATTTTTAACCAATGTTATAAACAGCGTTGTCACTGCGAGCATTTTGGAAATGTGGTGGAAGACGGAAAAACGGTGGATCTTTTTCCTCAGGCAACAACAAGTTGTAACCAAAAATGTGAACCTCGGGAGTTTCAGTGCAACTCGGGCACCCTCATTGATGTCGCTGCTCCTAATGATGTGGCCAGTCTCGCTGGTCATCCCTATGATTCATGTCGAAATATTCCATGCAGTCAGTGCACGACACCTTGGGGGCAGAAGATCCCTCATCAGGGCACAATTCGGGCTTATAAAACGGAGTCCGTTGCTTGTGGTGAGAACTGCAATGGAGAGTTTCAAACTCTCACTTGCAATAATGGCTCACTGACAGGAGCTGATCTGGCTGTCTACAAGTATAAATCCTGTAATGTGGTCGAATGTAAAAACTGTGATCTTCCGTCCGGCGACGCCATCGCTCACAATTCATCAGTCTACACATACCCTAAGAAAGTCGCAGCCTGTAATGAGAGTTGCTACACCGATCGTGCTCGCCTCACCTGCAAGGATGGAGTGATCACCGGCGGAGAGCCCTCGACATACCAATACACGTCTTGCCAGGCTTCCGATCAATGTGCTCGCTGCGTAATATGCGGTAGCAGTGTCACATCAGGGGGCTCTCGAACCTGTTACAAGAACAGCAGTCCTCAGACTTGCGGACTGAGTTGTTTGACCGAGGCCCATACCTTTTCCTGTGAAAATGGTGTGATCTCTAAGGAAGACAGCACGGTGGCTGATACCGCCTTTCTTGATCAATACGATCGCTCCTCATGCAACGAGCTGTCAGCCTGCTCCCAGTGCGAACTCTCCGATGGACGTAAAGTCTTGGATGGTAAAAAGGTAACATTCTTTAAATCCTCGCGTCTGACTTGTGGTGAGCAGTGTTTTTCGTCAAGCAATGCCATCACGCTGACATGCTCGAACGGCTCCTTTGCTAACAAAGCTCTTTATTCTGATTTCAACAAATTGAGTTGTGAGGCTGACTGCACTGGCACCGATGGCGACAATAATATCGGTCGAATTGAAGGAGAAGGTGGCGGAGCGCCAAGGCAGCTCTGTCGTCTGCCTTGGGGAACGGCCTGGGTCACTCACAACACCAGGGTTCCGGCCTTTTCACAAACCAATGTAAGGTCTCCCGAAAAGTGTGAAGATTATCAGAAAATCATAAAATGTGATGGCTATCGCGGGCTATGGACCGGTGGTGTGAAGTTTATTTACCAGCATTGCACTGAAAGATAACTAGAATCCGTAAGTGACGACACCCATCATCTGAGAGAATTCAGAATCATTGCCGGTAATTTGCGAGGTCACGGTTTGCATCCCCATCCCTAGAAAACCACCCCAATAGGATCCCGATTCCGCTTTGTAGCGAAGTCCTAGTCGAGCACCGATGTGGCTTGAATCACCACCAACGCCATTGTAATTCCCATAGAGTATAAATTGAGTGCGGCTACTGATTCCAACTCTTATTTCAACGCCTCCGCCGACTTGACTGTGAGAAAAAGAGGTCGCCGTTTCCGATTCATCTTCTCCCAAAGCAAGATACTCCAAAAACAAACCGAAACTTGAGTTCCCAAAGGTGAAATTGGGGCCGGTTCCGACATTAAAGCTATAAAACTGAAGGCCTGATAGCGGCATTGCAAAATTAACATCCACCCGACCCATGAGGTTAAACAAAAACGGCTTGGTGATAGCCTGTGCATGCAGCAAAGGACTAACGCTGCTGTTATCCTGCACCGGAGTGGTGTAACCGACCTGCGCACCACCAACTCCAAAATGAAATTGAAAAGGTGATTCTTCCTTTTGAACTATGATTTCTGGTTTGGCTTGTCCCAATTCGGTTTTAAGTTTTAAGACTAGAGTTTTATTGTTCCATCTGTATTTCAATTGGGTCGATGAGTCGGTTGAGCTTGAGATCTGTGCGATATTAAAACTTTTCCATCTCTCCCCTTTACCAGCGACTTCAAATAAGCTACTGGACTCCAGGTCAAAACTGCCGGGCACTGTAACATGAACACGGGCCTCGCCTGCCTTCTTTGAACAAATCACACCAACAAATATAGCAGGGCCTTTATAAGCCTTTTCTGTTAAAGACAGTTTCTCAGAATCACAGTCTTGAACCATAAATTTTGAAGTTTTAACTTTTAAACGATAAACAAAGGGAATGATACTGCCTGAGGTGGTTTCAACCTCAAACTTCGATTTTAAATCACCTAGGCCAATGAAGATACTTCCATTTTGATTCTTCCATTTCTTGTTGAAAAAAACATGATCCCCACTGACGCTTTTTATCCCGGCCTGTGTGCCCAAGGGAATTTTTGTCAAAGCATATAAAACTTTGGCTCCATCTTCGTTGGGAATAAATTTTAAAATAAATTTATGTTTTGAAACCCGGCCCGACAGCCCGTTCTTTAGTAACAGAACACCGTCGGCTTGAGCCGATACAGAGAAACCAAGACAGAGGCTCAATAACCCAAGAAAACATAGTTTTTTCATGTATTTATTGAACCTCAAAATTTACTTGAATTCAAGGACAGAAAATCAATCTATTTGAATTTAACGGCCCCGTCTTTGTCGACCTTAAACTTGATCACTTTTTTGCGATTTTGCAGAGACAGGCTAAATTTAGGCACATCGACTTTCCCTTGCTTGGTAAAAATGGACGCCGACACATCGGCGGGTTTGTCGTTACCATAATTATTATAAAGATTAGAGGTTAGAGTGTAGTCCCCTGGCGAAAGCTCTGAGGATTGCCAGACTTCAGCCCCGGGACCACTTCTTGAGTCGAGAACAAACTCGCCGGCATAACCACTGTGACTTTTTCGCTTGTAGTTGTAGACTTTACCCTCTGGTGAACTGACTACCAAATCGATGTCGTGTTTATAGGTCGACCATTTAAGAACAATGGCCAAAAAGGATTTGTCGTCTTGTCTTCCGGTATTATCTTCCAACTGCTTTTTTAAATTCGAAGCTTTCGTCACCTCTTGTTGCAGCTTCTTTTGAGTCATCTGCAGCTGGCTTTCTAACTTCTTTTGACTTTGCGACTGGTTAAGAGAAGCCTGTTTGCTTTCCTTCACTTCTCGCTTCAAACGCTCTATCGTCTTCTGTAGTGATTCTTGATTTTTGACTGAAGCCACATTGCGCTGATCTTTTTCCTTTAGTTGCTTGATCTGTTCTTGCAGGTCTTTGATTTTTTTCTGATCAATTTTCTTTTCCTGTTGAAGTTTGGCCAAAACTTCCGTCTGATCAGGGCGTTTATTATTTTCAAGTTCTTGGACTTTCTTGCGAAGCTCTTCAATCTCTTTACTGTCTTTCTTTTCCTGTTGCTTAAGCTTCGCCACGATGTCACTCTGATCAGACTGAGCCAGTTGTTTTTCTAGTTTCTTAATTTCTTTCTTTGCTTTGTCCAGTTCGACGACTTGTTTTTTTAACTTTTTGATTTCCTGGTCTTTGATTTCAGTGCTCTTTTCGATCTGACTGAGAGACTTCTCGGTTTTATTATTGTCTTTAACTTTCGATTGGAGATCTTCAATGGTCTTCTCTTGCTGAACTATTTGTTCGGTTTGCTTTTCTACGACCTCTTCTTTTTTGACAAGATCTTGCCGTGTCTGCGCAACTTCTTTCTGAAGAGTTTCAATTTGCTCTTGCATTGAAAGCTGATTGGGCGTTGATTCGGTCTTGGATTTGTTGCCAAAATAGGGAAACAGAACCACCACCAATATGATAAAAACGCCCATAGACGAGGCGAAAAGATCAATGGCTGAAGCACTGAAAACGTTAATATCCCTATTCTTTTTTCGACGCATCCTAGTTCAACCTATTGATGACTTCGTTAACGATTCTTTCTTCAATCGCAGCATTAAGATTCTCTTCTTTAGATTCCAGTTTGTTCATAAAAAACAATAGCAGAGACGATTGAATCAGAGCTAAGAGAGTGGTGTCGAAGGCAATGGCCAAGCTGACGGCAACATTTTTAAGAAGATCAGGATCATCCGGAGAGGCCTGACCTACAACGGCGACGGCTTCTGAAATTCCATAAACTGTTCCCATAAATCCTAAGGAGGGCAACAACCATGAGTAGTAACGAAGGCTATTGTATTCTGTGTCAGAACGTTGCTGCAGAATCTCCATCTGCGAGGTCAGCATTGAGTTAGCCTCTTCAACAGACTTATTGGTCTGATATTTCTTCAGTACTTTCTTGGTCACATGCGGAAAGATTGCGAATGCCGTTTTTCGATAAAGGTTAAGTTTAAGCAATATCTTTGCAATTTCTTTTGAATCTAAAATCAAATTGGGATCAGAGGGAAAGCAATCAATTTCAAAAGTTTCCAGTTTTTCGTTGATTCGAGCGTTCTTAAAAAAAAGAGAACCGACTCCCACTCCAAAAACCAACCACATAAAACCTTGAAAAGTCAGAGGAAAGCCGTCTCCTCCAGTCGTCATTGACTGAATATAGGAGTTTCCCGAAAGATGAATCACTATAACAAAGCAAACTGTGAAAATCAGACCCAGAATATAGGGCTCAATATAATCTAACTGTGAGTAGTTTTTGATTCGAACACTTTGTTTTTTAGTGGGCAGCTGTGGAGCTTGCTCTTTTTTACGAAGGCGATCATAAATTTTGCGGGCGGCACTCATGTCAGGCTCCCACACTCAGGGCACTTATCAAGAGTTTTGGCAATAATCGAAGCACAGGATCCACAGCGTTTTTTTTCAACGATTTCATCCAGCCCAACTCGTGGGTCTGTATTCGCCGAACTGATGCCTGAATTCGAAACTTTAAAATCAATCATGGTTTTGTCTTCATCAATAAGACTTTCAAGATTGAATGGGCCTTGATCGGCAAAAAATAAAAGATCACCGGATTCAATTTTTTGCCTTTGCACTTTGATTTTATCATTGCCTCTTTTGATAAATGAGGTTTTGTGCTTTGATAGATTCACTAAAAAATAAACACCATTTTCAAAAACTATTTCGGCTTGATCTCGGCTTACATTTTTACTGTTTATTTTGATGTCAGCCTGCTCATCACGACCAATTTTCCAAATTTTTTGTGCACCCATAGAATCGAACTCCTATCTACTATCTTGTCGGAATTCCCGGCAAAAAATGAAGACTCTAGGCTCGACCTTCTGCTAACTTTATTTATTCTCAGACCTAAGTCTTTAACTCTTTATTGAGATCAATGGTTTTTAAAAATCGGCAGTCATGCGCCCTTAAGGTCAACAGACTTCGATCGTTTTTAAACTGGACTTTCTGTGGGGTAAGTTGAGAACAAAACGAGTCGGCTCCGATCAGCTTCTTTTCATGAATGGGCCAAATAAAAAAAGGGTGAAATCCACATTTCCACCCCTCTTATTGCAACATAATAAAGTTGATCAATTATAAAGTTTTGAACCCCTTGGCTTCCAACAAGGCTTTCACTTTTGGATCTCGTCCACGAAAGTTTTTGTAGGCCTTGCTGGGATCAATGGTATTACCCACAGAAAGGATGTTTTTTTGAAAGCTCTTAGCCACCTTTGGGTCATAGGGACCTTTGGCTTCTAAAAAGGCTTTAAAAGCATCCTGGCGAAGCACATCTGACCACAGGTAGCTGTAGTAGCCGGCCGAATACCCTTCACCCGAAAAAATATGGGCAAATTGTGGCATGCGATGTCGCATGACGATTTCATCCGGCATTCCCAATTTTTTAAGTGTTTTCTTTTCGAACTTCTGAGGATCGACATCGGGGTTTTCAAGAAGATGCAATTTCATGTCGACCAATGCTGACGCCAAATATTCGGTCGTCGCAAAACCTTCATTGAAGGTGGCGGCTTTTTTTAATTTCTTAATCAACTTTTTCGGTAACGCCTCACCTTTTTCATTGGTAAGAAATTTTAAAACTTCGGGAGTCGAAAGCCAGTCCTCATGGATTTGCGAGGGAAATTCCACAAAGTCACGAGCCGTGTTAGTGCCCGCCAACGACGGATAAGTCACATTTGAGCTTAAACCGTGTAAGGCATGACCAAACTCATGGAACATGGTCTCAGCGTCATCCCACGAAATTTTTGTGGTTTGTTTATCTCCAGCTTTTACGAAGTTGGAATTATTTGAAACGATGGGAAAGATATCCTTACCGTCCAAACGGTTCTGAATGCGGTAGGCATTCATCCACGCCCCTGAACGCTTGCCTTTTCTAGCATAGGGATCAAAGTACCAAAGGCCTACGGTTTTCCCTTTTTTTGTGACTTTGTAGACTGTCACATCAGGATGATAAACAGCGATGTCTTCGACTTTATTAAACTCAAAACCATAGAGCTCTTTGGCCATCCAGAACATGGCTTTGCGAATATTGGGTAGCTGCAGATAAGGTTTAACAGAGTCCATGTCAAAATCATAACGATCAGCACGCAATTTCTCGGCATAATAACGGTAGTCCCAAGGCTTAATTTTGAACCCACCTTTTTCTTTATCAACGATTTTTTGCATGGCTTTGACATCTTTATCAACCTGCTTGATCGCCGGTTTCCAAACCTTCAGCATTAAATCCATG
>CAXRIX010000110.1:0-23779 GCA_964230555.1 Bdellovibrionales bacterium
AACACCTGGTCCCCTTCATCGTCCAGTATTAAATCCCCAAAAAAGCAAGATTTTTCTTGAACTCTGAGAGCTCCAAAACGCCTTTTCTAAGGCCGTTTTATTTCCTCTTGGGAGAGTAAGGAGGCATGGTCAGTGGCCCTGAATTTTGATCTCTAATTCCTTCTGATTCCACCTCATGGTTGGGACGCGCCCTTCTTTTCTGATAAGGAGGACTGTCGGGGTCTTGATAACTTTTGGATGCTGACCCACAAGTTGAAGCACATGTCGTAAGAGTGGATAAAACCAAACTGACACTCAGTAATTTTTTCATAATCAAAGGTAAGGCTGAAAGCGAGAAAAGACGTCTTTTGGATCGCCTTGACCATCGATCTCTACAAAAAGACCTTTCTTTTGATAATACTCTTTCAAAGGCTCAGTATTTTTTGCGTAAGCCTCTAAGCGAGTGGAGATGACATCTTCAGAGTCGTCTTTGCGCTGGTAAGTCTCGCCACCACACGCATCACACTTTCCAGGAACTTTTGTTGGATTGGCATCGACATGGTAAACCGCACCGCAGTCTTTACAGAGTCGACGGCCAGTGAGCCTATTCACTAAAATTTCTTTTGGAACCTCTAAAAACAAAGCGTGATTGATTGGACTGGCGCTCATCTTTGAAACCAATTCATCCAAAGCCTCGGCCTGATTGGATGTTCTAGGAAAACCGTCAAATATAAAGTCACCCGAAGGATTTTTTTGAATCACTTCTTTAACCAAACCAATGGTCACACTATCGGGAACTAAATTTCCTGAATCGACGTAGGATTTTGCTTCAAGCCCCAAAGGCGTTTCATTTTTCATGGCCGCACGGAACAAATCACCGGTGCTGATATGAATCAGATTGCCCGACTCTACCATTTTCTTGGCTTGTGTTCCTTTACCGGCCCCAGGAGGGCCAAACAAAACAATACTCAAAACTGAACCCTTTTCTTTCGAGGACGACGTTGAGCTTTAATGATGGCTTCGTAACGATAGCTATTCACTTTCTCAATCATCTGAATCGCAACACCCACAAGGATCAGCAAACTGGTACCACCAAAATAGAAAGGAACATTTAAACGTGCGATTAAAATCGTTGGTAAAATACAGACAGCACTTAAATAGATGGCACCCACCACATTCACGCGCTCCATGACTTTGGCAATATAATTGGCCGTGCTTTTTCCGGCGCGAATCCCAGGAATAAACTTTCCTGACTTCTTAAGATTGTCAGCGATTTCCTGAGGAGGAAACACGATTTCTGTATAGAAAAAACAGAAGAACACAATCAACGCGACAAAAAGGATATTATAGAGTCCACCACCGGTTGGGCTCAACGGATTCATATAGTCTTGTAGGATTTGAACCCAAGCCGCATCCGAGAAGCTCGAAATGGTGGCTGGCATCATCAAAATTGAACTGGCAAAAATTGGAGGAATAACTCCTGATGGATTGACCTTGATTGGAAAGAAACTTCCCATCATTTGACCCTTGCCACCCCCTTTTTGGGAGATGTGAATGGGCAAGCGACGCTGAGACACTTCCATAAATATGATAAAGGCCACTGTTCCAACCATAAAACCAAGAAGCATTAAGGCTAGAAGTCCATTAATTTGATTGTTTGAAACAAGTGTCCAAAGACCCATGGCACCACTGGGGATCCCTGCAGCAATACCCGCGTAAATGATCAAACTGGCCCCTTGGCCAATTCCAAACTCATCGATTTGCTCGCCGAGCCACATGATAAAGCAAGTACCAGCAACAAGAGTCACAACAGTCATCACTTGAAAAGGAACGGCTCCTACCTGAGGGTAATAAAGAGCTTCACCGCCCGGACCGCTTTGGCCCATCAACCAGCTTGAAATCGCATACCCTTGAACCATAGCCAAAACCACGGTCGACCAACGGGTGTACTGAGTGATTTTTCTTTGTCCGTGTTGCCCTTCTTTTTTTAGAGCTTCGAGGTAAGGGATTGTTGCGGTTAATAACTGAAAGATAATCGACGCCGAGATATAAGGCATGATTCCCAAAGCAAAAACACTGAACTGGTTCAGAGCTCCACCGGTGAAGGTGTTAAAAAGACCGAAAAGGCCTCCCTGGGTTTCAAAAAAGGACTTTACGACATCACTGTTGATTCCCGGAGTCGGGACATGCACACCCAAACGATAGATGAGTAAAACAAATAATGTGAATAAAAGTCGATTGCGTAGGTCTTCGTTCTGCAAAAGACTTTCTGTTTGCGCTGTTGCCGATGCTTGTGATGCCACTGTTACCTCTATTAGGAGATGAGTTCTACTTTTCCACCAGCTTTTTCGATTTCTGCTTTAGCGGCTTCACTGAATTTATGAGCCTTCACAGTCAAAGATTTGTCCAACTTGCCTTTAGCTAAAACTTTTAGTTTTTCGGCTTTTTTCATGAAGCCCATATCCACTAAAGACTCTGGAGTCACCTCACCATCGAACTTGTTAAGCTGTTGGAGATTGATGATAACATAGTTGTTCTTGAACTGAGTGTTTTTAAATCCAAACTTAGGAAGGCGTCGTTGAATAGGCATTTGCCCACCCTCAAAGCCCCAACGGATAGACCCGCCGGATCGCGCTTTTTGGCCTTTATGGCCCTTTCCAGAGGTACCACCCCAGTTCGAACCGTCACCTCGGCCGACTCTTTTCTTCTTATGCGTTGCACCTTTGTTCGGTGCTAATTCTGATAACAAACTCATCTTATTTCTCCACCTTTACATCAAGAAGATGCTGAACTTTTAAGATCTGACCGCGAGTTGCAGGATGATCAGGCACAACAACTTCAGATTCGCGCTTCTTCAACCCAAGACAACGGACAGCGTCTTTTTGGGTCTGAGTGCATCCGATCAGACTTCTCTTTAATTTCACTCTAAATTGCTTTGCCATGTTTAAATCCTCAAATCGTCTTACTTATAGGTCGTTAAAAATTCTTTTCCTTGCAGCTGAGAAAGACCATTCAATGTGGCACGAACAGCGTTATTAGCATTTCGTGTTCCAACACATTTGGTTAGAATGTCCTTAACTCCCACTGACTCCAAAATCGCACGCACAGGACCACCAGCAATAACACCAGTTCCTGGAGCGGCAGGACGCATGATCACTCGTGCGGCCCCAAACTCACCCACAACTTCGTGGGCAATTGTTCTTCCCTCAACTAATGGGAAGTCGACAAAACCTTTTTTGGCACTGCGAGACGCTTTTCCAATAGCCTCAGGAACCTCACCGGCTTTACCCCTTCCAAAACCAACACTGCCATGGCCGTTACCAACCACCACAAGGGCTGAGAATGAAAAACGACGTCCGCCTTTTACAACTTTCGCCACTCGTCTAATTGAAACCACTCTTTCTTCGTATTCTGGTGTTTCTTGCATCCGTTATCTCCTAAACCTGTAATCCACCGTCACGTGCACCCTCAGCGATAGATCGAATGCGTCCATGATATTTATAACCACTACGATCAAAAACGGCTTTGGTGATGTTTTTTTCTTTTGCTCTTTCAGCAATCAATTTGCCCACTTGTGCCGCCGCTTCTTTCCCTTTGCCGTCGATTTTATCGGCAAGAGTTGATGCGCTTACGATTGTTTGCCCAGTCGTATCATCGATCATTTGGGCATACACATTGTTCGAGCTTTTGAAAACACAGAGGCGAGGGCGTTCGTCGGTTCCCCAAACCTTTTTTCTGATTTTCAGCTTCTTTTTCATACGGAGCTTCATGCGATTGCTCCATTTTCTCTTAATTGTTACTCTCATATCAGACCTCGTTACTTACCTGCCGACTTTCCTTCTTTACGGCGAATCACTTCATCACTGTATCGAATACCTTTTCCTAGGAAAGGCTCAGGCGGACGATAGTTTCTAATTTTTGCAGCCACTTGTCCTACTTGTTCTTTACTGGCTCCAGTAATGTGAACCGTGGTTTGCTTTTCAACTTTAACTTCAATGCCATCAGGAATTGGAAATTGGATGGGGTGTGAAAATCCAATAGACAATTCTAGAGTCTTTCCAGAAACAGAAGAACGATAACCAACACCATTAAGGATCAAAGTTTTCGTAAAGCCTTCTGTTACCCCAGTCACAGCGTTTTGGACGAGTGAGCGGTACAAACCATGGAGAGCACGTCCTTTTTGAGACTCTTCTGTGCGCTCGATGACAACTTTACCGTCCTCTACCTTCGCTTTCACTTGTGGTAGCATCTTAATAGTCTGGGTGGATTTTCCACCTTTTACGACCACTTCATTATCAGGAGTGACAGTGACTGTAACTTTACTATCAAACTCTACTGGGTATTTTCCAATTCGTGACATCTTTTACCTACCAAACAACACAGAGCAGTTCGCCACCAAGATTTTGATCTTTGGCCTGTCCACCACTCAAGATTCCTTTACTTGTACTCAAAATTGACAATCCATAACCGGCGCGGATGTTGGGGATTTCTTTGGCCTTCACATACTCACGACGACTTGGCTTACTGTATCTTTTCATACGGCCGATACTGCCTTTACCTTCTTCGTTATAACGAAGGTAAACACGCATCATGCCCTGTTTGCTATCTTTAACAACTTTATAGTTGGAAATATAATTTTGTTCTTTCAAAACTTTCGCAATACCCACACGCATATTTGAAGCCGGGATGTCCACTTTTTCGTGACGAGCGGCTTGGGCATTTCGAATTCGAGTTAAAAAATCGCCAATTGTATCCACACTAAACTCCTTACCAGCTGGACTTGGTTACGCCAGGGATCATACCTTTACTGGCTAAAGATCTAAAACAAATACGACACATCTGGAATTTTCTCATAAACCCACGAGGACGCCCACAACAACGACAACGGTTGACCTGACGGACTTTAAATTTGGGTTCTTTTTGTGCCTTAACAATCATTGCTAAACGAGCCATCTTATCTCCTACTTCCTGAATGGAAAGCCAAAGCTATCAAGCAAAGCTTTCCCCTGTGCATCGTCTTTGGCTGTTGTACAAATTGTGATGTTCATCCCACGAACTTTATCAACTTTATCGTAGTTGATCTCTGGGAAAACAATTTGCTCTTTCAAGCCCATGTTATAGTTTCCACGTCCATCAAATCCCTTTGGCGGCATCCCACGAAAATCTCGCACTCGAGGCAAAGCCACGGAAATCAAGCGATCCATAAAAGACCACATTCTTTCTTTACGAAGAGTCACCGTTACACCCAAAGGCATTCCCTCACGAAGTTTAAAGTTCGCTAGAGATTTTTTGGCTTTGGTAATCACAGCTTTTTGACCTGAAATAGTCGTCAGCTCCTCAGCGGCCAAGTTCAAAACTTTGGAGTTTTGAACCGCATCAGGAAGACAGCTGCTGATCACGATTTTCTCAATCCGTGGAACTTCCATTTTATTATTAAGCCCAAGCGACTTCATAATCGCTGGTGCTACTTCCTTCTGATATTTTTCTTGTAAACGGTTCACCTTATCACCTCGTCCAATTACAACACTTCAGGTGCCAAAGAAATAATCTTCACGAATTGCTTCGCTCGAAGTTCCCTTGCCACTGGGCCAAAAATACGCGTTCCAACAGGCTCTTTGTTGACGTTAACCAACACCGCTGCATTATCGTCGAATCGAATATAGGATCCGTCGGGTCTGCGAATTTGTTTTTTAGTTCTTACGATCACAGCTTTAGCCACTTCACCCTTCTTCACTTTCGAAGTGGGAAGTGCTGATTTGACAGAGACAACAACGATGTCGCCCACTGAGGCTGTTCTTCTTTTAGAGCCACCAATAACTTTGATACACTGAACTTCTTTAGCTCCAGAGTTATCGGCCACTCGCATACGGGTTTGCATTTGAATCATCGTACCACCCCTACTTTCGCTTCTTGTACGATTTCAGCTATTTTCCAACGTTTTGTTTTACTTAATGCGCGAGTCTCAACGATACGAACAGTATCGCCAGTCTTTGCTTTATTATCATTATCGTGGGCTGTAAAAACCGAAGTTCGTCGAACATATTTTTTGTATTTTGGGTGCTTAACCACACGATAGATTTGAACTTTTACAGTTTTATCCATCTTGTCGCTAATCACTTGCCCTACAACTTCGTTTCTTCTACCGCGCGTATTTTGAGTCGTTTCAGTTGCCATTCTTTACCTCAATTCGCTTTCGTATTCGCTGTTAAAGCTGTGCGAAGGCGAGCGACATCTTTTCGCATATTGCGAATAGAGATGGGATTCGTTAACTGCCCCATGGCGTTTTTCATCTTCGCTTCGAACATGTTCTGTTTTGTTTCACGCAACTTCTTGTGCAACTCAACAGTGCTTAGGTTTTTTATATCATCATACTTACTCATCTTAGGCCTCAACTTCTCTTGAGATAAATTTTGTCTTAAATGGCATTTTCGAACCAGCAAGACGGAAAGCTTCTTGAGCCTGCTCTTTTGAAACTCCATTGATTTCAAAAAGAACTTGTCCAGGTCGAACGACGGCTGCCCAGTACTCTGGACTTCCTTTACCTTTACCCATTCGAACTTCAGCTGGCTTTTTCGAAATTGGTTTATGAGGGAAGACACGGATCCAAACTTTACCACCACGCTTTACTGAACGGCTGATCGCAATACGAGCCGCTTCGATTTGACGAGATGTCATCCAAGCATCACCTTGAGCCTGTAAACCATAATCTCCAAAACTAACATCGCTTCCACGGTTGGCATAACCTCTACGACGTCCCTTATGTTGTCTTCTCCATTTGACTCTTTTAGGACTTAACACGACCAGCCTCCTCAACTTCCTTCTGGGAAAGAACGTCGCCCTTATAGATCCAAACCTTCAAGCCAATGATCCCGTAGGTCGTGGCCGCTTCGGCTGTTCCGTAGTCAATATCAGCACGGAGCGTATGAAGAGGAACAGACTTTTCGTTGTACCATTCCGTACGAGCGATTTCCGCTCCATCCAAACGCCCAGAAACCTGAACTTTTACCCCACGAACACCACCACGAATGGCTGATGCAATCGCCTTTTTAAGAGCTCGACGCCAAGAAATTCGTTTCTCTAATTGAATCGCAATGTTTTCTGCGACCAACTGAGCATCCACATCGGGTTTGCGAACCTCTTGAATGTTTACGCGCACTTCATTGGGTGTCATGCTCTGAAGCTCATCTCTGAGAGCATCAATACCGGCACCCTTTTTTCCAATAACAACACCAGGACGAGCCGTTGAAATAATCACTTTCAACTTGTTAGCGGCTCGCTCCATTTCGATCTTTGCAACACCAGCGTGCTTCAACTTATTTTTTAGATGCGTTCTTAATTTTAAGTCTTCATGCAATTGATTGGCGTATAAACCACCTTGAGCAAACCAACGGCTTTCCCAAGTTCTGATGACTCCAACTCTTAAACCAATAGGATTAACCTTCTGACCCATGAATACTACCTTTCATCCAATACGAGGCTGATGTGGCTCGACTTCTTTTTAATAACAAAGGCTCGACCTTGTGCTCGAGGTTGATACCTTTTTAAGAAAGGCCCCTTGTCCACCATAATTTCTTTAATATACAAATTGTCGATATCAATAACTTGCTTTTGGTCGGCGTTTGCGACAGCTGACTCAACAAGTTTTTTGATCATCATTGAAGGCTTTTTGTTATCGAAGGTAAGGATTCGGATGGCATCATTAACCATCTTTCCACGCACCATATCGGCAACTATTCGAGCCTTCTGATCGCCAACCTTTGCGTTTTTTAAACTTGCTTTTACTTCCATGACTTACCTACTTTTTCTTTTTCTCAGCGTGTCCGTGGAAAGTTCGCGAATTGGCGAACTCACCAAGTTTATGTCCAATCATGTTCTCATTCACATACACAGGAACAAACTTACGTCCATTGTGTACAGCTAAAGTCAATCCGATCATTTCTGGGAGGATTGTGGAGCGACGAGACCAAGTCTTGATCGCTTTTTTGTCTCCACCTTCGCTGGCGGTGATCACTTTTTTCATCAAATGATCGTCTACAAATGGTCCTTTTTTCATTGAGCGTGCCACTACGACTCCTTACTTCTTCTTATTGCTCTTGCGACGTTTAATAATAAAACGATCGGTTGCTTTGTTTTGACGTGTACGGTGACCTTTACAAGGCTGACCCCAAGGTGTGGTCGGGTGATTCCCTTTACCACGCCCTTCACCACCACCCATTGGGTGATCGACCGGGTTCATTGCCATACCACGAACAGAAGGACGCTTGCCTTTCCAACGTGTACGACCCGCTTTACCAATTGTTACGTTCTCGTTATCAGTGTTTCCAACTTGCCCAACAGTGGCGCGACACTTCGAAAGCACTTCGCGAACCTCACCAGAAGGCAATTTGATCTGAGCCATTTTCCCGACACGACCAACAAGAGTCGCCTCAGTCCCCGCTCCACGACAAAGTTGACCACCCTTTCCAGGACGCAACTCGATGTTGTGGATAATAGTTCCAACGGGCATTTCAGAAAGCAAAAGACTGTTTCCTGGTTTGATATCGGCTTTGGCCGAAGACATCACAGAATCACCAACATTCAACCCAACAGGAGCGATGATATAGCTTTTGGCTCCATCGGCATAATGAAGAAGGGCGATTCGGCAGCTTCGGTTTGGATCGTATTCGATCGCTACAACTTTGGCTGGAACTTCCAACTTATTACGAAGGAAGTCGACCATACGATATTTTCTTTTGTGCCCACCACCTTGGTGTCGAATAGTGATGCGTCCGTAGTTGTTACGGGCACCATTCTTCTTTAGGGACTTAGTGAGTGACTTTTCTGGCTTGGCTTTAGTGATTTCACTAAAATCAAACCCTGTCATCCCTCTGCGTCCCGGGCTCGTCGGGCGATACTTCTTAATACCCATGGTTAAGCTCCCTCAAAAATTGAAATCTTTTGACCTTTAGCCAATTTAACAAATGCTTTCTTTTTATATTTTGGCGGACCAAATTTAGCGTATTTTTTCAGCCAACGTGTTCGGTAAATAAGTGTACGAACATCAGTCACTTTGACATCAAAAGCCTTTTCTACAGCTTCGCGAACTTGGGTTTTAGAAGCCGTTTTGCTGACTTCAAAAACATAAGTGTCATAATCACTATAAGATGACGACTTTTCCGTTAATAGTGGTCTCTTGATAATATCCATCATGATTGTACTCCACACTTCTGAGCCACTTTACCCAATGATGCTTGAGTAAAAATCACGGCATCGTATTTGAGCAAGTCATAGACATTTAGACCCTCAACCGAGTTGTAACGAACCTTGGGTAGGTTACGTGAGGCTCTTGCAAACATCGCGTCTTTATTTTCATCAATAAGAAGGACTTTGCTCAGTTCAAAATTCTTAATTCTTTCAGCAAGCTCTTTGGTTTTCCCATCTTTAGAAGCCATGTCTGAAACAACAAACATACGCCCTTCTTTATTAAGATAAGAAATGGCAGAGCGAAGACCCAATTGCTTCACTTTTTTGTTCATGCTGAAGCTGTAGTCTCTGGGGTGTGGGCCGTGAGCCACAGCACCACCACGTAAAAGCATAGAAGCGCGCGAACCCTGACGAGCGTTACCCGTACCTTTTTGCTTATAAGGCTTGATACTACTGGCTCTTACATCACCGCGATTTTTTGTATCGTGTGTACCGGCACGACGACTTGCCAACTGCCAACGAACAAGAGAATGAAGAATGTCTTTACGAACTTCTTCGTTCACCATTTGCTCAGGCACTTCGATGTCGCCTGTTTTTTTCTTTTTCCAATCGTAAACATCAACTTTAGCCATCACGATCACCCTTGCTTCTGCATTCTTACAAGACCGTTGCGAGCACCAGGAACCGGACCTTTTACAAGGATCAAGCCTTCATCTGATTGCACATCAACAACCTCAACATTTTTCACTGTTACATTTTTGTCGCCAAAGTGACCCGGCATTTTACGCCCAGGCATCACACGACCAGGAAACGTACAGTTTCCGATAGAGCCCGGTTGACGGTGGAAAGTCGATCCGTGAGAACCAGGGCCCCCACCAAAATTCCAACGCTTCATGACCCCTGCGAAACCGCGTCCTTTAGACTTTGCAGTGATTCTTAGTTTTTGACCTTTTTCGAAAGTGGTAACGTCCACTTCTTGACCAACAGTCACACCCTCTGGAAGTTCTTGGCGAATTTCGCGAGTGAAACGAGCGGCTTTCGTCGCATCGACACCCTTGAGGTGACCCTTTTCGGCTTTGCTCATTTTCTTCTCGGCTTTATCAAGAAGAGCAATTTGCACTGCTGAATATTTATCTTTATCTTGAGTTTTTACCTGAGTGACAGTCCAAGGCTGAACTTTCAATACGGTAACAGGAACCTGGACTCCGGCCTCTGTGTAAACAGAGGACATACCAACTTTGAAACCAAACATACCATCGAGAGCAACTGTTTTGCTTGAAGCGGCTTCTTGAGTGGTTTCTTCGTTATTCTCAGCGGAAGCCTGGGTCTGTTCTTCGGTGACCGCCTCTTCCGGTTTATTTTCTTCGCTCATCTCTCATACCTCTATTCAGCAGAAAGTTTAATTTCAACATCAACACCCGCAGACAGATCCAACTTCATAAGTTGGTCGATTGTTTGCTGAGTGGGTTCCAAAATATCTAATAGTCTTTTGTGCGTTCTGATTTCGAACTGCTCACGGGATTTTTTATCGACGTGTGGAGAACGAAGGACTGTGTATTTGTTTTTGCGAGTCGGAAGGGGGATAGGTCCCGCAATCCGCGCGCCCGTGCGGCGAGCCGTATCGACAATCTCTCGGGTGGATTGATCCAAGAGTTTGTGGTCGAAGGCTTTTAATCGAATACGAATTTTTTGACTCTGCATTTTTGAACGCCTCTTCAAATCTTTAATATCACTAGTGAAAACTGAATAATTGATCGCTTCAAACAGGCCACTAGCACTAGTTTTAACAATGTAGACCGGCGAGTATGCACGTTGGGGGGTGGCTTTGTCAAAGGGCTTTTTCGGATTTTTTTTAGATATTTCGGAGACTTTCTTGAGAGCGTCAAAGTCCTAAATTTTGCTGAAAAAGATGAGATATTTTCATCAATTTCCAGGAATTCCGATCAAAATCAGTCGCCCATCGGCGGTTCTGATGATGTTCTGCCCCTCTTGTATCAGAGCTTCGGTGCGAGTGCCAATGTCTGATGAATTTAATCGAGTTAATCGGGCTGTGTCACCGGAGGCTTCGGCCACAGCTCGGGCGACCCCTGTAAATTCTTCAAGAATTTGAATATCAGCAGCGGACAACTCCACCCCTTCATCCATTCGATTGAGCATTCCATTAATTATATTGTCATAAGTCTGGTGAGCTCCCAGGCCATCGGTCCGCGGCAGAGTGGCTCCGTTGATTGTTCGGGTGGGCGCGACTTCAAGGCCCGCAATACCTCGATAAGGGGTGGTTACTTCTGCCCAATTGCCAGAAAATCGGGTTGGCATCACCGTGTTCACTCGCGGAACACCATGTTCGGACATTGACCGCGTGAACAACTGATAATCATTCGTGGCATTCCACATGCTATTGGGGGCCGTAAAGTCCACAAAACGGGCCTGGATCGTACCGTCGGCGGCACGCGAAACCATGAGGTTTCCGGCGTGGGCATCACCATGTATCAACCCTCGCTCATACATCATCGCCAACTGAGCCCGGGCTTGGGTCACGACCTCTTGCCGCTCGCCAGCTGTTAAACGACTGGCGATTCGGTCAAATGGCTCTCCGTCGACACGCTCGGTAACGTAGCCAATCATTTGCCCTTGATCATCGACGATTTCTCTTCCAATTCGGGGGTGCAAGGCTTGCCCATTAAAGGTTAGTCCGTCAAAGCTCTCAGCCATACCCATCACATCATCATAGTCCCGCCGCACTCTTTCGTAAAACTCGGATGTGAGTCCCTCGGCATTCACCGGATTGCCGGCGCGGTCGAAGCTTCTATGAATCAACGCCACTTGGCCATCACCAAGATCGTAGGCAATCTTTTCAGCCCCCCTCCCTAATTCTTCAGAGAGATTCAGAGATGACATGCGAACCGGACCGGCCGAGCGACTGAACATATCGCCCACTCTCCCGGCCAAACGACGCACCAGAGGTGAGGCGTGTTCCGCGACTCTTGCCAAGCGACCTATGGCGACGGCCTCCGCCGCCCCTTGCGGAGTCACCAGAAGAGCACTGTGGCCAATCTCTCTTGCAATTTCATCACGTCGTTGACGATACTCTTCGTAGTTTGCAAAGCCCGCTAAAAAGGCGGCATCGTTCACCGGACTTTCACGAAAAATGTTTTGTACCAGATTAAAGCCAGGAATTAGCATCAGACCGATGTCAGCCAAATCATTCCAACCAAATCTTGAATAATCCTGGCAGTAAGTTTCGCCATTCAACTCGGCTCTGATATTTTCAAATGCTAAAAGCTTTTCACGGGTATCCCCACGAAGCCCCTGAACCCAACGCAAGAGGATGTTCAATTGTTCTCCGTACTGATTGTGGGCTCGCGCCGCCTGGTTGAGTTTTTCCTGACGACTCATGGTAGAGGTATCTGAGGTTAGCATATGCATCCAGGGCTCGTACTGCTCTGTTAATTCATCAAGCTGCGGTCGAACCGCGTCGGTGGCATGAAAACCAATACCAACAGCGAAAGGAAGTTCGCGCCAATAAGAATACATCTGCTGGCACTCTTGCCGAAACTGGCGCGGAGGATCTCTATCGAAATTTGGAAACAGTGCCACGGATGTGCGTCCGGAGTACTGCATAGGCTGAAGGTTTAAACCGTTTTCTCCGTCGACCACACACTGACGCCAGTTGGGAAAGCGCTGATTGTTCTGCGGCCACCAATCCTGAATATAATCTCTTTGATGCTGTTGGTGCTCTTGCCACATTTGTTCCTGTTCTGTCTCAGACAGTCTGGATAAATCGCGACGGATGGCATTGCCGGTATCGGCGCTTAGCTCAAAATCAGAGCCAGGGTGATGGGTTGCTAAGTTAAGAGAGTTGAGAATTCGGAATCTCTCATAATTGGGAAGCTGTTCGAGAATGTGGTTTTGAAAAGAGCTGCAATCACCGGAAGGGGCTTGTGAGAGAAGACAGGATTCTTGCACCCGATTTTCAGCGATCATTGTTTCGAGCTTCGATATTAAACCTTGCTGAGTGCGCTCAAGAAATTCCGCACATTGTTGATCGGGATCCGAAGACGGTTCAGTGGTGACCTCCGTCGAAGTGGCGTCTGGAGGCGTGAGGTTGTTAGCCACAACTGTATTCAAAAAAACAAGGAAAACGATGAATTTTACCACTCAAACTTATCGGTTTATTGTGAGATTATTTTAAAGATTGAAGAACCTGCGATAGCTCTGCTGTCCCGAATTGAGATTTCAGCACTCACCTAAATTTCGTATTCAATGAATATTTCAACAATCATTCAATGCAAGCCTATTTGGGGCGCCTGCAAGCAGCCCAAAACCTATTGGCATGTATGTGATCGTCCAAAGAATGTCCTGAATTGAGACGCTCGCAAACGTCGAAAAGCCCTTTATTTGGGATGTATGCCATCACCCCATACTGCCCAGAGACACTGGCTTTAAAAAGCGAAACATTTTTCCGTCAGAATAGCTTGCCCCCGCGATCCTCTGTATTCAGAAAAAATCACCTTCGACATGAAGTGATGAATACCCATCTGTAAAGGAAAAGCCGGAGAATCAACAAGTCTTAAACATTCTCACCGGCGCCCGATCTCATTAGAGCGTCAATAGAATTTGCAGGTCGGTGACAATATTCGCCCTGGGATTTTTTTGACACCCTTGTACCACTTGGAGTTCTTTCATATCTGTAAGTCTCTTTATTTACTAAACTTTCACTGTATCAGTATGAAACAAAATCGATCCAATTGGCTTGAACCTTGCTCTTTAAAAGAACAGACGGATGGTTTTAACCGAAGGATAAAAATGCATACGCTAATGAAAATGATTTTGCTGACAGTGGGCCTTTTAGCTACCTCAGTGGGTTTGGCTGAAGACCGCTGCGAAATTAAAGATACGCCCGACGTTCGCAGGCAACGAACCTATGATAACCCAACAGATGACGCCGCATGGGGCGACGGTGGTTCCATTGGCCACCTTCTTCGCACTCATGGACGCTATTATCGATGTACGGAAGTCACTGAAAATGGTTACGTTCGTGTCGAGCACGGAATGGGTTATATTTTTACAAGTTATATTCCCATTGCCAATTTTCGAGGGTCCACAATTCCACTGACCAATGGTAACCGTGCCCGAGTTTCAGAATGGACGGACCACCCAGACAACGCCTCTCCTCTGCCGGACACAGACGATGACTCGTTACCCGATCCCATTAATCCTAATGAAGATTTTTTAGATTTTTTTCGTGGTGTGGCGGACCGCACGTCAGGCGATCGTTGGGAGCTTCCGATGTCAGGTGATGGCACCGAAGGTCCTTGTGGTGGAAAGCATATTCGATCGCATCGAACCCGCCCCCACTTGCAGCCTATCCCCGCATGTATGTTTGCACGGGTTTCGCAGATTTGGAGAGAGCGCCATTGTCCAGACAATGCGCCTCACTGCCGCATCATGTATGGAGATGCCGGCTTTGGACACAGCATCCCCGGCGAGTGGCCCCACGCCTCACATCGTCGCGGCCAGTGTATTGATATTTGGCCGATGCGAAATCCGGGCACCGGTGAGGTTGAAACAAACGTCAATAACCGCTCCACCTACAACTCTGATCTGACTTATCAGTTCGCTGAACTTTTAATCGAAGAAGGTGGCATTGAAACAGCCAACACGCGAAGGTCCCGCCCACAGGCCTTTTTCAACGACCCCCGGTTTTCACGACTGGGCTTTCGCAGTCTGGTGGCTCATGACGATCATCTTCACGTTTGCTTCCGAAATACCAGTGCCAATCGCAGACGCTGTAATAATTTTCGCAGAAATCCAAACATATGCCATTTTGGTCAAAACCCACCGCAACCAAGCGGAAATAGCACAGAAGCTCCTAGAAATGGCAACAATTCGACGGATCGACTTCCGTTTCTAGCACCTGTTGAACTGTGAGAAAATCAGTGGTGGCTCCTTGGCTTGAGCCACCTCCCCTGCCTCATCAGATTCCTGAACCCCTCGATTTCATTGGTAGCGACAATTTGGGGAAGAGCTTAAGACAGTATGACATTTTAAAATATCAAGACCCAATTCTTTGAAGATAAAGTGGAATTCTAATTGCATCACTTGATTCAACGCTCATCGAACTGACACAAAGCCATAATTTACTGGATTTATCGATTTGTTTACTTTCTCTTAGGCAATGAATAGTCTAAAAAACTGAGAGGCCCGATCTTTGACAGGAGTGGATCAATGAATATTTCCTACGCGCAAAACTATGAGGACATCTTAATCTCCCGATTGTTTAAAAAGGATAAGGGTTTCTATATTGATGTCGGTGCAGCTCACCCCCATAAGGACTCGGTGACCAAATATTTTTACGATCGTGGTTGGAAAGGAATCAACATCGAACCCAATGGCGAACAGTTCTCTCTTTTACAGAAGGATAGAACCAATGACGTCAACCTCAACTGCGTGGCACTCAATAAAAATGGATCTGTGAAATTTTCCAATATTGCTTCCGATCCTAAGATTTCCTTTGTCGGAGAAAATCCGCAAAAGGAATCAGAACACGTGTACCAAGGATTGGATAAAACAGTGGTCGACATTGATGCACGAACTTTAACAAGTATTTATCAAGAATATGCCGAAAACAAAGATGTGGATTTTTTAAAAATTGATGTTGAGGGAGCGGAAGAAATCGTCCTTGAAGGCATTGATTTTTCTGTACTGAAACCTCGCCTTATCATTTTAGAGTCGGTCGGAGTTAAAAGTGATAAAAAAGTCGATGCCACACGCAGCGAAGAGATTTTGCAAAACAATGGTTACCAATCCGTTTATTTCGATGGCATTAATACCTATTATGCACAAGCCACCGATAAAGAGGCCATTCAAGCTTACTCGGTTCCTTTGAACGCCAATGATCAACCGCTGTCCTTTCAACAGACAAAACTGTCTTTTTTACTGAAGCTTTTAATGTGGAAGTTAAAAGGTAAGTAAGTCGCCAGAAGTTTTCCCTAGATTTAAAATCATCGCTCGATTGTTTTCAAATTTTTTATTTCAAATTGAAAGGAAAGCAAATCCTTGGACTGAGTCCATAGAACTTAGGGACACCGACTATTTTGTTTCAAATCTTCTAATTGGAAATCTGAAATAAGAGTTAATTTTTAGGTTAGGTCGCTAAAACCTAGAAACAGTCACTGTTTTGTTTGAAAACCTCTGATCTAGAATCTGCAAGAAATGTCTGTGCTTGGATTGAGTCCTTGGACCTTCGGACCAGCGACTGGTTTATTTTAAACCTTTTAATGGAGTGGAAGGGAAAGTGAAACCTTGCTGGGCTGCGGCCCACTTTACAAAGAGATCACTATTGATCGTGCGGAACTTTAAATGCGTCCCATTTTCTCCAGAAGCTCACGTTGGGTTCTTTGCGGCATCAACGCGTACTCATTGAACTTCATAATAAAAGTTCCTCGACCTTGTGTTAACGAGCGAAGATCGGTGGCGTAACCAAAAAGTTCTGCTAACGGTGCTTCGGCCTCAATCGCCTGTAAGTGCCCCTTGGCCTTTGTTGATATAACTTTACCTCGGCGGGAATTAATATCTCCAATGACGGCCCCTAGAAAGTCTTCCGGACACACCACTTCAAGATAAAACATGGGCTCCATCAGTTCACACTTGGCGTCTCTGAGAGCTTCACGCAGAGCCATGGAGGCGGCGATCTGAAAGGCCGGAACGGCCGCTGATTCCTCTTCAAATTCAATTTTATTGACCACCGCTTTGACTCCCAAAACTTGGTAGCCTGCGATGACACCATTTTCCAGAGCCTCTGATACACCTTTAATAACAGCCTGCTTGAACTCGGGGGTGAGGCGCTTGTCTTCAACGGCGATTGTAACCTGATTGGGCACGGAGCCTTCTAGTTTTTCAAGAGCAACACCAACAGTGGCCGCTTGCGGCTTACCTGCCACCTCACGCTCAAAAGATTTTGCTTTGCCGGCGGGAGCACCAATGGTTTCTCGGTACGAAACTTGCGGTTTACCAACATTGGCGTCGACTTTAAATTCCCGCTTTAAACGATCCACTAAAATTTCCAGGTGCAGCTCTCCCATACCACTTAACAGAAGCTGACCCGTTTCTTTGTCGGTGCTTAAGGCACTGGAAGGGTCCTCTTGAATTAAACGATGCAAGCTCTCCATCATTTTCTTTTGCTGGGCCGTTGATTTGGCTTCGATCACAACAGAGATCACCGGGTCAGGAAACTCGATAGCCTCCAGAATCACAGGGTGGGCCGATTCACAAAGAGTGTCTCCGGTTCCAGTGAACTTGAGACCAACCACGGCTCCGATATCACCGGCCTTTAATTCTTTTATTTCTTCTCGTGAGTTGGCGTGCATGCGAACAAGCTTCTGAATTCTTTCTTTCTTTTCTTCACGAGAATTGAACAACTGCGAACCTTGCTTGACGACTCCCGAATAAACTCGAACGTAAGTTAAGGAGCCCGCAAAAGGATCGCTGGCGATTTTAAAAGCCATGGCCACCGTATGAGTATCGAACTCGGTCGGACACTTTACTTCTTTTTCAGGCTTTCTGGCGTCAACACCAACAATTCCAGGACGCTCAAGCGGACTGGGTAGGTAGGCAATAACTCCATCCAATAAAGTCTGAACTCCTTTGTTTTTAAAAGCTGAGCCGCAAAAAACTGGAGTGATTGAAAGGTTCAAGGTCGCCTGGCGTAAAGCTTCGATGATAATCTCTTCAGAGATCTCTTCTCCACCCAAGTACATTTCTGCAATCTTGTCACTCTGGTCGGCCAAAGATTCAATCAATTGCTCGCGAGCCATTTCGTAATCATCTTTCAGGTCGCTGGGGATGTCTCGAACCTCATATTTGGCATCTTTGTCGTCACCATCCCAAATTAAAGCTTTTCCTGAGACAAGATCAATGACCCCTGAAAACTCATCTTCGGCACCAATGGGGATTTGTACTTTGACAGGGTTACCGGCTAGTTTTTCACGAATCGAGTCGACCGACATTTGATAATCCGCCCCCACCCGGTCCATCTTATTGATAAAACAAATTCTGGGAACTTTGTAACGGTCAGCCTGGCGCCAGACAGTTTCTGATTGGGGCTCAACCCCACTGACAGCATCAAACACAGCGACAGCGCCATCCAGAACCCGCAATGATCTTTCCACCTCGATGGTGAAGTCCACATGTCCGGGAGTATCGATGATGTTAATCCGGTGATCAGACCAAAATGTGGTGGTGGCGGCCGAGGTGATAGTGATTCCTCGCTCTTGCTCTTGCTCCATCCAATCCATGGTGGCATCGCCATCATGAACCTCTCCAATTTTGTAATTTTTACCCGAATAATAGAGAATTCGTTCGGTTGTCGTGGTTTTTCCAGCATCAATATGGGCCATGATGCCGATGTTACGGGTGAACTGGAGTTCTTCTATTTTTTCTGGATCTGCTACTGACATGAGGTCTTTTTAACTTAAATTGCAGCGGGTTGCGAGTGAAAATAAAAACGCCGCTTCAATTGAGCGGCGTTCTAGAAACTGGAATTTAAAAAGAATCTTACCAGTTGTAATGCGAGAAGGCTCGGTTGGCTTCAGCCATACGATGCACATCTTCTTTCTTTTTGATCGCGTTTCCACGGTTGTTGTAGGCGTCAATAACTTCGCCGGCAATACGAGTGGCCATGTCTTTTTCACCACGAGAGCGAGAGTAAGAAGACAACCAGCGCAAGGCCAAAGTCACTCGACGAGACGGACGAACATCAACAGGAACTTGATAAGTCGCTCCACCCACACGACGAGAACGAACTTCAAGTTGAGGTTTGATGTTCTCTACGGCTTTCTTAAAAACAGCCAAAGGCTCTTCTTCTTGTACTTTATCTTTGATTTGATCAAGTGAGCTGTACACTAGGGATTGAGCCACACTCTTTTTTCCATCCAACATGATTTTGTTTACGAATTTAGCCAAAAGCACATCGTTATAAATCGGATCTGGAGCAATTTCTCTTTTATAATTACCTTTACGTCGTGACATTATCTACCCTTTAGCTCTTTGGCTTTTTTGCACCATATTTTGAACGACTGCGAATACGGTTCGACACGCCTTGCGTATCAAGAACACCACGAACAATGTGGTAACGACAACCAGGAAGGTCTTTCACTCGTCCACCACGGATCAAAACAACACTGTGCTCTTGAAGGTTGTGGCCAATTCCAGGAATATAGGAAATCACTTCATATCCGTTTGAAAGACGAACCTTAGCTACTTTTCGTAGTGCCGAGTTCGGTTTTTTAGGAGTGGTGGTGTACACACGTGTACAGACCCCTCTTTTTTGAGGACATTTGGTTAGGGCCGGAGAACTGCTTCTCTGCTTCTTCATCTTTCGTTCTTTACGAATCAACTGGTTAATCGTCGGCATTTTACTCCTAAATATCGTTTAAGGCGGCTAACCTATAAAATTACCGCCTTTTGGTCAAGTTTAAATCTTACACAGTTGTCTGTGTGGTTCCTGCGGCTCCAGCCATTCCTGGCAGGGCCGATGCAGACTCTTCGTCGGCCTCGTCGACTGTAATTCCCCACTTTTTATAGGTAGATAGCCCTGTTCCAGCTGGAATCAGGCGACCCATAATAATGTTCTCTTTCAAGCCAACAAGATTATCTGTTTTTGAGTGAACAGCCGCATTGGTAAGAACTTTTGTGGTTTCTTGGAAAGAAGCCGCTGAAATCCAGCTCTCCGTGCTCAAAGAAACTTTTGTGATTCCAAGAAGAAGTGGCTCGTAGGTGGCCAATTGACCGCCTTCAGTCGCCGCTTTTTCATTCTCTTCCTCAAAAATATACTTCTCTACCTGCTCTCCAGCCAACATGCGTGTGTCACCTGGATCTGTCACCATCACTTTACGAAGCATCTGACGAACGATTGTTTCAATGTGTTTATCGTTAATGGCAACACCTTGAAGTCGGTAAACCTCTTGGATTTCCTCAACAAGGTAGTGAGCCAATTCTTTTTCACCTAAAACTTTTAGAACATCGTGTGGATTTGTTGGTCCGTCCATCAAAGCTTCACCGGCTTTGACGTACTCACCTTCACGAACAGCCACGTGTTTTCCTTTTGGAATCAAGTATTCCATTTGCTCACCCACATCGGGAGTGACGATCACACGTTGCTTGCCTTTAACGTCTTTTCCGAAAGTGACATACCCATCGATTTCAGAAACGATGGCGGCCTCTTTAGGAGTTCGCGCTTCAAACAATTCGGCCACTCGAGGTAGACCCCCGGTGATATCTTTTGTTTTAGAAGTTTCTCTGTGAATCTTAGCGACGATGTCACCCGAGTGAATTTGAGCACCATCGTTCACCATCAACTGGGCTCCCACAGGAACGACATAGCGTGCTGGGATGTCGCGACCAGGAAGCTTCAATGGCTCACCATCAGGCCCCATGATGTAAACGGTCGGTTTGTTACCATCAGCACTTTTGCTTTCAGTGATCACTTTGGTTGCGAACCCAGTCACAGGATCGACCTGCTCAGCAACAGTCGCACCTTCAACGATTCCATCAAACTTAATGGTACCCGATACGTCAGCCACGATTGGGTTTGAGTACGGATCCCACTCAGCCAATTTGGTTCCACGTTCAACGGCGTCACCTTCTTTGACATTCAAGATTGTTCCGTAAACAAGTTTGAACGATTCTTTTTCACGACCGTTTTCGTCAGTGATCATAACTTGTCCAGTACGGTTTAGAACAACAAGTTTACCTTCGTTGTTTTCAACAAACTGAACACCTTCAAGTTTAATTTTACCATCGTAACGTGATGTGTGCACCGATTGCTCAACCGCACGAGAGGCTGTTCCACCCAAGTGGAATGTTCTCATTGTCAGCTGTGTTCCGGGTTCACCGATCGACTGGGCAGCGATAATTCCAACCGCTTCACCAAGATTGACGATATTTCCACGAGAAAGATCACGTCCGTAACAACCCACACAAACACCGCGACGGGTTTTACATGTAAGAACCGAACGAACCATGATTTTTTCGATGGCTGAGTTATCAATGCGGTCAATATGATCTTCCAGGACCTGCTCTCCTGCTGCCACCACAACCGTGTCGTCTGCTGGATCGATAACGTCTTCAAGAACGATACGTCCTAGAACACGATCACCCATGGGGTGAATCACCTCGCCACCTTCGACGATCGGACGCACTTCAAGGCCATCGGTGGAACCACAATCCTCTTCGACAACAACAACATCTTGAGCCACATCCACGAGTCGACGAGTCAGATATCCTGAGTTTGCTGTTTTTAGGGCGGTATCGGCTAGACCTTTTCGCGCTCCGTGAGTTGAAATAAAGTACTGCAGAACCGACAGACCTTCTCGGAAGTTGGCGGTGATCGGAGTTTCAATGATCTCACCATTTGGTTTGGCCATCAGACCACGCATTCCAGCCAACTGTCTTAGCTGAGCCGCGGAACCACGAGCCCCTGAGTCAGCCATGATAAAGATTGAGTTGAAGGAGTCATCAGTGACTGTTTCACCATTGACTTCAAAGTCTTGCTTCTCAATTTTACCCTGCATTTGCTTGGCGACTTTATCACCGGTTTGAGCCCAAATATCCACAACCTTGGTGTAGCGCGCACCGTCAGTAATCAAACCGTCGTCATATTGAGCTTGGCTCTCTTTAACCTGCGCATCGGCATCGTTTAAAAGTTGATTTTTTGTCTCGGGAATAACCATGTCGTCAAGACAGATAGAGATTCCGGCTCGTGTTGAGTAATGGAATCCCATTGTCATCAAACGGTCAGCCATAATCGCTGTGGCTTTCGCTCCAGCAAGACGGAAACATTTATCGATCAATTTAGCGATCTGTTTCTTGGTCATGGTTTGGTTCATTTCTTCAAAAGGAACCTCGCGAGGAATGATGTCACTGAGAAGTGAACGCCCTACAGAGGTTTCACGAAGAACACCATTGATGCGAACTTTACAGGCCGCTTGTAAATCAACAGTCCCGGCTTCGTGAGCAAAAATGACCTCAGAGGTGCTTGTGAAAGTCCGTCCAGTGCCTTTGGCTCCCGGTCTTACACGAGTCATCCAGTAAAGACCCAAAACAATATCCTGGGTGGGATTGATGATTGGCTTACCAGAGGCCGGTGACAAGATGTTGTTAGTCGACATCATCAATACGCGCGCTTCGACTTGCGACTCGACAGAAAGAGGAACGTGCACAGCCATTTGGTCACCATCAAAGTCGGCGTTGAAGGCCGTACAAACAAGGGGGTGCAATTGGATGGCTTTTCCTTCGTGAAGAACCGGCTCAAAAGCTTGGATCCCCAGTCTGTGAAGTGTTGGAGCTCGGTTGAGCATCACCGGATGTTCACGAACCACATCGGCAAGAATATCCCAAACTTCAACAGTCTCTTGCTCGACCATGCGCTTGGCTTGCTTAATTGTAGAAGTGAATCCTTGCTCTTCGAGTTTATTGTAAATAAATGGCTTGAAAAGTTCGAGAGCCATCTTCTTTGGTAAACCACACTGGTGAAGCTTCAAGGTTGGACCAACGACGATCACAGAACGACCGGAATAATCCACACGTTTACCAAGAAGGTTTTGACGAAAACGCCCTTGCTTCCCTTTTAGCATGTCACTTAAAGAACGAAGAGGTCTTTTGTTTGGACCGGTGAACGTTTTCCCGCGTCGACCGTTGTCGAGAAGGGCGTCCACAGACTCTTGCAGCATACGTTTTTCGTTTCGGATAATGATGTCAGGAGCGTTCAGCTCTTGCAGCCTTTTCAGACGGTTATTTCGGTTGATCACTCGACGGTAAAGGTCGTTCAGATCAGAGGTGGCGAAACGTCCACCATCCAAAGGAACAAGCGGACGAAGATCCGGTGGAATCACAGGCAAGCAATCCAGCATCACCCACTCAGGCTTATTGATGGAACCTTGAAAGGCCTCAACAATTTTTAAACGCTTGGTCAATTTCTTGGTACCAGCTTCTGACTTGGTTTCTTTAAGCTCCATACGAAGTTTACGAGAAAGATAGTCAGGATCCACTTTTCGAAGAATTTCGCGAACGGCTTCTCCACCCATTCCGGCTTTGAAGTTGGGGCCAAACTCATTCAAGGCATTTTGGTAAGCCTCTTCAGTCAGGACAGCTCCCTCTGAGAGGTCTGTCTCCATTGGATCTGTCACAATATAAGCTTCGCAATAAAGAACTTTTTCAACTTCTTTAAGAGTCAAATCGATCAAGTTACCGATTCTTGAAGGAAGAGATCGCAAGAACCAAATATGGGCTACGGGTGAGGCCAATTCAATGTGCCCCATGCGCTCACGACGAACCTTCGATTGAGTGACTTCAACGCCACACTTCTCACAGACGACGCCACGATACTTCATTCGCTTGTATTTACCGCAAAGACACTCGTAATCCTTAACCGGTCCGAAAATCTTCGCACAAAACAAACCGTCTCGCTCGGGCTTAAAAGTTCGGTAATTGATTGTCTCTGGCTTTTTCACTTCGCCATGAGACCAAGAACGAATCATTTCTGGAGACGCAATCGAAATCCGAACAGCGTCAAAGGATAATGGATCTTTTGGTTTGTCAAAAAAGTTTAATAAATCTT
>CAXRIX010000111.1:0-13514 GCA_964230555.1 Bdellovibrionales bacterium
GTTGGGGGCTGGCCTGCTGGCTTGATACCGCCATCGGTGGCAGAACATCCAAGGGATTGATCGCTAAGTTTTGTTTGCGTACTTCAAAATGAAGGTGGACGCCGGTGGCGCGCCCGGAACGTCCCATCAAGCCAATCAAGTCACCTTTGCGGATGATGTCGCCTCTTTCAACTTTATAGCGAGACAGGTGGGCGTAATAGCTTTTGTACTGTTTGTTCATATGGGTCACAACAACCAATCGTCCATACCCGGTACGACCGTGGCCAGCATAAGTCACGATCCCATGGTCAATGGCATAAATCGGTGTGTCTTTGGTTGCGGCGAGGTCAATACCCTGGTGGCGTCGTCGATAGGGAGAACGCTTTTTCGGGCGAAAAGCCTGAGTCAGAGAGGCGCCGTAAACTGGCCACTGAAACTCAGGTTCATCATTGGAAGAAAGGGTCTCACCCTCAACAAGAACGGCGTTGGAGGCACAACCACTAAGTAACAACACAAGGAGGCTCACTTTAACTATTTCAAACATAAAGATGGTTTTATCACTGGCTGAAAGGACAGGAATTACGCATAGAGTCATTTGACCGAAAAAGTGGCGCCCCGCCATTGCGCCCCAGCGGCCGGTTTATGGGGCTGACTGGTTTTGGCCATCGGAGACAATCTATTATCCTAATATCATTGAAGAAGGGGGTTTTTATGTGGGTGATACTGGGTCTTTTTTTCGCCCTTTCCGGAGCCGCCGCCCACGAACTCCCGAAGCGTTACGACATCCAGAATGTGCCTCTAGCGTCCGTCCCAATGACCCGAAATTTACAAATTCAAGCTCGAGTCAAACTGCCAAAAGGTTACAAAGCCACCCACAGGGCGGTCCTCAATCTCTACGAAAAGCACCCGGGAGGTTGGGTTCTCAGTCAAAAGGTGCCGCAGCGGCAGAAGTCCCTGACTCTGTTCGACGCCAGTCAGGATGTGGTTTTTGAAAAAAACATCGTTGTCAGTGCCCCGGATAAAGATCTCGCTTTTGATTTGTCGGTGTCGTTTTGTCAGAAAATTTGTGTGATTAACAATTTTCAAGGCATTGCTAAGCGAAGTCGGCAGGCCAAAAGTCATCGCCTTGCTTTTGAGGTCGAGGGCCAACTTCCTGAACAACGTTTAAAGAAGAAAAAGCCAACCTCGAAAGTATCACTTATAGATTCAGGCGCCGTTTTTTTCGCAACATCAACAACATTATAGTGCCGCCCAAGAAACCAAAGCCGGACATGATGATGTACCAAAACAGATAGCCGTGAGTCTCTTGGGTCATACTCAAAACCTGTCCGGTGATCAAAAAAGAAATGGCTCCGCCGTAATATTGAAAAGAGTCGATGACGCCAGAGGCAAATCCCGCCATTTTTTTGCCACCAATGTCCATCGGCGCGGCGGCACCCACCAAGGAATGGGTGGAGTTGACCGTCAAAGAGATCATGATCAGGATCATGCAACCAACAAATACTCCCGAAGTGTCGGGACCAACAAAATCGTTTAAAAGCAGAACCGCGGCCGCGGCAATAGTCAGCCCTTCGATAAAATACAACACCACAGCCACCGGTCCGCGTTCGCCATCGGCAAATTTGTCCGAGATGACCCCAGAGCCTAATGAGCCAAGGAAAGCCACAAACGGCATCGCCATTAGGGTCACTGAAGCGACCAGAGGGATATTAGACTGCATATCAAAGCCCAATTGGTCGCGGAAGTATAAGATAGCCAGTTGGTCAAGGGAGTGGCGAACCCCTCCGGTGCAGGCGTAGGCAGAGGCATAAAACCAAATCAAAGGATGAAACAATATTGTTTTCAAGCTGTGTCGCAAAGACACTTTAACACCTTCGCTATTATCGACTTCGTCGACAATCACACCTGGATAACCGGCGTCTTCGGGAGACGGTTTCACCACAAAATAAAATAAAAAAGCCGCCGCCATTGTGAATAGAGGAGGGAATCGAAACACCGACCGCCACTCGCCAGCATTGGCTAAGACAATGGTTCCCACCACCAGGCCACCATTTAATAGAGCTGGGGCCATACGACTGATTGAGACTTGTCCCAACTGAATCATGCCTCCAAAAATTCCGGCAAAACTGCCGCGCTCGGTGCGCCGAAACCAAGCCGCATTGATTTTTATCATGCCGGGGGCGCCATAGGATTGAAAGTAGCCGTTCAACAAAGACAAAAGAGCAAATGCAAAAAAGTGTGAAACCAGGGAAGAAAAACCAAAGATTAAGTTGATGACTAAAGTTCCACAGGCTCCGATGAGCATGCTCTTGCGACCCCCAATCACGTCAGAAAAAAGACCATTGATCAGTTGTCCGGTGCCGTAGGCCACAGACCAAATGGCAAATATGAATGACACATCTTGAATGTCAAAACCAAACTCTTCTTGCAGTCCCGGAACAGCAAAGCGAAAGTTGTAACGACACATGTAAAAAGAGGCGTATAAAAAGCCAATGGTCAGCCAGTTTTGAGCACGGCGACTACGAAACCCTTTGGGGTAGACTTTTTCTGAGGACTTGGATTGCATATCCAGGTCTTAAGACCCCTCCCCGGAAAAATCGCCAGGAAAACGAAGGCGGCACCGGTTGCGTGGCGCAGCAACTGGGAAGAGTCCGTGTTAATGAGGGATTATTGCTTTGTTATCAATCTGATTGAAATTTCTTGAGCTCATAGACCAGCTCCCAATAGGGAACAATTTCGGAAACATAGTTGATATCAAACTCAATAAAATCATGGGTGCCATCGGAAGAATGGTCGCCGAGAAGACCGGTCTCCGCCAAGCTTTTAACGATGTCCAAGTCCATTTTTGAACCCATCTCTTGGTAAGACGTTTTAAGCAATTCACTGACATTTAATTTTACAAAACCGCGGGTGTCAGGCTCTTCTTTTTCACCATAGTGTTTAGCCACTTTTAAAGTTTGTAATTGGCGTTCGTTGATATTGTTTTTCTTGGCCTGTTCAGAAAACAATTGATTGTTGTAGAACTCAACAAAGCGAAAAATAAAATCGACGTCGTGACAAAGAATTCGTGTTTTGCCTTCACCCAGATCTTCGGTCTCCATATAGCCAAGATCAGAAAGCACTTCGACCAATTTTTCCATTTTGTGGGTCGGCTGCTGAAAAACTTGAATGGTATAATTTCGCAATACACCCGGGGGCACTTGAAAGCCATGTTCAGTGTCCTCTCCGTAGCGATAGGCGACAAACCCCAAAATCCCCATCAGTTTGGTGATGGTGTAAGAGGGAAACACCTCTCGCTCTTCCTCTTTGGTTCTTTCCAGTTGTCGAATGCGAATATTGGCGCGTCGCAAGTTGCTGTTAATAGCTTTAACGATCGACTTCACCCAGGCGGGGAGGCCGGCCCACTGTTGATCCAATGCCGAGAAGGGGAGTTCAATCACTTCGGTGCCATCCATTGAAGCTTGCGCCCCGGCGCTGCGTGGGCTTTTTTCAAAGAAGGCCATCTCACCTAAAAGATCACCGCTTTTTAATTCAGCAAGGGTTATATTGGTATTGCCTTTTTTCTTGGTGATGGCCAGTCGACCACTTTTGATAACGTACATGGCGTCGGGAGTGTCGCCTTCAAAGAAAAGCTCCTGGCCTTTTTTTAATTTAATGATTTTATTCGACATAACGTCCGCCTAATAAGAATTTCCGCATCGATCTTAAATTATAGAGTGATAAGGAAATGATGTCTTGGAAGATGCCGGCTATCACGACCCTAGTCGGGATAGCACCATTTAATGAATCATAATATTTCAAAGTTAGGGGCATATGTACTCCTCGATGGTCGTTGCCGCCCGATTGTCTTCGATGGTTCCGTCGCTGGCATTGGAAATATCGAAATAAAATTCTGTGTCCGGTCCGCAGGCCGTATCGTCAATGGTCGATACGTTGACCGTGGTTTTATAGTGCCCAGCGGGAATTGTGGCCGTGCCGCTTGCCGTTGTGTAATGGGTGCCGGCGGTGGCGGTGTTATTGGTGGTGGTAAAATCAACAGTGAGACTGGAGGTTAATACTTTATTAGCTCGAATTGTCAGAACGGCGACATTGCCTTCGCGGACTGTAACGTCATCCACATAAATCGCTAAAGGGGAGCCGCTGGCGTTTTCATCGAGGCAAACTCGAGTGAAACCTCGGTCGGTGCCGTTGCTTGGGTCACTAATATGAAACCCAATAATCGCACGGTTTTTTGAATCCAGGGTCATATTCATTGGTGTTGCATCAATAGAGCTTGGCCAAGTCACGTACTTGTAGCCGCCACTTCCCCAGCTTGTATCGACCGATCCATCTTGAAAAAGTTTTGCCATCCCCAACCTTTTCGGAGTTGAGTCGACACTAAAAAGAATAAAAATATCATTGACGATGAATTCCACTTTTAAGGCGCCCAGGGTGATGCCCCCAGGGGTCAATGCGACAGTCCCGTTGGAGCCCCAATTGTTGTCAATGTTGCCATCGGAATCCGCTTTGGTGATATAAAGAGTGTCGTTGACTCCGTCATTGGTTCCTTGCACAAAGATGTTGCCATCCAAATCAATATCGAGTTTTCTGCCGCGCGATGATACGCCCACATCAATGAGTAGTTCTCCACTGGCGCCAAAACTAGTGACGTAAGAACCATCACTGGCGTTCTGTTTTATAACGGATTGTTTCCAACCACTGCTCCAACGTTCCGAAGTGTAGTAGTATTGTGAGCCATCATTTGTCCAGTCAACCGTATAACCAAACTCATCGTCGACAAGGTTTGAAGTCATATGTCCGTTGGTCCCATAGGTCGATACCACCGCGCCGGTTGTCGGATCAAAACGTGTGGCTGATCTATCGTTATCATTGGGGGCACCACCGGTGTTGTAATGACCCGATTGTAGAATCACTCCATTTTGATTGATAGATAATCCATCGACGATCGTTTGAGGTGTTGTATTGGCGGCCACACCGTTGCTGCCAAAAGCTGTGACAAAGTTACCGTCTAGATCGAATTTAGCAAGGCGAGCACTGGCTCCGGAAACACTCAAATAGATTTCATCATTGTAAACCTGGATTCCTTGAACCGTCGAGTTGTCGCCAATATCGTGTGTTTGAAATCCCGATGTGCCGAAGGCGGTATCGAGATTTCCCTCGGAGTCCAAGCGCGCCAAAGCCAATTCGTTATAGGTGCCATTGAAGGTTGATAGACCGACATAGAGGCGCCCCTGGGAATCGGGATAAAAAACGCGAGACACGTATTGTCCGCCATTGAAGCCATTGCCATGGTCCAATTGAGTGAAACCTGAGCTACCGAAAGTGGTATCGACCACACCGGTTTCGCCTTGGCAAAGTTCGACATAACTGGAGGCTAGATTGTCTCCTAGTTCAGCAGTGGTTTGATTGTTGGCTTCGGAGCCATTGCCCAGAGCTCCTGTGGAACCATCACCAAAACATTTGATTTGTCCTTCTTGAGATAGGGCACAAACATGCCCCAAGGCCACTGCGATTTCGCGAACAGCAAAGCCGGTTCCCAGTAACGCAGAACCCAAGGCCGACAACTCGCCGGGCTGGTCGCCCACAAAACTCTGAGCTCCGTCACCGTAGCCAAAAGATCCACTGTTACTTTCCCCCCAACACTTCATGGAGTCGTCACTCATAATTGCGCAAAAAGCTCGAGCTCCATATTTAAGAGTGCTAAAGAGACGTTTGACGGTCCGGGTGGAATCAATGGCGGCAAAGGGTTGGGCCGCCAATTCCCCAGGAGTGTCGCCAATATCGTCCGTCGATCCTGAGGCCAGACGACCTCGAAAACCACTGCCCCAACACTTCACTTGATAGTCTGAAAATAAAGCGCAGTTGGCTTCTGTATTTGAGGCGATATCGATCACCGGATTGGTCGTCCCAAAATCAATGGGGGAAAGGGCGTCTCCCATTTGGGAGGGAGAGCCAATATAGGTGGTGTTACCTTGTCCTGTTCGTCCGGAACCACCATCTCCCCAACACTTCACTGTGCCGTTATCAAGTAGAGCACATTGACCAGAGAGTTTAACCGCTTTGCGATTGCGCCCCCAATTAATAGCCAAGCCTTGTGGGGTCGACATGCTAGAGGCTGTGGCCCCCCAACAGTGGGTTTCTTGATTGTCTAAAATAGCGCATCCAAAGGGTGCCGCCCAGGGGCCGCTGACTGTAAAGTCCTTCACGGTTCGGCCGATCCCAAAGTCAATATCAAGCAAGTTGTCACCCAGCTCGCCGGGAGAATCACCGAGACCTCGCCCAAATAAATTGGTGGGGTTAGCGCCGAGAGCATCATTCGTAGAATAACCTATGCAACGCAGTTGATACTGATCGGTCAAAGCGCAAACAACTTCTTCATGGGCGACAATTTTACGAACACCAATGCCAGTTCCCCAATCGATATAGGGGAGAGTCTCGATTTCACCAGGCTCATCGCCATAACGGAACTGATGATCTCTTCCCATCATACCGGTTGAATCACCGAAATCCATGGTGTTACCAAGGCAACTGACCTGTCCTCCGGTTATAATAAAACAATTTCGATTGTCGCTATAATTGTGAGCGGCTCGGTCGGATCCTAAGGCGATCAAGCTTCGGCTGGACCCAAGGTCGAAGTAGGGAAGGTTATCTCCCATTTCGCCACTGTCATTGCCAACCGAAAGGCCATAGCTAGCCGGCAGCAATTCGGTATTGGAATTTTTACCCCAACACTTCATGCGATCGTCACTGGTGTGCACGCAAGCACTTTCAATGTGAACCTCCACATCTTTAACAGTGACGAAATCAATTCCGACAGTTCCTAGATCAACAAAAGGAATATTGTTGCCAGAGTTGGCCGGCGTAGTTCCAAAGCTATTGTTGGTCTCGGAACCCAAGGATCCGTTGCCGGTGGTCCCCCAGCATTTCACTCGATCATTACTCAAAACCGCACAGCCCATCCTTTCGCTGAGTGAAACATCTTTGACTGTCCAAGCTGCGCCGAAATCGTCACTGCCTAGGTTGGCATAGGGGAGGTTGTCTCCCATCTCATCCGGTTCATCGCCATAGGTTTGTCCATCGCCAACGGCGTTGACATCTCCACTTCCCCAGCATTTCAAGCGGTCGTTGTCGAGAATGGCGCAAACGGCGTTATGACCTACAAAAATCTTTTTTGCTGTTCGGCCGGTTCCCAGGTCAACGTAAGGGAGGTTGTCTCCCATCTCGTTGATGTTATCCCCCAGTCTGTCGGTGTGTCCGTACCCTAATTGACCTCGATCGTTGCTCCCCCAGCATTTTACCAAATCGTTATCTAAAATCGCGCAGCTACTAGCAAGTCCTGAGTCGACATCCTTGACAGTTCGACCGGCTCCCAAATCGACAAACGGAAGATTATCTCCCATCTCGTTGTTACCATCGCCCCAGTAGCCTAAAGCAGGGATTCCCAACTGGGCTTCATAGTTTCGTCCCCAACATTTGACTTGTTGATTGTTAAGCAAGGCACAAAAGAAATTATTGCCACTGACGATTTTTGTAGCGGTCAGGCCGGTTCCCAGGTCAACAGAGGGAAGATTGTCTCCCATTTCGTTGAAATCATCTCCGCGATTGCCATTGGCTCCATAACCAATAGTGCCCTGTGTTCCCCAACATTTTATTTGTCCGGTGCTATTGAGTGCGCAACTGGAAGCATCAGATATAGCCACTTGGGTGGCAATAAAGCCTGAGCCCAAGTCGATAATTGGTAGGTCATCACCACGTTCGTCCGCATCATCCCCCAGAATGGTCCCTTCTTCAATTCCCAGGCGCCCCCTAAAATTTCGTCCCCAGCATTTCGATTTACCACCATCATACACGGCACAGGTCAAACTGTCGGTCGCAGCGATCGACTGAACACTGTTGTCACTGATTTCATTATCAAGAATTTCAGCGTAGTAAAATGATGGAGATCCTTGATCTTCATGAATGTTGGTGGCTACCAATAGATACTCTTCATTGATCTCAGGATCGGAATCATCATTGGTGGTCACCGTTACCGTGGAGGCTGGAGACAGGTTGCCAGCGATGATTGTAAGTGAACCGCTGATGCTATTGAAGTCCAAGTCTTGAGTGGCGCTATTGCTGCGCGTGGAGTAGTCGAAATCAAGGTCGACGGGGCAGGTGCCTGATAATGTAAATGTAAAGGTTTGACTGTTGCCTTCAAAAACACTTTGTTGATCGGCAGTGATACTCATGGTTGGAATATCATCCTCTATGATTTCAACAACACCTTGAATATCTCCCGGATTTGAAAAGTTTGCGTTGACGATGGAAGACAGAGCGACATTGAAGTCTTCTCTGGTTTCACACTGAGAAGCATCATCAAGGGTGGTCAGGTTGAAAGTTGTGGAGAGACTACCAGCTGAAATAGTGGCTGGGCTATTGGTGACACCTGTGTAATCGCCAGCGGCGGTGGTCGCGGTGTTGTCTGACGAGGTGACGTCAAAGCTGATAACTCTTTCGCTAATCGTGTCCAAAGAGATGACCACGGCGGCGAGCTCACCCTCAACGGCAGAAGTGTTAGCGACGGATATGTTGGGAGGATCATCGTTATCGAGAATGTTCTGAGAACCTGTGCCATCACCAATGACACCGTTGGTTGGGGAGGCCAGCGTGACAGTGAAGTTTTGGGAGTCGTCTTCATCAAGAGCGTCATCCAGTGTCGCAATAGTAACATTGGTGCTGGTGTTGCCACTGGTGATCGTAAAAACCTGAGAACTGAGTGCGGTGAAATCTTGTCCTCCATTGGCTGTGCCGTTGACCGTGGACACTTCGACAGAAACATTCTTGGTACTGCAAGCCGCTGACAGGGAAAGAGTTAAGTTGGCGTTGGCACCCTCTGTGACATCGGTCCCATCGGCCAAATCGATGGTCGGTACATCATCATCCTGGATTGTTCCTGTTCCGGACTCATCCACTAACTCTCCGTAAGTTGGATTCGAAAGAGTGACGGTAAAGGTTTTGTCGGGCTGGCAGAGGCTTGCCGGGTTTAAGCTGCTGACCGTAATTGTGGTTGAAGTGTTGCCAGGATTTATTGTTGCGGTTCCAGAAGCTGAGGTGTAATCAACGCCAGCCACCGCCGATCCATCGGCGGTTGTATAGTTAATGTTGAGAGGCGCTTTGGCGTCGCGAGATAAGGTGACAGTGAACTGCAAGTCACTGCCTTCGGTTACGGTGATATCATCAATTGAAATTTCAATAGCGGTACCATTCCAAATGCCAATGGGAACAAATTGCGCAAAGGCTAAGCCGTGAAAAAATAAAATAAAACAGCAAATGGACCGCATAGGTTCTTATCGGAAAAAAGCTGAATAAAATGAGTAGTTTTCGTTGTTTGTAGCGTTTTAGGTCGTGGCTTTTGAGGCGTTTTATTCAGTGGATTTGTATTGGCAAAAAATCGGTGAGAACAAAAATCAAAGGTCCACGCGGTCGTATCAGTTTGTTCCGGTTGTCTTGTTATGAAACTCAAATTTATTGTTAGAAAAGGGTGAATTAGAGAGTGGTGTCTCGTTATGCAACGAAAGACCACCGGCCGTTGGTGCAACGGCCGGGTCAAAGATCTTTTTTAGTTGAAAGAGGCTTTAATTTTTTTGGTAGGGGGAGGCGTTAAATAGACATGGTGATCGGATCGCCGACAATTTTGACCTCGGCCTCGGTGGCTTTTTGAATGTCGTCAACACTCACGCCCGGAGCCAATTCTTTTAAAACGAATCCATCCTCATCAAAGCTAAAGACGCCAAAGTCGGTCACTACCAAATCAATGCATTGGGTTCCGGTTAAGGGGAGGCTGCATTCTTTTAAAAGCTTAGGGTTTCCGTTTTTATCAACGTGTTGCATGACGACCACCACACGTTTGGCTCCCGCGACCAAGTCCATGGCACCACCCATGCCTTTTACCATCTTACCCGGGATCATCCAGTTGGCGATCGACCGGCTTTGATCCACTTGCATGGCACCCAGAACCGTTAAGTCGACATGGCCTCCGCGAATCATAGCGAAGCTCTCGGCTGAAGAAAAAAACGATGCGCCCGCGACGGCGGTGACTGTCTGTTTGCCGGCGTTTATCAAGTCCGCATCGACTTCGTCTTCGCTGGGAAAGCGTCCTAATCCCAAAAGGCCATTTTCGCTTTGTAACATAACGCTTTTGTCGGAAGGAATGTAATTGGCGACTAGGGTGGGGATACCAATTCCAAGGTTAACGACAAAGCCATCTTCAATTTCTTTTGAAATTCGTTGAGCCAACTGGTCTCTTGTTAATGGCATGATTACGCCTCCCTGACGGTTCGCTGTTCTATGCGTTTTTCGTATTTAGGTCCTTTGATCAAGCGTTGCACGTAAATTCCAGGTGTGTGCACTTGATCGGGATCCAACTCTCCACAGTCGACAATTTCTTCAACTTCAGCGACTGTGATCTTTCCGGCCGCCGCCATCATTGGGTTAAAGTTGCGGGCTGTTTTACGAAAAATCAGATTTCCAAAAGTGTCAGCCTTCCAAGCTTTGACAAAAGCAAAGTCACCGACAATTCCTCTTTCTAGCACATAGTGGCGGCCATCAAATTCTCGGGTTTCCTTGCCTTCAGCAACGAGAGTTCCATAACCCGTGGGTGTGTAAAAGGCGGGGATTCCGGCGCCGCCGGCGCGTAAGCGTTCGGCTAAAGTGCCTTGCGGAGTGAGCTCCACGTCCAACTCTTTTGATAAAAACTGGCGGGCGAACTCTTTGTTCTCGCCAACGTAGCTTGAGATCATTTTTTTGATTTGCTTGGTTTGCAAAAGAAGACCCAAACCAAAATCGTCGACGCCCGCATTGTTCGAAACGCAGGTCAGACCCGTGACTCCTGAATCACGCAAGGCAATGATTAAATTTTCTGGCAGGCCGCAAAGTCCGAAGCCACCAGTAAGGATTGTCATATTATCCTTCACTCCGGCAATGGCCTCCTCGGCGGAACTGACGACTTTATTAATCATAAGTTCTCCACGATAACGGCCACAGCTTCGCCACCACCGATACAAATCGATGCCATTCCATATTTTTTGTTATGAGTTTTTAAAGCATGCAAAAGAGTCGTGAAAATACGGGCACCACTGCCACCAATAGGATGTCCAAGGGCCACGGCGCCACCGTGAACATTGACCTTTTCGCGGGGAATCGACAGTTCTTTCATGGCGGCCATCGTGACCACAGCAAAAGCTTCATTGATTTCAAATAAATCAATGTCGTCCATTTTAATTCCAGTTTTTTCGCAGACTTTTTTCATGGCACCCACTGGAGCCGTGGTGAACCACTTGGGATCTTGAGCGTAGGTGGCGTGACCGACGATTTTGGCCATCGGTTTAAGATTGTTTTTCTGCACGTAATCGCTGCTGGCTAAAACCAGGGCTGCCGCTCCATCGTTGATTTTTGAGGCATTGGCTGCGGTGATCGTACCGTCTTTGTCGAAGGCCGGACGAAGTGAGGCCATTTTGTCAAAACGCGCTTTTTTCGGTTCTTCGTCTTCACTGAAGGTGTCGGTTGATTTTCTGGATTTGACTTCAACAGGGACAATCTCATTTTTAAAAGCGCCCGAATCTTGTGCTTTGAGAGCCCACTCATAACTTTCTTTAGCAAACTGGTCTTGTTCTTCGCGACTGAAGTCTCTTTCTTTCACGCAAAGTTCGGCGGCCATGCCCATATGAAAATCATTATAAGGATCCCAAAGACCATCTTTAATCATGGAGTCTGTAGTGGTGATTGGTCCCATGCGGTAACCGGCTCGCGATTTTTCTAGAAGGTGAGGAGCCAAAGTCATATTCTCTTGGCCGCCAGCGACCACGACCTGCGACTCACCCAAGCGGATGCTATCGTTGGCTAGCATCACGGTTTTAAGACCGGATCCACAGACCTTGTTGATGGTCATGCAGGCGACGCTGGTTGGAAGCCCGGCAAAAATACAGGCCTGGCGGGCTGGAGCTTGTCCGGCCCCTGCGGTTAAAACCTGACCAAAAATAAGTTCATTAACATCTTCTTTTTTGACGCCGGACTTTTCCAGGGCCCCTTGAATGGCCGTCGCCCCTAATTGTGGAGCGGGTGTATTGGCAAATTGTCCTTGAAAACTTCCGATTGGCGTTCTTTGTGCGCTTAAAATGTAGGCATTCTCCATTTTATCTCCTTTTGCGGGGCACCCCAAGTTTATGATGGCACCCACTCAAAGGTAATTCTGCTGTAAAGTCAACGATGAAGGCCTTGTTAGCCCTTGACGGACCGTGATAAAGTGCTGTGACTCTAGGGCTTTACTAGCTTAGGATCATGTTTTGTGTAAAGGAGTCTCCTATGCTTCGTTCGAGTGTTTTTTTTATTAGTATTTTGCTGTCAACGGCGGCATGGGGGCAACGGTTTCAGCCGGTCAGCCAACCCATCGGCTTGGCGGAAAAAATAGTGGTTCGCGGTTTTAAAGGTGTGTTGCAAATCGTTCCGACAGACAGTGAAACATTGACAGTGGAAGCGGAGAAAAAAGGCGGTGGTTCCGGGTGGACCTATGAGGTTCGTCAACGGCAGAACACCGTCGAGATTCGAGTTAAGGGACCTGTCGAGCAAGAGGCTTGGGAAAAACTAAGAGGTAAAGGTGAGGTTCCGAGCTTTGAAATGAAAATCACTGCACCCAATCGCCCCATGGAGATTTTCTGGAATGAGGGGCAGGTTTTTGGGGAAAATTGGGGAGCCAATTTGAGTCTGCAGATGACCAAGGGCAAAACCAAGTTCAGCAAAGGCCAGGGCAACCTGCGCATTCAACTTATTGAAGGCCAGGTTGAGGTGGAAGAACAGGTCGGTAATATTGCTCTGCAAACCTACAAGGGACAGGTTCTGTTGACTAAGAACAAAGGAGCTCTGAGTCTCAACAATCACTCGGCCCTTTACACTTTGAAAGGCCATGACGGACCCATTGAGTATCGAAATCATAGCGGCACCACCAACTGGACCAATATTGCCGGAAACGTCAATATCAATAATGTGAGCGGCGCCGTTCGGATCCGTGATTTTGAGGGCAGTTTGCAAGGAGACTTCAAAAAAGGCTCTTTAGATGCTCGCATGAAATCTCTACAGAATTTGAATATAACAAGTGATGAAGCGGCGATCACCATTGACACACCTAAGGAATCGGGGGCTATTGTACAGTTGCGATCCGAAAAAGGGCGCTTGTGGGCTCCGATTCATCTTAGGAAACTCAAAAAGGGCCGTTGGACGGAACGCAAGGGCCGTTTAAAGGGTGATGAGCAAGGCAATATCAAAATCGTTTCCAAGTATGGCGATATTGTGCTTAAATAGCGCGGTTTTTCAAGGTATAGACTCGGTTCAGCGAAAGGCGATCAAGAATGGCAAAAAAGAAGAAGAAAGCAGCAAAAAAGAAGACAGCCAAAAAGAAGACGGCTAAGAAAAAAACGGCTAAGAAAAAGACTTCTAAAAAGAAGACGACTAAGAAAAAAGCCGCTAAAAAGAAAACGAAGAAGAAAACCACTAAAAAATCGTAA
>CAXRIX010000112.1:0-9420 GCA_964230555.1 Bdellovibrionales bacterium
CCCATCAAGCGTTAAAAACGATTCGTTTTTTCACATTGATTTTGCTCCTCAAGAGCTCTATCAAAGTCGAATTGATGGAACTGAAATTCAAAGAGTGACAGAGCATTCGGGATTTGATGGGTTTCCAGCCTACGATCCTGAGAAAAAGCATCTCTATTTTTCAAGATGGCAAAACGGCCAAATTTCAATTTATGCAAAATCGCTCACTCGAAGTCTGGCGCCGTGGAAAGTTTCAAAAACCTCCGGCCATGATATCGGACTGAAGTACTCGCCCAACGGCAATCAATTTGTTTGGTCTCGGTTTTCTCCAGACTTTCGATCCTCGCAAATTGTCTCGGCTGGAACTGATTTAAAAGATCCTGATTACGTGACTTTGGATTCTGGTGTCAGCTGGTCTCCGACATGGCACCCCAACGGAAAATCTGTGATCTACAGTGCGCGCACCGGTCGAATGCGAGATTATGACTTATTTGAAGTTTCCATGGATGGCAGCTGCAAACGACAGTTGACCGGCTATGCCGGCGATGAGTTCTTCCCAACAGTCTCACCGGACGGCAAGACCATTTTGTTCACCTCGACCATGTCGGGCGGCGAACACATCTACAAGATTCGCTATCCCAGCGCCCTCGAGTGCCCCAAAGCCCAATAGTCAGAACTCACTGAGTCGGCCTGAAAGGCCCGACCGGCCTTTGTGACTGGACCAAGGGTTGTATTCGCCAGAGCGTCTTTTCAGGGTTGGAAATTCAGACTAAACTGATCTCTATGAAAGCCATGATATTTTTTCCATTCGTATTCGCCCTTTTCTTCAACCTTCCGGCTCAAGCCGCACCCAACCCGAATGCCAGCACCCAGATGGTGACGCCAAAGCTTGGTATTCACAAATCCAAGTTTGGGTTTGAGATATTGGCAAAAAACACAGCATGGATTAAAACCCAACCACCTAAAAAATCCCGCTTTATTGAGACGGTTTATCGCTCACCGGTGGAAAGAAATAACGTTCGCGCCTCCCTTTCCGTTCGAGTTGATAATATGCGACGTCCGACTTCTCTAAAAAGATATGTGCGTCGCTGGATCAAAGAGTATCCCAAATACGGTTATGATGTCTTAGGGTCGAAAGGTTTTAAGAATGGTAAAAAGAAGGGCTATGTTATTGACCTGATTAACCCTCGCAAAAAGCGTCAGCTGCGTCAGGTGATTTACCTTAACAATCAAACGGCGGTGCTTATGACCTGTCGGGATCACACCGAGAGCTTCAGTCAGTCTTTGAAAGAATGTAATAATATCGTCAAAAAGTTCAACTGGAACTAGTTCTCTAAAGTCCCAGAATTATTATTAAAAGCCGGTTTGAAACCGGCTTTTTTTATTCCTTTAAAAAACCAGTTGATGGCCTTTGCCCTTGTATATTAAGACTCAATCCTTAATTAGAGCAAAGGAGCCTGTGTGGGATTAGTTCAAGAATTTAAAGATTTTGCCATGAAAGGGAATGTTGTCGATTTGGCCGTCGCCTTCATCATTGGCGGTGCCTTCAAGAAAATAGTTTCTTCATTTGTAAACGACGTTGTTATGCCCCCGATCGGAATGGCGTTAGGTGGTGTGAGTTTTGAGCAGCTCTACTATCCTCTCAACGGAGAGTCTTACGAAACCTTAGCGGCCGCTGAAAAAGCTGGAGCTCCGATCATCAAGTACGGTGCCTTCACGCAAACCGTGGTTGATTTTTTAATCGTCGCCTTCGTGATTTTTATAGTGATTAAAATGATTGCCCAAATGCAGGAGCTTCGCAAGAAAGAGGCGGAAGAGGCCAACGAAGAGCCACCACCAGAGCCGGCTGAAGATATTCTATTGCTTCGTGAAATAAGAGATTCTTTAAAAAAGTAATGAAATGAAGAAAGGCCGAAATGGCCTTTCTTTTTATCCGAAGATCTTTTTAATCGCGCCTTTTAGCTTAGAAACCACTCCCGTGTCGGAGCTTTTCTTTTTACTGCTTTGACTGGATCGACTGCGATTGCTGGATTTGTTCTTACTATCAGAACTGCGCTTTTTAGGCTTTCCAGAGCGTCGCTTCTTACCTGAAGACTTCTTTTTATCGTCTTTGTCTTTTTCTCTGTCTTTTTCTTTATGACGGCCCGAACGCTTATCGCGATGAATGTTCTTTTCTTTTTTACTGCCATCATCGTCACTCGACTTTTTACGGCGACGGCGTCTTTTGTCATGTGACTTTTTATCAGAAGACTTTTTATCGTCTTTTTTACTTTCTGATTTGTCCTTGTCATCATTTTTAGGGCCGCGGCGTTTGCGATCATCATCCCGCTTTTTTCCACCACCCTTACGACGACGATCATTATTACGACCACCAGCACTGCGGGTGCGATTGCGTTTCATGATCGATTCACCACGTGGAAACGGAGAGAAATCATCAGGCAGTTCGCCATCTTCCATCCACTCGGTTTCAACGGGGCGATCCAAATACTTTTGGATACGGTCCAAAGCTTCCACATCCTTGTCACTGACAAAACTGTAGGCTTTACCTTTTTCACCGGCTCGACCGGTTCGGCCAATCCGATGCACATAGTTTTCAGCATCGTCCGGAAGCTCATAGTTGATGACAAGATCCACACCTTCGATATCAAGACCCCGGGCGGCTACATCGGTGGCAACAAGAATATTTTCTCCACCTTCTTCACGAAATCGAGTCATTACACGCTTACGCTGAGCCTGTGACAACAGTGAAGAAATACCCACAGCCTTGTGACCGTTTTTATTTAAAAATTCGGCCACTCGCTCGACATGACTTTTAAAGTTGGTGAAAATAATCACTTGCCGGGGCTCAAGCTTTTTGAGAATCCCCAAAAGATGGCCGGGCTTTTCACTGTTTCCTAAATGAAAGAGTGCATCGTCGACATTGTCGGCCGTCATCTGATCTTGAGAGACTTTTATTTCAACAGGATTGGCACCAAATTGATAAGCCACATTGAAAACATCAAGATTCAAGGTGGCGCTAAAAAGTAGCAATTGGCGTTCTTCGGGGATTCGACGAAGAATGTATTTCATGTCGTCTTTAAATCCCATATCAAACATGCGGTCGGCTTCGTCAAAAGTCACCGAACGCACTTGTTTAAGATCCACTTTGTGCTGCTTGTAAAGATCAATCAAGCGACCTGGAGTCGCTATTAAAAAAGTAAAACCTTTTTCAAGATTCTCGATTTGCTTTTCGATGGACATACCACCATACACAACCACCACACGATGATCTGTCCCTTTCACAAAATCCAAAGCACAATCTTTAACTTGTTCGGCTAACTCGCGCGTCGGCACAAGAATCAGATTAAAATGATTGCGTTTCCATTCAGGGAAGGCTCGCTTTTGAATTTCTTCATCATCATTGGGTTGTTGGGAACGTAAAACACGCTCAACCAATGGCAATAAAAAGGCCGCTGTTTTACCAGTTCCTGTTTGCGCCAGTCCTGCCACATCTTGGCCACTCATAATTAACGGAATGGCTCGATCTTGAATAGGGGTGCTTTGTTCAAAGCCAAGGTCGGCAAGGGCTTTGTTGAGGTGGTCACTTAATTGATAATCGCTGAACTTTTTACCTAGATCCATGTGCTCTCGTGCTGTTTAAAAAATGGTTCTATCACTGGTTTGTGTCTCCGGCAATGTTGAAAAAATCGTCAATGGTTCGAAGGGTTTCCCTGGGCTTTTCAGCATGCACCCAGTGTCCGGCCCCCTCAACAGTCGATCCCTGAATATTCGAGTTATTTTCTAAAACCTTAGTAAATTCAGACTCTTTCAAGTGGGTTGAACGGCCGCCACGCAGATAAAGGGTTGGCATCGACAAAGCCTTGAACTCACTCCAATAATCGCGATGGCGAGACTGCTCAAGGCTGTTACGAATTAACTTTTTAGAAAAAATCCAATCCATTGTCCCATTCTCTTGCTCCACTAAGCTGCTGTAGAAAAACTCCATCACCATTTTATTGGGATACTTTTTTAAAAACTCCTGTTCCATAAAGCTGCGGGCCTGATCACGGGACTCAAATGGCACCGGTACATAGTCCACTTGATCTAAAATACCCTGCATGGAGTCCCAATCGGCCGCGGGTCCAATATCGACAATCACCAATTTCTTGACCCACTGGGGGTTTTTGTTGGCGAAATACAGGGCCACCCGTCCGCCCATGGAATGACCCACCAGATAAATGGGCTGATTCCAACCTAAAGCCTTCAGTAATTCCTCAAGGTCACTGCTGAAATCTTCTAAATCAAAGCCCTTTTCAGGGTGCCAGGACTTTCCATGACCCCTCTGATCGTAGACTAAGCATTGGAAATTCTTAGAGAATTTCTTCGCTATACTCAACCAGTTCCTTCCCTGCCCCATGATTCCATGTAAAAATACTAACTTTGGGGATGTGTCATCGCCTAATATTTGGTAGTTAATACGCTTTTCAATTGGAAGCATCGGGAGCCTTACGACAGTGAAACATTCGTTACCTTTGAATGAAGAGTGGATTGATCCTCAAGCGCTTAAGTTAGTGAAAAAACTGCAGAGCCACAACCACACCACGTACTTAGTGGGTGGGTGCGTCAGAGATCTTCTCATCGGACTGCCGCCCAAAGATTTCGATATTTCAACCTCGGCCACTCCCGAACAAGTCAATAAAATCATCCGCCCGTCTTACGTTATTGGCCGCCGCTTTAAATTGGTTTTAGTGAAGCGCTATGGCGAGCAGTATGAAATCTCCACCTTCCGCGGACAGGCCGAAAATGAAGAAGATGAAGATGGCCCCATCATGGACGACAACACTTTTGGATCCGAAGAAGAAGATGCCCGTCGCCGTGATTTCACGATCAACAGCTTTTTCTATGATCCCGTTAAATTTGAACTGATCGATTACTGCAATGGCTTGCAAGATATTGAACGGCGAGTGGTTCGCATGATTGGTGATCCAATCACACGCATTCAAGAAGACCCCTTGCGAATGCTCAGAGCCGTTCGCTTTGCCCATAAATCCAATTTCGAAATTGAAGAGAGCTTGCGAGATGCCATTTGCCAACTGGCTGATCAACTGCCCCTGTCGGTTTTGCCACGTCGCCGTGAAGAGCTGCTTAAGTTTTTGCGGTTGGACACGGCCAGTAGTTTATTGTGGGAGTGCCAAGACTTGAATTTATTGCAATATTTGAGTCCCACCTTAGATGACGTTATGAAAAATCATGACGCTGACTTGTTTACCAGCTATCTGAATCAGGGGCTGGAGTCAGTGGCTGATATATCCAATCCCAACGAATTGTTTTCCGTTTTATTGTTTTCTATGATTTCTGCGAAACATCCCGACTTTTGTGACACCCTGACCTTATCAAAGAACCAAATTGAAAGCCTTTCGGAAATCCTTAAAAACGAATGGGGCATGTTCCGCAACGAACAGGATTTGTTTTTCCAGACCCTAGACTTTATCAAGAATCTACAGGAGATCGGCGACCTGAAAAAGCTTCGCCAAAGGTACAAGGCTCATCTTTTAAAGAGCAATAGCATGGTCACCGCGCTAACCCTTTGTAGTGCTTACAAGCTGCTTCCGGAACCGGAACTGTACTTTTGGGCCACTGAGTTTTGGAAGCAACAAGGCCGATAAGACCCTGATAAGGTCCATCACAATAGGGTGGAAAATAAAATTTAATAGTGATATTCTAGGGGTCTACAGACTAAGGAGGAACCCATGGGTGTAGGTGGCGGTCAAATTCTGATTATAGCCGTAATTTTAGTGGTGCTTTTTGTGGCGCCATCCAGGCTTCCTGGTCTTGGTAAATCTTTGGCTCAGGCAATACGTGGTTTTAAAAAAGGAATTCAAGACGACGAAACCGATGTTACAGAATCGGTAAAGCGAGAAAAGTTGGATGATTCCGATTCAGAGCCGGTAGCAAAAAAATCAAAACAAAAAGAAAAAGAAAACGTTTAAGTCTTTTTTAAGCTTCTCTGTCCGAGAGGGGCCAAATCTATTGAACACAAATTAAATTCAAGAATCCGAGAAGAGACTTTGCCTCTCTTCTCTCCTTCTCATTTTTGTTTTAGATAACTTTATTAATTTATTTGAAACTTTTAGCGGCGTTAACAATCGCTCCCACACCCAGACCGTACATTTCGTACAGCTGATCAGAGGTGTAAGCGCTGCGCCCAAAGTGATCTTTGATGCCCAAGGTTTTCACCTGGCAGTCCACACCTTTAAGCATCAAACTGTGACAGGTCATGGCTCCCAAGCCAGCAACATCGCGGTGATCTTCCATGGTGACAAGACGACCTCCGGTTTTTTGCAAACACATTTCCAGTGTCGCTAAATCCGGTTTGTTGATGATGGATGGGTTCACAACAATAGCTCCCATGCCTTCATCCTTTAACTGTTGCTGAGCGATCAACGCATTTTCCAGCAAAGAGCCGGCGGCTAGCAGAGTGACCGATTGATCAAAATCTTTTGAGGTATCAGCCACCACTTGGGCTTCACCATATTTGTACTCCGCATTTTCTGCAAAACTATGGGGATAAGTCTCACGACCTAAAAAGAACACCGTGCTACGCGGGATTTCGCCTTTTTTGCGGGCTTCTGCGAAAGTCTCAATACATTGACTTACTAACGCTTTGGCCTCATCGGCACAGGTCAAACAGATCACATCCACGTTGGGGATGGCCGACATCATAGAAAAATAAGTGATGGCCTGATGAGACGCGCCGTCAGCCGCATCCTGAAAACCCGTATGCGAGTAGATCGCAATGATCGGAGCCTGCGAAAGGCCACTCATAATTAAAGGCAAAGCCCCTTTGGTGACTCCAAACTGAGCGAAGGTGTCCACCACTGGAACATAGCCTTGTTTTGACAAGCCCACAGCCATGCTCACCATGTTGCTTTCAGCGACTCCGACCTCAAATGAGGCACGAGGGTATTTTTCACGAAACCCCGCCACACCTGTTGAACCTTGGAGGTCAGCCGAAACTGAGACGACTGGATAATTTTTTTCAAACATTTCGCAAAGAGCATCACTGACACCAGTTTGAATTTTAGTACGGTCACCAGGAACTTTTTTAAAGGGAGATGTGGGTTTATTTAAATGGGTTAGTTCAATCGCCCACTGGGTCATCGGTTCGGGAGTTTTATCACTACCGTAAATCTCGTCGATAAACGATTGGATCTCATCAGCCTTTTTCAACGGAAACCCGTGACCACCGGAGGCCGCCTTTTCAGTTTTCTCAACGCCTTTGCCTTTAATGGTTTTAAGCCAAAGAAGTTGTGGCTTCTGCGGATTGCTTTTCGCTTTTTCAGAAGCCTCTTCCACACGAGTGTAGACCTCTTGCATATTGTGGCCGTCTTCAACAAATGTGACCTCCCAGCCAAGAGCGGCTAAAGAGTCAAAACTGGGTTTCATTGAAAAGGAATCATCATCAATACGCCCTGAAAGCTTGGTGTTATTATCGCTCACCATGCAAACAAATGGCCCCATACGGTCTTTTGCGGCCAGACCAGGAATCGCTGCAAAAGCTTCCTTGGCCTCCCCTTCCATACAGGCGCCATCGGATATGGCCGTTATCGTTAAGCGAGGCTCGTCACTCATGGATTCGGCAGCCGCCAAACCTTGAGCCTGTGGCAAGCCTGACCCCAAAGGTCCATTTGAAATATAAACACCCTGAGGAAACAAATGAGCTTCACCATGGCCCGTCAATCCACTTTCGATGGAGCGAAAACCTTTTAAAGATTCGATGGTCAGGTCGGCCACACCATAGTTGGCTTTTAAAGCGTAGATTCCGTTTTCACAGTGACCAGCATCGTTAACAAAGTGAAACATTTCGAACCAATTTTTATTGGCCTTTTCTGCCTGAGCGTACATGTACGCATGGCAGGCTGAGATTGTTTCAGCAAAAGCGGCAGGGCCACCATAGTGACTGGCGGCTCCGCCAATGACCGCCTGCATATCCATAAGCGCGACGAGAGCGCGTGTCGCTTTTGGACAGGCCGCTTGTAAGGTCTCTCCCGATCCTGATTGGACCTCAACAGAGAACTGGGGTGAACGTGTGGGATTACCGTGTAAAGTTTGGGGAGTATTGAGTTTTTCCATACCCATGGGGTACCCGATTAGATCTTAGGTGACAAGCTTTTTGAAACTTGTACAAGCCTTCCTTGCTGCATTTGGCAGACCCTGTCAGCCATATTTTTTACCACCTCTCGATCGTGAGTGACGAGCAATACAGGGCAATCCAATTGTTCACTGACTTGTTTCACCATTTTTTGGGAAGTTTCACGCAGCGTCTCGTCGAGAGAAGAGAATGGCTCATCCAACAACAGCATTCTCGGTCGATAAATCAGGGCTCTTGCAAGAGCCACCCGCTGTTTTTCTCCGCCTGACATTTGGTGCACAGGTGCGGTCAATCGCGACTCTAAACCCAAAGTAGAAACCAAACGATCAAGATCTTGCCGCCAATGGGGATGTTGTTTTTTAATCACCGGGAACAAAATGTTTTGTTGAGCTGTTAAATGAGGAAACAGGGCCAAATCTTGAAAAACCACCCCCAGTTGCCGCTTTTCGGCGGCTAGTTTTCCCAGGTCAATATCGTTCCAAATCCAGCAAAGCTGACTTTCGGGCTCTAACCCTAAAAGAGTACGCAAAACAGTGGTTTTGCCAGAACCCGAAGGTCCCCATAATACCGTGACCCCTTGATCTGGCAATTCCCAGTCATTGATCTCAATATTAAAATCAGAAAATTTACGAATTAATTTTTGGACGACTGACATAGCTCAACCCTTGAAACACAAAAAACACCACAGCGCCACATAATAGCAAGGGCCATAGAAATTGAACAGCCTGCTCGCTGCGATAATGACTGAGCAACTCTTTCATTTGAAAGGCCAAGGTTTGCACCTCAGCTGTTTCGATAAAAAAACCCGTGATGGCAAAATCGCCACATGCCCACAATCCCGCCAAACCACTGAGAAAGCAGACGGTTGGCAGAATCTGCGGAAAAAGAATCACTAGAAAAATGCGTTTCCAGCAGACTGAAAAATTAGCCGTGACCTGAACTTGCGCTTGCAAATCTTTCAACCGTTCATGAAAGCTCAATCGGTACAGGAATGGGACGTAAAGAATCGTTAACGCTGCGATAATTTTTAAAAACGAAACGGCTGTGGATTGTCCTGGTAGCAGCAAAAAAGCAAACCCAACAACCACCCATCCTGGGTGAACAAAAGCCAGCAATATTTTACTCCAAGGGTGCCGTAAAAAACTGTAGGTCAGTATCGACAAACTGATGAAACAGAAAAACCCAACACCCAGCCCCACCATCAGGGTGCCACGAATGGCTGGCCATTGCTCCGATAGGTCGGCCAGAAAAAGATAGGGCAAAGAAAGTAAAAGCCCAAAACATAAGAAGATCAGAGGAAAAACACCGAC
>CAXRIX010000113.1:0-7215 GCA_964230555.1 Bdellovibrionales bacterium
CTCTACGAGGCACCAACAATCGTGAACGCTTGATCGGCAATCAGAAGTATTTGCAACAAATCATCAAAGCCAACGCCTATGGCTTTATTTCCACCCATGATCTTGAGCTGACTGCCCTGGCCGACGAAAGTTCAGCCATCAGCAATTATCATTTTAGTGAACAATGGGACCGTGAGGACTTGATGTTTGATTATAAAATTAAACAGGGCCCTTCGCAAAGCACCAACGCTTTAAAAATATTACAGCGTGAAGGACTTATTGAAAGCTCCGTTTGAAAGCGGGCCTCACGGGCCCTTTTTGTGTTAATTAATCGTAGCCTCAATAGAAATTTCGTTTTCATTGCTGATATTGTTCAGTGGTACATCTGTGGTCACAGCTTGTTGGTCAGCAATTGGTTGACTGAGGATTTTTAGAGTAAAAGGTGCAGGATCAAAATCGGGAACTGGTTCCACAGAAATGACTGCCATGTGATGCCCATCATTTAAAATTCGTGCTGGATTGATGTAGTCCTGACCTGGAAACGGCGGCGCCGGGTTTGGTCCAGCAGCGGCCCCCGGTCCGTCACTGTCAGCACCACTGGCTTGATCAAAAACCCCAGTGGAGATCGCTTCACCGGTATCGGTGTTCACTATCCAACCTTCGTAGGCAAAGGTGCTATTGAGGGCCGGCAGATTCAAACTGGGCTGCCCACCGGAAACATACCAAATACCTTGGTTGTGAGTGCTTGGTCCATTGGTCGGCGTGGCCAAAATAAAAGATCCTGTAGAATTTAAGAAGCTTGCTCCTACAGCTCCAGACTCTTGTAAGGTGGCGATGGCCACTCCATTTTCAAAGCCGCCTTCCATATAGTGGATGGCACTGGGGCCAGCATCAGTATCGCCATCAGGCTCGATGGTTAACACAAAAGCTGTTAATCTGGCTGGATCATCCTGCAAAGCAAAAGAAGCTGTATCGGCACCCAGCACTGCTAGGCTGTCTCCCGCGGCATTGACGGCCACAATTTCTCCGTCGTCGTTGATGTTAAAGCGTCCCGTCGAAGTTACTCCATTGGAACCAACGGCCCACCCCTCATAATGCTGCCCCGAGGTTTTCTCTAACCCATTCAATCGAAGCTGGATTTGCGCCCCCAAGGCCTGGCCATTGGCGGTGCTGGCATCATTGTCGGAACATCCTGCTGCCAACATCATAATAGACGATAAAATTAAACTTATTTTTTGAAACTTCATACGACTCCCCCGTCTTTGTGAATATTAAGGAGCATGATTCAACGAACATCCTCGGCGATTTAAAAGAGTCAAAGCCGGACATCTTCGCAGAATCATACCCTCGACATAGACTTATTCGGAGTCGCAGGAAATTTGTGACATTTTATTTTTGAACAATAGATTTAGCCGTTTAAGACCACTTCTTGCGGGAATGGGTGAAGATTGTAGTGATTGGCCATTGAAAAGCCGTAGGCCCCGGCATCACAAATCGCCAGATAATCCCCTTGCTTCAGTTCCGACATCACTCGGTTTTTCCCTAACGAGTCACTGGACTCACAGATCGGACCAACCACATCATAAGAATGGGTCGACAAACTGTCATCTTTGACCACCGGTAAGATACGATGGATGGCTTGGTACAAAGCTGGTCGCATAAGATGATGCATTCCCGTGTTCACAATCGCAAAAGTTTTCGTTGAGGTCTTTTTGATGTACTCGACTTGGCACAACAGCACCCCCGCGCGCCCGACTAATACTCGTCCAGGCTCGATCATCACTTCGCCCGTGTAGTCCTTTAAACAACTGGCGACAATCTCTCCATACTCACGAATGGTTTTAAAATCTTGCTCATCATTCATTTGGTCGTAGTGAATACCAACACCGCCACCGATATCCATGCTTTGGGTCGGAAAACCCAAGACATCCAATTCATGATTGATGGAACGCAGCTTTTGAATGGCTTCTTTGATCGCTTGCAAATCCAGGAGCTGTGATCCGATGTGCATGGTCAAACCCCGCAATTGCAGACTGTCGGGATACTCTTTTAAAATCCGCACCAACTGAGGAACAAAAGAGCGGTCCATACCAAACTTGTTCTCACTCATACCGGTCGTGATATAGGGATGAGTGACTGGATTAACCTCGGGATTCATCCGAAAGGCCACCGCCATTTTTTTATTTTTCGCCTTCGCCCGCTGACCGATGCGGATCAGTTCTTGCGGTGACTCTACATTAATTTGTTTGATGCCAGCATCGATCGCGGCATCGATCTCTTCCACCGATTTTGCAACTCCGGAGAAAATTATCTTCTCAGCAGCAAATCCGTGATCAAGGGCACATTGCATCTCACCAGCGGACACCACGTCGACACCGGCACCCCACTGCAAAAATGATTTCAGAATTTCAGAATTGGCATTGGCTTTTAAGGCGTAGTGAACTTTCAGGTTTTTAAGTGGGCTTAAGGCTTCGCACAATTTCTCAAAACGATTTTTAATATTGGACAAATCATAAACATAGCAAGGATGCCCTCCTTGCTCCTTCATGATTTTTTGCAGATCGCCCTGTGGTCCTAAAAAAAGTTTGTCGCCCTGATAGTTCAAGCTCATTGCATCATTCCATCCAGGCGAAATTCAGTGTGAAGAGCATTGGCGGCTTTTTCTAGGTTGGATTTCTCTATAACTGCAGAAATTTTAATATCAGAGGTTGTGACCAATCGAATCGGAGTTTCCGCTTGCCCGAGGGCTTTAAAAAAACGGGCGGCCACACCATACTGATTCTGCATCCCTACACCAACCACTGAGACTTTGGCCATATCATTGATTAATTCAATTTTTGTCGCCGCATCGACATTCGACTTTATAAGCTCCATGGCCACTTGCGTGTCATCCGAGTGCACCGAAAAAGCCAAACGTTGTCCTTCCGGGTTTTGACTTTGGGTGATAATGTCCACGACCACCCCTTTTTCTGCTAATTGACTGAAAAGTTGGGCTAGAAACTCAGCCGTGTCCGGTGTCGGATAAAGTTTAAAAACAGACGTGTTGGGATCATGGGTGACCGATGTGACGACTGGTTTTTCCATATTATCTCCTTGTGGAACCACCCAGGTTCCTTCTTTCTTTTCAAATGTCGAGCGAAGATGAATCTTGACGCCAAACTTCGAGGCCAACTCCACCGAGCGAGCGTGCAGAACTTTTGAACCTAAAGAGGCCATCTCCATCATTTCATCAAAGTAAATTTGTTTTAAAGGCTGAGCCTTTGGCACCAAACGCGGATCGGCGGTGAAGATCGCCGGTACGTCGGTATAAATTTCACAAATCTCATTTTTTAAGGCCGCAGCCAAAGCAACGGCCGTGGTGTCTGAACCACCGCGTCCTAAAGTGGTGATATTTTCTTTTGGGTCAATGCCCTGAAAACCGGCAACCACAGGCACCACATTGTCATCCACCAGGCTCTGCATCAATTCTGTGCGAATATGTTGAATGGTGGCTTTGCTCGACAAGGAGTCGGTCAAAATTCCCAATTGAAACGCCAGAAGGGGCCGAGCTTTAACTCCTCGCTTATGAAGAGCCATGGCTAAAAGAGAAATAGAGACCTGCTCGCCCGAGGCCAACAGCATGTCATAGGCTGGTGATCGGTCGTGTGGGGCCACTTGATGAGCCAATGATATCAGCCGGTTGGTCTCTCCACTCATGGCTGAGGCGACAACGATGGGACTTTCCCCTTTGCTATCAATATCTTCTTTAATACGATCGGCCACCGCTTCAATTCGTTCAAGCGAACCCAGCGAGGTTCCACCAAATTTCTTTACAACAATCATAAACGACGACATTAGTCAGAGGTTAATAAAATGTCCAGTGGTTGCACTTTTTTTACCGCTTTTTTATAGTCCCCTCTCCAAAGGAGACTCCATGAAATTTCTCATGCTTTTCGTTTTATGTATTAGTTCTTGCTTCGGCCTGATTCATTGCTCTGAAACACCTGAAAAAAACTCAAAGATAAACTATCTCGATAAAAATCCCGAAATTCTTCAGCCCGAACCGTTCTCCATGGACTCACTTCCCATCTTAATTGAAGGCGCACGAATCATGACTGCTGCTGGAGTCGTGTATGAAAAGGCCAATCTATTGATGGAAAAAGGAATTATTAAAAAGATCTCAGAAAAACCCATTGAAGCCAGTGAAGACACCCAAGTGATTTCAGGTGAAGGAATGACGTTGACCCCTGGAATTATCGATGTTCATTCTCACATGGGTGTCTACCCTTCACCTTCCGTCGACGCTCACAATGACGGCAATGAGATGGTGGCTCCAAACACCGCCCACGTTTGGGCCGAACATGGGTTTTGGCCACAAGACCCGGATCTGTGGCGAGCCCTGGCAGGCGGTATCACCACCATTCAGGTTTTGCCAGGCTCTGGTAATTTAATCGGCGGTCGGTCCTTTGTCGCCAAACTGATTCCAAAAATCAGTGCGCGCGAAATGCGATTCCCAGGCGCCAAACAAGGCCTAAAGATGGCTTGTGGAGAAAACCCAAAACGCGTTTACCTTGGCAAACAGCTGATGACTCGAATGGGAAATGTCGCCGCCTACCGCAAGTACTTTCAAAAAGCTTTAGAATACGCTCGCAAACAAGACGTATCCGATAATAAAAAAGGAAAAATTCCCGACCGCGATTTGACCATGGAAACTTTGGTGAAAGTTTTGAAGGGTGAAATTCTACTGCATTTTCACTGCTACCGAGCCGATGACATCAGCGCCGTCTTAGATGTTGCTCAGGAGTTTGGCTTTAAAATTCGCGCCATCCATCATGGACTGGAAGCTTATAAAGTGGCGCCTCGCTTGGCTGCAGAAAATGTGGCCGTTGCCACCTGGGCCGACTGGTGGGGCTTTAAAGCCGAAGCCTACGACGGCATCCCTTACAACGCCGCCCTGGTCGAACAAGCTGGCGCCAAAGCCATTATTCATTCTGACTCCGCTGTCGATGTTCGTTTTTTAAATGTTGAGGCCGGTAAGGCTCTATCCTCAGCCAAAAAACTGGGATTGAACTTTAGCGAAGATCAGGCCTTGGCCTGGGTCACTAAAAATGCAGCTTGGGCGCTTGGACTTGAAGACAAAATTGGTACCCTTGAAGAGGGGAAGATGGCCGATATTGTGGCTTGGGACAACCACCCCTTTTCGGTTTACGCCAAAGCTCAAATGGTTTTTATCAATGGCGAAAAAGTCCTGGACCGCCAAGATAAAGAACGAATTCGCAGTGACTTTGAAGTCGGCGTTCATGACATGGCTTTTAATGATGGCCGTCTATTTTCAACACCACCGAATAAACAGAAGATGGCTTGGAGCGAAACCGCTCTGGATCTGCAGAAACAAGTCGAAGGGAATTTTTTGATTGAAGACACCACCGCTTTTATCAAAGGACGCTGGAGAAAAGGACTATCAATCCTGGTGACGGATGGAAAAATTGCCGCCATCAACCCGAAGTCGGTAAGCGACGAGGTTCCTAAAATCAATGGAAAAGGCAAGAAACTCACTCCCGGATTGATTGAGTCCGATTCTCAATTGGGACTTTTAGATATCGAATTGGATTCAAGGGCACAGGATGCCTACACCGAAAATCCCTTGCCCACACCCGATTTTCGTTCGGTCGATGCCCTGGACACCTTCAATACTCGCATTGCCAATACCCGCCAAGAGGGAATTCTGACCGCTGTTTCAAGAATTAGCGGGGGCCTGGTGAGCAGTATGGGAGTCGCCTTTGATTTAATGCCACAAAAGATCATCAATGCCGACGCCGCTTTATTTGGACGCATCACCAAAGGGGGATCCTTGGTGGAAAATCGGGCCCAGATGTGGTCTGAACTTCGTCAATTTTTAGATGATGCCGCTCTTTACAGAAAAAACCCGCAAGCTTTCAACAAAGGTCAGGTCCGAAAGAGTCAGACCACCACCCGACACCTTTCGGCCATGGGACCGGTTCTTGCTGGCCAGATCCCTTGGGTTGTGGAGGCCCACCGCGCAGCGGACATCAAAAATGTAGTGAACTTACAAAAAAGCCACCCCAAACTCAAAATTGTTATTTCTGGAGGGGCTGAGGCCTGGATGGTGGCCGATCTCTTAAAGAAAAATAACATCCCGGTGATGCTAACCCCCAGCGCCCAAACACCCCAAACTTTCGATCAACTGCGCGCACGCTTTGATCTGGCAGCCTTTCTTCATGACAAGGGTGTACCCTTGATTATTGTGGATGGCTCTGGCTTTGGGTATGGGCGTACTCGGCAAGAGGCTGGCTTTGCCGTCAAATATGGACTGTCGCAAGAGGCGGCTCTCAGCGCCATCACCGAAACTCCGGCCCAGGTTTTTGGATTGAATCGAGGTCGAATCGAAAAAGGGGCTAAGGCCAACCTGGTGCTATGGAACGGTGATCCTCTGGAGCCCACAACTTGGGCCGAGAGAATATGGATTTCAGGCGAGGAGCTCTCTTTACAGAATCGCCATCGCTCGTTGGCCGATAAATATTTGAAAAAATAGGATTTAACGCACTTGTTTGCGAAACCGAGAGCGCGACGCTAGCCCGAGCTCGTTGGCCCAACTTCGACGCCGGTAATAGACCAATTTGTCCAAAAGCTCCGTTTTTGAAACTCCGTAACGATCGGACATCTCTTTTAAAACCAAAATTGGAGGCCAACAGGTGCCTCTTTCAATATTCGATATAAACTGGGCATTTTTGTAACCACAGCGAGCAGCAATCTCTTGCTGGGTCACATCGGCCCGTTTTCTCGCCTTTTTTAAGTAGTTTCCAAATTCTCTTCGAATTGATTCTTCAAATTCCACAGCCAAACCATCCCTATTTAGTTCTGAGTACCCGAGGGCCCCGGAAAGCACAAATCTAAATACATTTAGTTTAAGCTGTATGTGTCGAGCCCGAACTCTCCTACTGGAGTGCTCCCTGGACATCTGCTATAAAATTAACAATAAATAGCTCGCAAATTAACAAATTGTTCAAAAACCTTGTCTTTGAACTAAACAATAGGTATTTAAAGAGAATGGACTTACACTTCGTAAATCACCCACAACCCAAAACTTTAGAAAAAGAAAAGACGTTAAGATCTGTATTAAGTCAGCTGTCAGTTCTGTTTAAAGATATTCGTCAGCATTCTCATAAGGAACGACCAGAGACTTGGGAACGTTTCCGCTCTTTCAACGAATTGGAGCAAGAGAAATGTGTTAACAAC
>CAXRIX010000114.1:0-15282 GCA_964230555.1 Bdellovibrionales bacterium
TCGTTGTCTTAAACAATCAAGAACTCGCTGTCGGTCGAAAAACGGTCGAGGATTTCGAATAGATGATCGGTAAGGCCTAGGTCGCATTATAATAGTAATATTGGGGGCGCATATGAAATTACTTTGTAAAATCTTATTAGCAATGCTTGTTACGATCACAGCTCAAGCCGAAGAAACCTGGGTTTGGGTGGGAGATGTGAAGGTTCCAGAATCAATGATCGTCTCTGAAGGTGTCGACGCCGAGGGAACCAAAAAATCAGGTGTGCGACTGTGGAAAGATGGGATCATCCGTTATCGATTCGCCAATAATGTGAGTCACTATCGAAGACAACTTTTTTTGCAGTCTTGTCTTGAAATGGGAGAGTTTGCAAATGTTCAGTGTTTGCCAAGGCGAGCCCAGGATTCTGACTATGTTTATGTTCAGCACACCAACAATAATGTTTGTGGGTCTTCCTATTTAGGACGTTATGGTGGAGCTCAGCCGCTGAAAATCAACTGCTGGCGATCTCGTACCATTCAGCATGAACTGATGCACGCTCTTGGCGTCTCTCATGAGCACAACCGAATGGACCGCGATCAATACATTACAATTGTTTGGGAGAATATCAGTCCCTCACTTCATAGTAATTATCGCAAGCTTTCTGGAGGTCAAACCAGTCACCTGCTGAGCTACTACGATTACGACTCGATTATGCATTACGGATCACGATCAGGTTCGGCCAATGGTGGGGTCGTCATGTATCGTCGCGATCTAGGTCCACAGAATGGTTATATTTCGCAAACCAATGTGATGTCTTATGGTGATCACTATTTTCTTTACGCTTTGTATGGCGGCGTAAAGCCTTAATATTCAGGCGCTAATGGGCGCCCCAAAGAGACTGTAAAGAGTTTGTGGAATAATTTTCAGAGTTCCAGCTATCAATACAGATTTATTAAAGATTTAGGTAAAATGGGCCTCTTTTTGGTGGAGGCTCTCTTTGAAATCTGTTCTGTTCCTATTGCTGGTCATTTTGTTTGTATTTTCATCGACAGCCCAAGCGGATCCGACAAAGAATCTTTCCGAACAAAAAACTGAACTTGAGCGCATGCTTACCGAATTGGCGGAGACTTCGCAAGCTCGTGATTTGATTGAAGGAACAGGTGTCAGAGCTGAAGCCTTAAAGCGTCAAGAACGTCGGCGGGCCCGAGAAATTGCACAGTTTTTCCGAAGTTTTCCAAATTTTTTAACTTTTCAGTCCGGAGAGATGGCGTCACGTTGGTTTCATCAACTGCCTTCTCGACAGCCACGGCACCGATGGATTTTCGATCAGTTTTTGGGTTACCAAGTATTGACCACCAGTGATCGCCAAGAAATCTTTAAAAGGTTGCGAAAATGGGGATTGGAGACACAATTTCGCTTTCGCTTTCTTCAAGAAGGACGCGTCGGCCCGAGAACCGGCGAAGTGGTGTCTTTCAAAAGATGGATCGTACAAACCGGTTTAACTTGGATTGATTCTCAAAATCAGATTCTTGGCAACGGTCATCAAAGGGATTTTAGCAGAGTTCTCGAGCCCCTCCTTATGGGTATACACAATGCCGGTTATGCATCGGGTATCTATCACTTCTTTGTCGCCAATCAGCCTCTTGAGTTGCGTTTTAAACTTTTGGATTATTTGTTAAATCATCGAATGGCTTTGGTAAGGCTCTCGGTGGTTCAGCATGTTGTGAAAGATATTTCGGTTCGGGATTGGATCCGCCATGAGCCTGAATTGTTCCGTCAATTGATTCGCGTCGCTGAGACCAACAGTCAGGCGTCTGAAAAACTTATGGCGACTTATGGGACCAGAGAGTTTCTACTTGGTTCATTTAATATTTTCTCAACCCAAAGCTCGGATGGCCGAGGCCATTTGTTCACCGAGCGTGGTGAAGGCTTCCGAACCGGTGAGCAGCTGATGCTGTCTTCAGAGCGATTCCGAACTCAAATCTTAGCTAACATTGTAAATAATCAAAACAGCGAGTGGGCGATTGAACTTTTAAGGTTCGCTGTCGAGCAAGGATTTACCGGTATGGCCGAAATGGGAGTCGCTTTGGGACGGTCTTCGGTGATGCAGGATGCCCGTTGGCCGCAATGGATGCTGGTTTTGGATCGACAGGTTTTTTTAAATAATGTGGGCCGGTACATCGGAGAATCGATGCTGTATCAACAGACATCGCAAGAGGCACTTGAGGTGCATCGTCTGATTGTCCGAGCCTCAGTCGAAACCATTGTGAACAAATCTCATTTTGGTCCCGGGGAGATCGACCCTCTCGATTATTATCTTAGTCGCGCAATGGGGAATCCCACCTTATACAGAGAGGTCATCTTTCCGCTTTTGACCGATGTTTTCTCTAGCTACGAGCCGGCCATTTGGAAACGTTTTTTAGAGCGGGTGGTGATGCCGGTGCAATTCCAACCAGAGATTCGAAATTTATTACTCGACTTTATTTACGGGCATCGAATCAATGATTTGGAAATTTTGAGACTTTTGAATCGCGCTTTCGGCGTGCCAGCTTCTTTTGAAGCGGATCTCAGTCGTGCCCGAAATCAAGACATTGAGCTTGAGTTGCGCCAAATGGCCTTCGACCAGCTTTACTTTGAGGGCTCTCAAGGTAGCGGGGCTGTGCGCTGTCAATCGATCTATGCCCTTTAAATTAGCGATATAGGGATCCAATGGCCTCAGCAAGGCTTTCAATGATTCTTTGGGTATAACCCCAAGTCCTTGTAGCAACTGAGTTTTTTCACTCTCTACGGCGGTTCAGAGCCTTTAAGAATCCTTTCAGTGGTTGCTGGGATCTTGGGGTTTTGCCGAATCGAATTTTTTTGTATAATAGAGATTAAGAATGTAAGGTTTTGAAAGCATGAAAAGACTGTCGATAGCGTTGCTTATTTTAATATCATTGGTCCTACAAGGGTTTGTAGCGTCGGCCTGTCATCATGCTGATCAAAAACAGGTCGCCACAGAGTCCTGTCATCAAGAGGCCATTGGCCACAAAAATATGTCGGAGCATCAAGGCCATTCTGCAAAGTCAGAAAGTTTGGCTCAAATGTCTCCGAGTCATCAGGACCCGGCGTGTTTGATGTGTTCGACGGGTCGTTGTTTTTCGGAAGCGCCTATAACCTTCCAATTCGTGGCCGATGCTAGTGCTGAAAAGCCAGTTGTGTTCAAAGTCTTTAATCCCGCCAGTGTTTGGGGTGCTGTCCATTTTCGTCAGCAACTCTTAGGGAGGTTCAAACCGCCCCTGGTGTCCTTTCTTTTGCCTCAATTGCGAAATTGGCAGGCTTTTTTCTCGCTATTTTTAAACTAAGACCTTCTCTTTTTTAATTATTCTAAAATTTAAAAAGAAGGAGGATTTATGGTTTTCTTTAAACCATTCTGTGTATTTATTACTATAGGGTTTCTGTCTCTTTCGGCACGCAGTCATCCCGTTGCATTTGCTGATTCCATTGGAATTATGGGGCACCACGCACCGATTATGACCCATAACCAAGTGAATTATTCATTTAAGCATTGGTTCGCTGCCGGAGTTCACCATTTCCGTCGTCCCAACCTTTTGCAGCCGACTCATGCAACCCTGGCTTCGGCAAACTTCCTACTAAAAAGATGGAACGGTAGTAACTACCAAGCCAACATTTATGGTGTGATTGGTGCTGGTCAAAGCGAGTTGTCGGGGAGGCCTGAAGGTGTCGGGATGGGAATACTCCAGTTCGATATTGAAGATCGAGAGTATTATTTTTTAGCCAGACACTTAGAAATTCATAACGATCAACGGGCGGAGTATCGTCAGTCGGTGGTTCGAGTCGGACTGGCTCCCTATCAAGGCCGTTTTGACGACATTCATTCATGGTTGATTTTAGAGTGGCAGAATAATGATTTCGTGGGCACCGGGCCCCAAAGCGATATCACACCCTATTTACGACTGTTTTATCAAAATTTACTGTTTGAAATTGGGCAGTCTTTTCGAGGCATCACCCGTTTCAACTATATTGTTCATTTCTAGGAGATTATTATGAAAAAACTTTTTACTTTAATTCTATTTGCGGTTCCCTTTTTACTGTCTTCCCCAGTGTGGGCTGAGTCGAAGAAAGGCTCCATGAAACAGCACAACATGGGCGAGCATCAAGGCCACGATCACAAGCATGGTAAAGGCAAACATGATCACAGTGATCAGAAAGCCAGTGTTAAAAAACTTAAAAATGAAAAAATGCTTATCAAAGTCAACGGGATGGTTTGTGCATTCTGTGCCCAAGGAATCAAAAAGCAGTTTAACGGACGTGATGAGGTCAAAGAGACGCAAGTCAATCTCGACAACATGGAAGTCCTTGTGACTTTAAAAAAAGGCCAATCGTTGAGTGAAGACACCATCAAGGAACTGGTGACTAATGCTGGTTTTAGTTTTGAAGGTTTGAAAGATGAATAGATTTTTAAGCTATTTCTCGTTGTTTGCTTCGACGGGAACTTTGTTTTGCTGTGCTTTGCCTAGCCTGTTAGTGGCTCTCGGCATGGGAGCCACGATGGCAGGATTGGTGTCGACTGTGCCGCAGTTGGTATGGCTTTCTCAATATAAGGCCTGGGTTTTCACGATCAGTGGAGTCATGATTAGCGTGGCGGCCTTGTTTCACTATCGCGCTCGCAATGAGCCGTGTCCTATTGATCCGGTTCAAGCTCGTGCTTGCACCACCGCCCGACGCTGGTCGTTTTGGACCTTGCTGGTGTCAGCGCTGGTGTGGGCTTTGGGTGCTTTTTTTGCCTTTGCAGCCCCTCTTCTCTTTCAGTGAGGAGGGGTTTTACAAAGCCGTGCAAAACTGTCAAACAAACTCACTGTAATAATTGTAATGGCGGTGTCTAAGGCTGGGGATGCGCATCGTATCGTGCTATGAGCAGACCAACCCTTTCCCTTGGAGGAATTATGAAGCCCTTTTTGATGGTCATTTTTTTAGTCGGTCAAATCGCTTACGCTCAAACCGAAACTGCGACAGCGCGCATTCTATGTTTCGATCGATTCGAAGATGAGATTTGGGAAATGACCGGCCAGTCGTTTGACGACAAAGGATGTCGGGCGATGCTGATTGCTGGAACGGTGGGAGTCTGTTTTGAAGGGGATGCGAATTCTTTGGTTGAACAAATGAATGCCGGCTCTTTTGAATACAGTGATTGGCAGAAGGTGAATAAGGGAACAGCTTCTTTGCTTCATGAAGACGTTATCGAGTATGGCAGTTACGAAGGTGATTTTGTCGGTTGGACTCGTTCTGACAATCTGATGTTTCGCTGCCCAGCTTTCGATCAGATCAAGACTTACACCACGCAATTGGCTGACGATCTGAAATCGAGCGTCGATTATGCTGTGAGCCGTCGATACTTTGAAGAGTTCGGTTTACCATTTTGGTTGGACGCACCGGCTGAAGAATAGGCCGAGGAATCTCTCCTGAAGCCACGTTTGTTAAGATTTGGCAACATGACACTCTGTGGTTGTTTCTTGTTTGAAACTCACTGAGAATACTGACATGGACATACAAATAGTTAATCCGGGCGACTTCACTCCGACTCAACATTACTACCAAAAAGTGGTGAATGCCCACATTCACCCTCTGTTAAAATATTTCCTAGGTTTGAATCAGGAGCAGGTGGTCAGTCGCTACTGTCATTTGAACCCGCAGGCGCACCCGGGAAGATTGATGGAGTATCTAAAGTACAAAGCGAAGTACTTGCGGTGGGCCGGAGCCGATTTATTCTATGTCACCACAGCCAAGGGGATGAATAAAACCGTCGTTGTCGAAGTCAATTCATGTCCTTCGGGGCAAAAGTCGATGCCTTTGCGCGACGAGGACAACGAGGCCGGTGGTTATGAACTGGTGATAAAAAATTCGTTTTTATCGAAGTTAAAAGGCAAGCGATTGGTGGACGGAGCCCTTGGTGTCATTTATGACAAAAACTTTATGGAGGCGTCAGGATATGCGGCGACAATAGCCGACCTGACCGGTGAGAAAGTTTACCTTATTCCATTTTATCAAAAGTCTTGGCGAGAAAACTGTCGGTACGAGAAGAAAGTCTTGCAAGTTAAGCAGGGTGATGAGTGGATCAGTATTCGTGCGGCCTTTCGCTACGTCACTCAGAAGCCATGGAATCGTATCCCGGTCGACTGTAAAACTTTGATATTCAATCCAGTGGTGGCGTGTTTGGCAGGAGGGCGCAACAAGCTTATTGCTGCCAAGGCTTATGAGTGGTTTAACAGTGAAATTGCCAGTTCCGGACTAAAGATCAACGTACCCCATACCATCTATGACGTGGCCAAAATGGAAATTCCGCTTCTGATTCAGTCTCTCGGCGGGCGGGGTGTTGTCAAGATTCCCTACAGTAATGCCGGGCAGGGTGTTTTTACGATCACCAACCAAGCCGAGTTGGATCGGTTTATGGAAATGGAAGAAAACTACGATCAATATATTGTGCAAAGCCTTATTGGTAATGCGTCTTGGAGTTCAGTCAGTCCTGAAGGAGCTCTCTACCATGTTGGAACTATGCCCAATAAGAAAAATAAAATTTACGTCGCTGACACCCGGTTTATGGTTTGCTCAGGAGCGGAGGGTTTTAAAGCAGTCAGTCTCTATGCTCGCAAAGCGGCCTCTCCATTAGCTGACGAACTCGACGATAGTGCTGACTCTTGGCAAATGTTAGGAACCAATCTCTCTCAAAAGTTGGGTGAGGATCAGTGGGGTTCTGATACCGATCGATTAATGTTGATGGACACTCGGGATTTTAATAAACTGGGGATTGGCATTGACCAACTGATTGAGGGCTACGTGCAAACCGTCCTCTCTGTCATAGCGATTGATCGCTTTGCCGCACAGTTGATCAATGACAAAGGTCGTCTGAAGCGCAAATTGTTTCGGTCGATCAACAAAGATGACTCCTTTGCCAGCGAGATATTTGACTATGACCAAACAGATTCCGATCATCACCAAACTTAATCTTAAAGCAGCGCCGGTCGGCCAAGTTTCAAAATACTATTTTCATATTGTAGATAATGGACTCGGCTTTCCGGTTTATCTTCCAGTCATTGTGGCCAAAGGAAAGCGCCCAGGAAAGGTTCTGGGCTTTACCGCAGCTGTTCATGGTAACGAACTCAACGGCGTCAAGGTGATCCATAAATTAATCAAGGAGATGCAAGAGGAGATTGATCAATTAAAGGGAACGGTGGTGTTTGTGCCGGTGGTCAATGCCTTTGGAGCATTGAACTCGGAACGTCTTTTTAACAACGGTCAAGACCTTAACCGCATAATGCCAGGAAAGGCCAAAGGTAACAGCAGTGACCAGTACGTGCATCGTTTTGTTCGGCAAATCGTTACCAAATTTGATTACCTGGTCGATCTGCATACGGCCAGCTTCGGTCGGATCAATTCCCTTTACGTGCGAGTTGATTTGGAAAATGAAGATGCTAAAAAAATGGCCATGCTTCAACACCCTCAAATTATCGTCCATAACAAAGGCAAAGACGGCTCGCTTCGTGGTGCGGCTGCCAAGCTCGGAATCCCTGCAATCACAGTCGAAGTCGGTGACCCTCAGCGTTTTCAGAAAAAATTGATCCGAGAATCGGTAGTAGGAATTAACAACATTTTAAGTTTTCTTAAAATGTTACCAACCGATGAGCACCATCCTGAAAAAGAGCCGATTCTTTGTGAAAAATCTTATTGGGTTTACACGGATCAGGGTGGAATTTTAGAGACCCATCCGGTGTTGACGGATCAGATAGACAAAGGCGATAAAATCGCCACGCAGTACGATCTGTTTGGAACCAAAATCAAAGAGTACTTTTCGCCTGGTTCGGGTGTTATTGTTGGTAAAAGTGTGAACCCCATCAGTCAGACGGGGGCTCGCATCATTCATTTGGGTGTGGTTAAGAACTAAAAAACTTTTTCTGGGCCCAAGGGTACGATCCGTTGTGGGTTCAGTTCCTCGTGGCTGTAGTAATAATGGCGTTTGATGTGATCAAAGTTCGTAGTTTTACGAATGGCCTCATTTTCATAAAGATTGCGCGTGTAGCGCGACAGGTTTTTGTAGTCAGCAATGCGTTTGATGTTGCACTTGAAATGAGTGAAATAGACAACGTCAAAGCGCAGTAGACTTGGAATCAAGCGTATGTCGGCTTCGGTCAATTGATTGCCCACCAAGTAGTCTTTGCCGTCTAAGTGTTGATCAATTTTGTCAAGAACTCGAAACAATTCAGTGACAGCTTTTTCGTAAGCCTCTTGGTTTTTTGCAAAACCAGATTTATAAACACCATTGTTGACCGCCGGATAGATTTCGTCATTCCATTGATCAATTTCTGCCTGCAGATTCTTTGGATAGTAATCATCCGTGTTACCGGTCAGATCGTTAAAGGCTTGGTTGAAGATGCGAATAATTTCGGAAGACTCGTTGTTGACGATAGTCTCATGTTTTTTATCCCAAAGGACTGGCACTGTGACTGAAGTTGAAGCCTCGGGATCCGCTTTTTGGTAAATTTCATGAAGATACTTTTTGCCATAAAGCGAATCGCCTGTGGCTCCGTCCTTTGAAGAATCGAAGCTCCAACCATATTCCAACATGTCCGGATCGACGACGTCGACACTGATATGCTCGGTGAGGTTTTTTAGCTCGCGAAGAATCAAAGTTCGGTTCGCCCAAGGGCAGGCATAAGACACGTAAAGGTGATAGCGACCACTTTCGGGCTGAAAGCGCTCGTGATCTTTGCCAATTGTTTCTAGAAAGCTACGAGGCTCACGGTCGTATTGACCCTTGTCGTCACTTGTTATGATGCTGGTTTTGACCCATTTTCCATCGACTAGTTTTCCCATCCTATGATCCTCCGTTGGTTGTTGCTTCTTTAACTAATTGGCCCATTTTGCCGGCTTGAAAATCGCGAATAGCCTGCATGATCTCCTGTTGGGTGTTCATGACAAAGGGGCCGTAGTGCGCCACCGGTTCGTCAATGGGTTCGCCATTCAGAACCAACAAATGAGCCCCTGAAGTCAGTCCGAGATCAATGGTTTCTCCACCACGTTCAAAAATGGCGACCTCACCGGGACGCAAATTACGATCCTCGATTTTAGCATTGCCTTTTAATTGCACGATCAATGTGTTGGTTTGATCCTCTAAGTGCAAGGGGAGTTTTTGCTCTTGGTCGGCTCGAACTTCTAAAATATTTATCTTTGAAAGAGTTTGAGCCGGTCCTTTTTTGCCTTCAAACTCGCCAGCAATGATTTTAACATTGGCGCTACCATCAGCAAGAGTCACCACAGGAAAATCTTCCTTTGCCATCGATTGGTAGCGGGGTGTGGTCATTTTATCCTTTGCCTGCAGATTGACCCAAAGTTGCACCATCTCAAAAACGCCGCCTTTCTCAGCGAAATTCTTTGAATGAAATTCTTCGTGAACAACACCCGAGCCTGCGGTCATCCATTGCACGCCTCCAGTTTCGATGCGCCCACCACCGCCTCCGGAATCACGGTGATCCACTTCGCCTTGGATTGCGAAGGTCACGGTCTCGAAGCCGCGGTGCGGATGTTCACCGACACCTCGTTTCTGCTGGGTGGGGGAGAACTCTTTTGGTGCCGCATGATCAAGAAGCAAGAACGGGGTGATGTACTTGTAATCTTGCTCGTGAACAGAAAACATTGTGCTGACATGGAACCCATCGCCCACCCAATGCTTCTCTTTGGGGTGTAGTATTTTGTGCAGTTTCTTGTATTTGTCGCTCATAAAAAATCCTATTACTTTTGAGGCACCAAACATCGCGGTTAGGCCAGCCAACGCGGTTATGAGTTTGCGGCGGCTGATGGCTTTTAGTTTCATAAGCACCTCTTTAATTGGATCTAGTATGGAATAAATTATGGGCAAATAAAAGAACAAACTTATGAACATATTGTTCTAATATTAGAACATTATCTAAACACTTAGTTCTATCTCTTTGCTTCGGAGCGCGCCTTTGTCCGCTGCCGGAAAGATCCATCGGTAAGGCCCAGTCGGTACAGGCACCTTATGCTGTCCTCAGAAAAAATCTCAATCGAATGGATGGGTTTCCACTTCTGTAGAGTCGGATGATTGATCAGGGAGTCCTTAGCTATCTCGTTGTTTTGAAGTTTGGCTACCACATTCATCAAAGTGAAATAACCCTGGTCCGAAAGAAAGTTCTTTAAACTCCAATGGAAGAACAATGAATTGTAACTGAAGCTCAGGGACTTGTTGCAAAGCTGGTTAGACAGCTGGCCTGCAATGAGTGGAGTGGCAGGAATACCAGTCCACCTTTGTTTCAGCGGTTGAAAAATCTTGCAGGAGAGGGGGATTTGCCCTGTTTCCAATTGGTGGATCACTTCTTTGGCCGTTAGTCCCCAAAGAATGGTGCGCGACGATTTCACATCAAACAACATACGGTCCTCGCAGAGAAAAATGAATTTGGCTTTGGGGTAAATATTAGACCCATGAACTTTTAAAAAAGGTTAATTGAGTCTTGAGCTGACAAAAGAAAGATTTCGAGCCTGTCACCGTTTGAATCGTCGTTTTTTGCAACTCCAAAAAAACTGTCTAAATTTTATGGAGGTTGGGAAAATGTTAAATCTTTTGTCAAAATCCTAGTGCCTCAATTAAGCATAAACTATTGTTTTTACAAGATAAAAAGAATGACTGCTATATAATAAAAGGAACTCAAGGGATGTTGAGACTATGATTAGAATGAATAGAAAATTCTTAAATCAAACGACCAAGACGGTGTTTCTATTATTAGGACTCATGACCTTCGCGGGGTGCTCACAAGGTGCTGGTGATCAAGAAGTCTATGCGCCGGCATCAGACGACACCAATTCGCCAGTTTATCATCACCTTGATGTAAACTCTTTTCAGCTTAATAAATTGATTTGTGATCCCATGGGAGTTCCCGGAAACCCAGGGCTTGGTGATGGTTTAATTGCTGAGCTTTTCTATTTAGACACCCGTTTGCATCATCATTCTGGGGTCCAAGACTTTTTTGACAAAGGAACGCGCTCGACACAAAAACTTTTCTTTACTGAAGTGAATGTACCGACTCGGGTTTTTGATACAGGCTTTCCCACTGAAGCGGGAACTGTGGTGCGGGACGATGAAGGTAAAGATTTGGTTGAATACTTTGCACTTCGCTTCAAGTCCGTTTTAAAGCTGGCTCCTGATGATGAAGAGGGAGAGTATGAATTGGCGCTGTTGTCAGACGATGGGGCGATTCTTAAAGTGATCGATATTGACGGCGAAGAACGGGTGATTGTGGATAATGATGGAGTGCATCCCTCAAAATTTGGATGTTCCAATCAGACATTACATATGGACAAAGACACCGCCCTAGATATTCGCATGGACTATTATCAAGGTCCTCGCCACCACATTGCTCTGATTCCGATGTGGAGAAAAGTCGACCACAACACAAAGCCAGAAAAAGAATGTGGCCAACAAGGAAATGGGCGCTATTTTAAATTTAATCATAATTCCGAGCCTCAAAAGAAGTATCTTGAACTTCTTGATAGGGGATGGAAGCCCATTGCTGCAGAAAATTGGGAATTACCGCCCAGTTCAATTTTCAATCCCTGTCAGCAAGGAACCAACGCAACGATCAGTAATTTTTCTATTGAAAAGCAAGGCGAAGAGGTTGTTGTCGTGACGTGGGATACCGACCTTCCGGCCACATCTCAAGTGCTGGTTCGTGACCGTAACGGAAATGAATGGATGACCCAATCCGACAATGTCTTGCGAACCTCTCACCGTGTGGTTGTCGATCAAGGCCTGAATGTTGGGGAGACTTATATTTTTCAAGGTGTGGCGATTACCAGCGACCTTGGAAAAACCCTAGGCCGCGTATTGCAAATCACTTTGTAAGTAAAAATCCGTTAATTTTCACATTTCACATCACTGTGGTCGCAATGAATGGCATTGGTGTGATTGCTACAATCTTTTAAGACTTCAGCCCGCGCGGCACCTTTGGTGGCCTTGGTGGCGGTAAATGTTTTTCCCATAGATTGTATTGAGCATGTCCAAGAGGCCTCCAGTTGACTCTGCCCTTTTTGATTATTCATTGAGAGGTGAAAGACTTGCTCTTGCAACTGGTACACAGCTCGTTCCAGTTCCCAGACCCGGCGACGCAACTCCCGTTTTGAATAGCCTTCGTAATTACTGCCAATTTCAATTTTAAAAACCTCGCGGGGCCGAGCATGGGTCAATCCAGGAAGTAAAATCAGACCGACAAGGGTAAAAATTAGAAGTTTCATCATCTCTCCTTAATAAGAGGGGTTAAGTCGCTGCAGTCCGGTTGGACCACAGCAAAACGTTTCGGGATCGTCATCCTGGTTTAATGAATATATTCAGTGCTTTCAAAAATATACTGACAAAGTTGTCATGTGTCATGACGGGTGTTTCACCGTCTTTGAACTCATCTCAAACCTGACTGATCTAAAAATGGTACAGCCCTTGCTCAATCCAGGAACAACTATTTTCAAACAAGGAGAAAAATATGAAAAAACTAATGATGCTTTTCAGTCTGTCGTCCGTCCTTATGGCTTGCTCGCAAAATGATAACCCGCCGATGGTAGCCGATGAACCACTTCGCAATCAACTGGAGATGAGTTTTATCGGTACCGAGGATGACGATAAAGAGTTTGGCTATCGCAAGGAGTTGAGCAGTGTTGAGTGTCGCTATGATCATTCGAATCGGTCTTTGCGGGTGGTGGCCTATCGATTTGTCAACGATACACAGATGAAAATTACAGAAAGTTTGCAGCTTACCGACTTTGCTATTGAGTCAAATAAAACCGGCTTTTTAAAGCCCACCGAAGGCGATATGGTGCCATCGTTTATTTTTCTTAGTGATCAAGTGGATCTTAAACACACCGACAAAAGCAAATGCTCGACTTACTATGAGGTGGAAGGCGACGAAATCAGAGGGAATGTGCTCTGTTCGGCATTGCAGACCGAAGACGATGAGAACACCTTCGTGTCTCTTGAGTTTCAATGTGTGAATCAAAACTATCTACTTTTTGAAATCAAACAGGAAATGATTTAAGGCCGGGGACTCGCGAGAGTCCCTCATCAAGAGGTGTATTATGAGAGTTCTTTATAACGTTTACTTTGTTTTATTCTTTCTTATATTAGGTCCTGAAGCGGTCGCAAAATCTTTGCCGATGAAGAAAGTGCAAACAGTCGAGACGGTTTGGGTGCCAATGAGTCAAGAGGAAGTGGACCAATCGGTTGAAGCTATTGAAGCGGTGGAGATTGAAGACACCCAGCAGGGAGCTGTTCCTCTTTTTAAGGAGGCGACAACACCTGCGCCGCCGGCTCCGGCACGAGACGATCCTCGTCCGAAAGTGGTGAGCCAGTCGCTGCCAGGTGTCCAGGTTCAACGCATTGAAGGCGAAGGGCCGGAGGAGCGCCCCATTATCCAAGTGATTTACCAAGGTGTGAAAGATCCGTCAGTCCCGCCGGCCCAACCGCCGGCGCTTCAAGACCCAAAGCCGGCACCGACGGTGCCGGTTCCAGTCACGAATGAGAGTCTCAAGCCTTTAGAATCACCTGTAAAAAACAAAAAGGTGAAGGGTGATGTTTACAACTTTTACTTTAGCTCTTGAGCGTGTTTTACGAAAATAGAAATCTTACATAGGAATAAAAAAATATGACAAGGATGTCAGTCATTGCTATTGAAGACTTCATGGATCAGAGTCAATTTGAAATTATCCAGAGTTTAGGCTCTGGCGCCACTGCCGAAGTTTTTAAAGCCCGAAATCGGTCTACCGACAATTTCGTCGCCTTAAAAAGTTTTCTTAATTTCATCAGCCAAGATGAAGAGTCTCTTAAGCGCTTGCGTGAAGAGATCCAAATCTTGAAAACATTCGATCATCCCAATGTTGTGAAAATGTATGGTGAGCACATGTTGGAGAGTCAGCTGTGTTTAGAGTTGGAGTTGGTCGAAGGCCATCACTTGCGCGATTGGATGAGTACCACACGCAACCCACTTATGGAGGTGGATCTGTGGATTTTGGTTCAGGTGGCGCGCGGCTTAGGCGCAGTTCATGAGCGTGGGATTATTCACCGTGATTTAAAACCAGAGAACATCCTGATCTCTCATGAAGGTGACGTGAAGCTTTCTGATTTTGGTTTAGCAAAAGAGTTGAATCGTTTAACTATGACTCGCTTAGGCTTGTTGGTGGGGTCTCTTGGCTACATGGCGCCTGAAGTGACGGAGGGAGAAAAATCCTGTATTAAGTCTGACCTCTTTTCGTTTGGAGCCATTGCCTATGAGCTTCTCTCTGGTCAACCACCCATTTATGGTGATACCGCCCAGGCTATTTTGAAAAAAGCCATGGAGCCGGTTCCGCCTTTAGCCACTGTCTGTCCCCATATTCACCCCCGAGTGGCAAAAATTGTCGATCAATGCCTTAGCCAAGCAAAAGACGAGCGGCCCGAAAGTATTTGGTCTGTCGAGTCCGAGCTTATGGGTGTCTTGAACGATTCAGGCCTTTTACCGAAATGTCGAGAATTGGTGGCGGCCTCACCCAGCCAAAAGATTTTTAAAGAGTCGTTGACCGTGAAGCGCGACAATCTTGTTCGGCAAGTGGAAGAGGCTGAGCAGTCTAAAAAAATTGATAAAAAACTTTTGTTAAGCCTAGCCAATGAATTTCAACGGCTTTTCCCCGAAGATCCCAACGGTATTGAATTGTTGGCTCTGCTTAGAAATCAAAAATCGTTCAATTGGAAACATCCGATTGTTCTGGCGCCGGTTCTTTTGGTTTTTAGTGCTTTGCTATTGTACTCACTTATTGACTGGAGACTCTTGAATCTGGGGGGCGCCAAAGCTCCAGATCTACAGGCAAAAGAGACTCGGCCGCCAGAGTCGGCCATTAGTAAAGGCAGTATCCCGGGCGACTCAGATTCAAACTCGTCTGAAAAAAAATCGCTTGAGGACACGGAAACGTCCAAGCCAGTCACTAAGGCTAACTCGAAAAAGCGTGCTGGCGGTGCGAAGCCTCCTGCGGTGGCTAAGGCGAATCCTCAGCCGAAGGTGAAGGCCAAGCCGAAAACCAGGAAGCCGGTTGCACCGACTCAGAAAAAAAGCCCACCACCGACCCCCTTAATGGGAACTCTTAAGTTTGAAGTGGATGATGATGTGGAGATATTTGTGGATGGCCAGCGGGTGCCAAGGCAGCAATTGGAAAGCTTTAAAGTTAAGCCGGGGGTCCACCAGTTTAATATGCTCAAAGCCGGATTTGATCCAATTAAAAAT
>CAXRIX010000115.1:0-8652 GCA_964230555.1 Bdellovibrionales bacterium
GTCTCTTGAATTCATTCAAGGTATCAAGTTGCCAGGCCTGGAAGCCCTTAAAGTAAGAAAAACCGAAATGATAGAGGAGACTGACGGATGAGTTTTGTCGTAGCCGGAAATTGGAAGATGAACAAAAACCCCAAAGAAACCGCTGAGTTTTTTAAAGAATTCAACGGCTTTGAAATCCCCCAATCGGTGAAAACAATTTTCTTTGTTTCTTCTGTCAATGCGGTAGCGACCTCGGAAGCTGAAGTCGCGTGGGGACCGCAAAATATTTTTCCGGCCGCTTCGGGAGCTTTCACAGGCGAGACTTCACCCAAGGTGATGGCCGAACTTGGGGCTCAGTATGTTTTAGTCGGCCACAGTGAGCGGCGAAAGCTGTTTGCCGAATCCGACGAGCAGACCAATATCAAGATTCACAGCGCTCAGGAGTTTGGCTTGAGTCCCATTCTGTGTGTCGGTGAAACTCTTGATGAACGCAATCAGGGTCTGACTTTGGAAGTGTTGCAGCGGCAGTTGGTAACAGGACTTTCCAATTATCAACCCAACAAAGAACTTCATATTGCTTACGAACCGGTTTGGGCTATTGGCACCGGTGAAGTGGCATCGGTGGAGCAGGTCAGTGAAGCCCATCGTTTTATTCGAAAATTTCTTAAAGAAAAGCTGCCCAATCACGAAAAGCAAATCGCCATTCTTTATGGTGGCTCGGTCAAACCCATCAATGCCAGCGAGTTGGCTCAGGCCGACGAAGTGGGAGGTTTTTTGGTGGGAGGAGCCTCTTTAAAAGCCCCCTCCTTTTTTGAAATTATTAAGGCCTGCCAAGGATGACGGACTACACCCGGAAACTTCGTAAAGCTTATGGCTTGATAGCCCTATCTTTTTTGATAGCGCATATCTTTATAGGCTCTGAGGTTCCCGGCACCAGTTGGAGTTTACTGCCTCCGGCTTTAGCGATCAGTGTCGCTTTTATCACAGGCAGGTTGGTGGTTAGGCTTGGGGCCGCCGTATTGATCGGGGCCTTTCTTATGGCCCGAGGCTTGGGACATGGTTTTTTCGGCGGACTGTTTGTCGCCATTAAAAAGTCGTGCTTTTACTTTGCCAGTGCCTTGGTGGGCGATGAGGCTGTTTCCATTAGTTTATCTGGAAGTGAGGACGGGTGGACTGACTTTGTGGCTGCGATTTCTTGGTCCAACCTTCAGATTTTAGGTTTTGTGTTTTTTATTTTGTCGATGGTGCACGTGATGACCGCAGCGGGTGGTTTGCATGCCATGGTTCGATCTTTGCAAAAATTTATTGTTGGCCCACGCAGTGCTCAGTTTGTCACGGCCGTGTTGGGTTGTCTTATCTTCATCGACGATTACGCCAACACCATGATTGTTGGGTCGACAATGCGTAAGGTCACTGACCGCTATAAAGTGAGCCGTGAAAAGTTGGCGTTTTTAGTAGACGCCACCAGTGCGCCGATCGCCGGCGTGGCGTTGGTCAGCACTTGGATTGGATATGAGGTGGGCTTGTTTTCCGAAATGGCCAAAAAATTCAATTGGCAATTGGACGGCTATGCGGTTTTTCTCGATGCCATACAGTTTCGCTTCTATTGTTTCCTTATGCTGTTCTTTGTTTTCGTAAATATTTTCTTTGGGATCGATTTTGGGAAAATGAAGAGTTATGAGAAAAGTCCGATTCTTGATGATGACTTTGATGAGGACGATGAACCTAAGGCGTCGGTTCTGTGTGCGATTTTTCCCATCGGATTGCTTTTAGTTTTAGTGTTCACTCTTCTATGGAGAGATGGTGGTGGTTTTACCGGTAATAAAAGCGCACTGAGTTTGGCGGATTGGCGACAAGTTTTAACAGCCAGTCAAAACGGTATTTGGATTCTTTTTGTCTCCTCATCGATGGCCTATATCTCAGCTTTTGTTCTCGGTCTGACTCTATCGAATCAACGAGCCAAGATATTACTTCAAACCATCGGCGCAGGAGTTCGCAGTGCTTGGTTGCCCATTTCAATATTGGTTTTAGCATGGTCGTTAAAAGAGGTTTGTAACGATATGGAGACCGGCGTCTATTTGGTTTCGGTTCTTAGTGAAAAGGTGAGTAGCCACTGGTTGCCTCTGGCAATTTTTGTGGTCTCAGCCATCACCGCCTTTGCCACTGGCACAAGCTGGGGCACGATGGCGATCCTCATTCCGACGGTAACGCCGTTGGCTGTCGCGATGGGCGGTGGAGGCTATGGTCTTTACGTTTCGTTGTGTTTAGCGGCCATATTGGATGGAGCCATTATGGGTGACCACTGTTCGCCGATTTCTGACACCACGATAATGAGTTCGATCTCTTCGGATTGTGATTTGATGAACCACGTGCGATCCCAGCTGCCTTATTCGTTGATTGTTGGAAGTCTGGCGGTTGTTTTTGGATATCTTCCAGCCGGCTATGGAGTCTCTATGGGGCAAACCATACCCGTCGCATTATTTATTATTATCGCGATCTTTCTTGTTTTTAAATTGAAGCTGCGATTCACCCGAGGTGTGTATGAGTGATTTGAAAATTACAATTGAAGACGTGTGGGCCGCCCAAAAAACCATTGGCGCCGTCGCCAGACGCACGCCCACCAATCTGGCCCTAGGCAAAAAGCTTCGGGTCAACAATGTGCACGTTAAGCTTGAAAACTTGCAAACCACCGGAAGCTTTAAAATTCGAGGCTCTCTAAATAAAATATCAAATCTGACAGAAGAAGAGAAAAAGCGCGGAGTGATTGCGGCCTCTGCGGGAAACCACGCACAAGGTGTGGCTCTTAGCTCTCAGTTGAACGACGTGAATGCCAAAATTGTGATGCCCGAGGGAGCGCCTTTGATCAAAATATCGGCGACGCGTGGGTATGGGGCCGAGGTGGTTCTGCACGGACGTATCTTTGATGAAGCGTTTCAAAAAGCCCAAGAGATTGCTGAGGCGGAAGGTCGCGTTTTTGTTCATCCCTATCAAGACAAGCATGTGATCGCCGGGCAAGCCACCATTGGTGTGGAAATTTTAGAAGCGATACCCGATTTGGAAAGTGTTATCGTTCCCATTGGCGGGGGCGGTTTAATCAGTGGAATTGCCTTTGTTGTGAAGCATTTAAATCCCAAGTGCAAAGTTTATGGTGTGGTATCGAATCAAGCGCCCGGGATGATGCAGTTGAAAAAGAAAATACCTGTCGAGCTACCGCCGGTGATTTCAACAATTGCCGACGGAATTGCCGTTAAAAATCCCAGCCCTCTGATGTTTCAAACCTATATTGACCCGTATGTTGACGACATCGTTACCGTATCCGACGAGGATCTTTCTCAGGCCATCGTCTACGGAATGGAAATGGAGAAAACAATCCTTGAAGGTTCGGGCGCGGCCGGCTTAGCGGCTGTTTTGACAGGAAAAATTAAAACCAAGGGCCCCAGTTGTGTGGTTCTTTGTGGTGGAAATGTTGATTTAAATACCATCAGTTCGGTGATCGACACCGGACTGCGGAAATCCGGGCGATTGGCCCGTATCTCCGTGATTGTCGATGACCTTCCTGGGCATTTGGCTTTGATCACTCGCGACTTCGCCGACCTAAGAGCCAATGTTTTGGATGTCCATCATGATCGGGTCAGTCCTGAACTTTCACTGCGACAGACGCGCATTGATTTCCTATTAGAGACAATGAGCCAAGAGCATATCGATAAGATTAAAGATCAAATTCGAGAGCGGAATATAAACATCATCGAAAGGTAAGCGGAAATGCGAGTATCTCCTGAAATTGAATCCTTGATACCTTACAAGCCGGGCAAACCGATTGAAGAAACCAAGCGAGAGTTGGGACTGGAAGACGTCATTAAATTGGCCAGTAACGAAAATCCTTTAGGCCCGAGTCCCAAGGCGATGGAGGCGATCAAGGAAGCCAAATTTGATTTGTCGCGATATCCTGATCCCAGTTGCTACAAACTGCGAACCAAATTGGCCCAGCAATGGAAAGTCCGAGCTGATGACATTGTGATTGGTAACGGATCCAACGAATTGATCGACCTTTTGATTCGAGTTTTTTGTGAACCCGGAGATAAAATCATCACTCCGCAAAGATCCTTTATTGCCTACAGTGTTTGTGCCCAAGCGGCTCGGGTTGGCAAAGAGGAAATTACAGTGGATAAAAATTTCCGCTGGGATGTCGACAAATTCATACAAGACTTTAAAAAAGATCATAACAAGCGAGAGAAAATTTTGTTTCTCGCCAATCCGAATAACCCAACCGGTACTTATCTTTCTAAAGATGAGGTCACCCGACTGTTGGAGGTTTTGGGAGGGCGCACCGATATTTTAGTGGTCTTTGATGAGGCTTATAATGAATACGTTCGGGCTGAGGACTTTGCGCAGAGTGCTGATTTTTTTAAAAAATACAACAATGTGTTGATTTGCCGCACCTTTAGTAAAATCTTTGGGTTGGCCGGACTGAGAGTCGGCGCTTTGATTGGAAGTGCGGAACATACCCAGTGGGTCAATCGGGTGCGCAACCCTTTTAATGTCAACACTCTGGCCCAAGAGGCGGCGATCGCTGCTCTTGATGATCAGGATTATATTCGTCGCTCTCAAGAAATGGTGTGGTCCGGCTTGGATGATTACTATCAGTTTTTTGATTCCATGGGACTTCCCTATACGCCGTCGCAAACCAATTTCGTCCTTTTTGACAGCCTTCGCGATGGCTCCTTGTTTTTTACGAATGCCATGCGTAAAGGTTTACTGGTGCGACCGATGGGTGGCTATGGTTTGCCTCGTCATATCCGATTAACGATTGGCACCGCCGAAGAAAATATAAAAGCCAAAGAGATCATGAAACAAGTTATTGCCGAGGTACCAAAGCTGTGAGTATTGAAAAACTGATAACGATTGATGGGCCATCGGCCTCTGGAAAATCGTCGGTGAGCCGACGGGTGGCGGATGAATTGGGGTGGAACTGGGTATCGACGGGTGCCTTTTACCGAGGCCTGGCTTTAGCGGCCCTCCGCGAGGGTGTGGCGGCCAACAACGAGCCCGCCCTGATTGAACTGGTGGGTTCGGACAAATGGAAAGTGGAAATGACCGCCGCTAACACTTTGGTGCGCTATCGAGGCGAGGATGTCACCAGCGATATCGTTGGTGAAAAAGTCGGAGCTATGGCCAGTAAAATCAGCCAGATCCCAGAGGTTCGCAAAGCGCTTTTAGAAAGGCAGCGCAACTGCTTTGATAGCGACATCGGTTTAGTGGCCGAGGGGCGAGACTGTGGAACCGTCGTTTTTCCGGGGGCCCCTATCAAAATCTATCTGACGGCTAATCCCGACCTACGCGCCAAGAGACGATCCGCCGAAGAGGGGTCAGATCAGGAAAAAACCCAAGAAATGCAGATAGTTAGAGATGCTCAGGACGCCCAAAGAAAGGTCGCACCCTTAAAAGAGGCGGATGGCTCTTTAAAAATTGATTCGAGCTTTTTAAGCCTGGCCGAGGTGGTCCAAGAAGTTCTGAAATATTCACAATCTAAGGGTCTAAAATTGCCCTGAATCCCTTTGACTTTGAGCGTTTAAGCTTTATAACTCTACGTTCACTCTTATGAAATCAGCAATTCACCGAATCAACGGTGAGCTTGATGGATGATTGTGAAATTTAGGAGTCAAAATCTCTTTTGAGGTCTTGAGTCCACCAAGGAGGTACAAAATAAAGTAATGAATAAAACAAACAATCTAACCAAAAAACAAAAGGAAGAATTAGAAATTCTTCGACTCTTCAAAGAAGACGAAAAAGAAGAGAATAAAAAGTCAGGTGAATTCGCGGAATTATTTGAGGACGCGGTTAAAGAGAACGAAGTGAAGGCGGGTGATATCGTCAAAGGATCCATCGTTGAGGTCCAACCCGATTATGTTCTTGTTGATATAAAATACAAATCTGAGGGACTGATCCCGATGAGCGAATTCCGAGTGGTGGAAGGCAGCGATGCCATTCAACCCGGAGACGAAATCGAAGTCTACGTTGACAAAATTGAAAACGACAACGGAATGATTGTTTTGTCTAAAGAAAAAGCCGATATGATGCGAGCTTGGACCGATATTTCTCGGGCCGCAGAAAACGAAGAACACATTGAAGGAACTGTTATCTCTAAAGTTAAGGGTGGACTCAGTGTGGATATCGGTGTGAAGGCTTTCCTTCCTGGAAGTCAAATTGATCTTCGCCCCGTACGTAACATGGACATGTACATTGGCAAGAAGTTCAAATTCAAAGTTATCAAATTTAATAAAAAGCGTGGAAACATTGTGCTTTCTCGCCGTGCCCTTCTTGAGGAAGAGCGTGAATCCCTAAGATCTCAAACCAAAGATCAAATGAAAGAGGGAAGCAAAGTGAATGGTATCGTGAAAAACGTTACCGATTACGGAGCTTTTATCGATCTTGGTGGAATCGATGGTCTATTACATATCACCGACATGAGCTGGTCTCGTATCAAGCATCCTAGTGAAGTGATCAATGTGGGCGACGAAATCGAAGTCATGGTCTTAAAATACGATACAGAAAAAGAGCGTGTTTCTCTTGGTCTTAAGCAATTGACTGAAGATCCTTGGAACGACACCGCTGACAAGTTCCCTGTTGGAGCAAAAATCACAGGAACTGTAGTAAGCCTAACGGACTATGGTGCCTTTATCGATGTTGGTGAAGGTGTTGAAGGTCTCATTCACGTGTCTGAAATGTCTTGGACAAAGCGCGTGAAGCATCCTTCGCAAATCGTTAACGTTGGTGACGAAGTGGAAGTTCAGGTCTTGGCTCTTGACGAAGAAAACCGTCGCATCAGCCTAGGTATGAAACAGCTTCAGCCGAACCCATGGAACGAGCTTAAAGAAGCTTATCCTCCAGGAACCATTATTGAAGGTGAAGTGAAGTCGATCACTGATTTTGGTATCTTTATTGGTATCGAAGAAGGTATTGACGGCATGGTCCACATTTCTGACTTCTCTTGGACCAAGCGTGTGAACCATCCTTCTGAAATGTATACCAAAGGCGATAAAGTGCGTGCGGTTGTTCTTGGTGTTGATATCGAAAACGAAAGATTCAGTCTTGGAATCAAGCAGTTGGATGCCGACCCTTGGGCCGAAGTGGATAAGAAGTTCACCATCGGTACTATGCATGAGGTGAAAGTCACCAAGCTGGCTGATTTTGGAGTTTTTGTTGAGCTTTCTGATGATATCGAAGGTTTGGTCCATATTTCTGAGCTTTCAACCAAGCGTGTGAATTCGCCGGATGAAGTTTGTAAAGTGGGTGATACCATCAAGGCTGAAGTGATCAGTATTGATCAAGATGCTCGTAAGGTGGGCCTAAGTGCTCGTCTTGCCACGCTTCGTGAGCAAAACGCTGATGTTTCAGAATACCAGAAGAAGACGGCTAAGCCGACAAATGCCACTCTTGGCGATCTGTTCTCTGACCAGTTGAAAGACCTTCAGCAGAACGATAACTAATGAAGCAGGGATGGCTAAAACCTTAAAGTTTTAGCTCTTGCGATCCTGACTGAGGTTGAAAAACACCTCAGTTGAGTTTCAAGGGCCTGAGCCATCGCAGCAAATAGAGAGAGCCACTCCTAGAGTGGCTTTTTTTTTGATATGATGACGCCGGTATCTTTGGGTGAGGGAAGTGGATGAAAAAGAAATCAACCAAGAAATTGCAGTCGGACATTTGGCCGAACGAGAGAGATGTGATTGAGAGCCCTCATCGCCTGCAATACGTCCGTAAGGTCATTAAACCCAAGGGCTGTGTCTTCTGTACCGCTGCCAAAAATGCCAAGAATCCCGAATCCTTGGTCTTATTCAGTAATCGTTCGATGATGGTTCTATTGAATAAATACCCTTATAATAATGGGCATCTTTTGGTGACCCCCAAAAAGCATATTGCTGAGTTTGACAAAGCCTCTGATAAGCTGATCACCGATATGCAAATTTTGACCAAGCATTGCATTAAAATTTTAAAGAAGGTTTACAGCCCTCATGGCTTTAATACCGGCATGAATTTGGGACAGGTGGCAGGGGCTGGAATTCCTGATCACTTGCATTACCATATTATTCCTCGATGGGGTGGGGATACCAATTTTTTTCCCCTGATTGCCCAAACTAAATTGGTTATCGAAACCACCAATCAAAGCTATGAGCAGTTGCACCCTCATTTTAAAAAATTGGAGAAAAAAAATGTCATTTAAAATTCAACTGGACCATATCGGAGTCGCAACTCAAGAAGTTAGCGAAGGCAATTTTTTTGAAATCCTTGGACTTAAAAAGGGTGGGGTCGAAGAGGTTCCTACAGAAAACGTAAAGGTTGGATTTTACGGCACCGCCAACAATGCCAACATTGAACTTTTAGAGCCGACCAGCGGTGACAGTCCGATCGCCAAGTTTCTTGATAAAAGAGGCCCGGGCATTCACCATATTTGTTTTCGAGTCGAAGGTATTGACGAGATGGTCAAAATGTTAAAAGAAAAGGGTGTGCGTTTGATTAACGAAGAGCCGCGACCGGGAGCTCACAATTGTCGAGTGGTTTTTATACATCCCAAATCAACGGGTGGTGTGTTGGTTGAATTGAGCGAAAAGGCGGGTGTGTGAAAGGTTCAAACAATCCGGGAATGCAGTTTCAGGTGGTGCCGATCAGTCCTTGGGT
>CAXRIX010000116.1:0-20837 GCA_964230555.1 Bdellovibrionales bacterium
GTGATTCTCTTAAAAATGTTGTGACTTTCATGCATTCAAGGCAAGACGACCCACAACAAATAATAAAATTAAATGAGTACGTTCGAGTTATGGACAAGGCCTCTAAGTATGACTTTAAATCGTATTTCTCAGAACTCGAAGGCCTTATTGACTTTAATTTCCCGAATGTCGTTCAACCTTAATCTATTTTGTCTAAAGAGCATCCACTGAAATTTCATTGATGTTGAAACTTTCCGGGCTTTCGATGATCCAATTGATGACCTGGCAAAATTGATCCGGATTCATTTTTTGTTGCCCCTGACCTCGATCTTTCACATGCTCCAAATCCAGCCACCCGACGGCAACAAAACTACAACGAATACGCGGACGTTTTTTATCCTGAGGAGATTTATTATGACGTCCCAACATAAGGGAGTAAGTTCGCAGGGCATTCTTTTCAGCCTCATAGGTGCGTGAAACACCTTTTATATCATAAGCACTATTGCTTCCAATGTTGACAATCAAACCGTCGTGATCATTTTCGACCCATGTTTCATAAACCTCTTGCAAGAGTTGAACTTGCTTAAAATCTTTCAACTTTGAATTGTTAATGAAAACAGAATAGTCGAGACTTTTCTTGCCAAAACGGCTTCGTCCTTCTTGTGTCAATAGATCAAAGCCATTACTACGACTGCAAAAATCGATTTTAAAATGCTTCGCCAAAACTTTAGCGAAGCCCTTTTCAGGGTTGCCTGTGCCCAGAATCAAAGCGAACCTCCTTGTAGGCTGTAGACCTGCTTAGTTTTGCGCCAATAATTCACCCCACCACAAAACTGCCCACAAATCGGCGTGTAGTTTTCTCGACTCTTCCAACTTTGGGGCAAAGTTTTTTGGAAATAGGGATGCTCCAACAAATCCTCGATTGATGTGTTGTACAAACTATTGAATCCTTCTCCATACTTCTGGCTCATCGCTTTCCAGTATGGGCCAAAACGCTTGTTGCGTTCCCTTTCAACGCTAAAATAACTGCATGGCCAAAGTTCAAAACGGTAGTTCAAAAATAGCATCACCCGCTCAAGACTTCGACATTGAATTCCAGACTCCTCTTTTAACATGAATTTCATTTGCTCGAGATTTTCACGGGCCACATCGCTAGGCTCTAAAACAAAGGGAGTTCCTTCGATCGGGTGCTTAAGTGCCTGCCAGCGAGGACTATGTTGAAAAACAAAACGCTGAAACCCCATGGCCTGCGCAAGATCTTTCGCCTCATCAAATTGGTGTTGATTGTGTTTAAAGCAAATAAACTTCCAAGCGCCCCAGCCGCCCTGAGAAAGGTACTCTTTGGCATTTCTCATTATTTTATCGAAATCGGTATTGGCGCGATAGATACGATTCGTATCAGCCAGTCCATCAATTGAAAAACTGACTTTCAAGCGTTCAGACAGTGCCGATAATCGTCCCAAATCCTGCCAAAATGAATCTCCGCGAACACTCGCATTGGTCTCGATCATTACAGTAACATTTGGCAACTCCAAATAACGCTCGCAAATTTCTAAAAGCTCAGGGTGCATAATCGGATCTCCAAAGGACCCGATAAAGTCGACATGCACCTGCTTGCATTTGGCTAAACTTGGCAATAAAGATAAAACGTCTTTCGTATCCATATGGCGCTTTGGCAAAGTTGGATCCTCTTTATAAGTGGAAAAAACCTGCCTGGAACATAACGGACAGCGAGCATTACAAAAAGTTGTCAGTTCAACCTCAAGTATCTCTAGATCTTGAATTTTGAACCAAGAGTTTTCTTGTGCTTGGGGTGTTTCCATTAGCGCACGCTTTGGTTAAAAATCGATTTTTCTCCAAACCAAGTTTTCAGTTTCGAAGTCGGTTGCTTTCCCTGTAAAACCTGGGTCAAATACCCATTCGGATTGTTTTGCACAATATGGCTTTGAATTTTTTGTATCACCGGCTTTGGAATTTTCTTATATTTTCGATTGAGCATGACAATTAAAAATCCGTTTTGATAATCCCAGTTAACATTTTGGACTTTCTGCATACTGGCCTGCGATAAATTTTCAGTCAAAAAATACTCGTAGACAATCAGGCGTGGCTTCACCGACTTAAACTGCCCACGTAAATTTTCGAACTGACTTGTGATGTCTGGTTGCTTGCCTCCACGAACTTTTTGACTGTAAAGTTTGCCTAGAGGCCCCCAAACATTGGGAATTTTAGAAAAACAGTCTTCCGCCTCCTGGGACTGCTCCCTACTAACAAGAAAATAGCAGTAGATGTTCCGAACCAGCCATTTTTTCTCAATCAGACCTTTGATTTTTTGAACATATTGATTGGCGATCGTCTCAAGGTTCAGGCGGTAAGCAAGGGTAAAGAGATGCTCAGCAATTTTTTCATCGTTTGTATTGGCGTACCTTCTTCCCATTTCAATAATAGCTTGTTTATTTTTCAGGTAAGTATCGACATCGTTTCCATCAAAAAGATACACGATGAACTCTTTGTCATATTTCTCCGCTTGATCAGGGGTTAAAAAACCGATGATTTGATCTCTATTTTCAAACAGAGTCTCCGCTCCTACTGACTCAAAGATTGCAAAAAATGCCGTATCGACAAAATTTTTATTCTTTGTGTTGGAAAGAGTTTGTAAAACAAACTCCAACTTCTTAGCGTCCGATGGAGTTGGCAATTTTAAGTATTCGACAATATTTTTCTTTGTCGTTAACGAGTTTTCCAACTCACTGTCAAAAAAGATTCTTTTTTCAAGAATACGTTGCTTAAGGGCCGGTTCTTTTCCCTCAAGATTTTTAAAAAAAGGATCTTCCGCCTGGGCTCCACCGAACAAACAAAAGATCGCTAAAAGCAGGAATGTCAAAAAACCCTCCTCCGAAGCATTCGCTACAGTGAGACTAGCAACGGGTTAGAAAAAGTTTATAATAAAAGAATTAGAAATGAAAGCGACAATCCAAGCGATGTTATTTGTACCTTCCCCTGGGAAATGTACAGTATTGACAGTGGCTTCGGGTGGTGGCGACCTTGTCCACGGATCGATTATCAACCCCTAAATGACCAAGATTTTAATAACCACTCACGCTTAATCGAACTTCGCCAGAACCTGCGCACAGGAATAAAAGATCCACTCTGTCAAAAATGCTGGAGCGACCAAGAACGGGGCATTAAAAGCTATCGACAAGTCCTTAAACAAGATTTTCGCCATCCGAAATCGCACCTGGATAAAATGCAGGCACCAAAAATTTTTGAAATCAAATTTCAAAATCTCTGTAATTTAAAATGTGTTTTTTGCTCGTCCAACTGTTCTTCTCTCTGGGAGAGGGAGTTTCCAGTCGAAGAGTCACGCAAGGGTCAGCATCGCGGACCGAAGTTATCAGAGGAGCTTTTAAATTACCTACAGACTCACTACGAAGAGATCTCTGTTTTTCAAGTTTTTGGTGGTGAACCAGCCTTACACGAAGAATTCTATCGGATTATTGATATTCTATTACAAGCCCCTGATTCCTCAGCAAAGAAAACTGTAAGCTTCAGCACCAATCTGTATTACCCGACTGCTCAAAAAGAGAAATTCGAGTCAGCTATTGAAAGACTCTTACAAAAGGGACATAAGCTATACCTCAGAATCTCGATAGACGGTGTTGGTGAACAGGGTGAGTACTTAAGAACTGGCCTGAAATGGAAAAAATTTGCAGACAACTTGTTAAGTTTTCGAGACCGCTTTTCAAAGTTCGATAATCTTGGCCGAGTAAAGTGCAACATTGCGCTGAATATTCTCAACCTGGTTTATCTCGATCGCATCATGCATTTTCTTGATGATCAGCGATTGGAATGGGTCGAGCCCCATTATAACTACGTCGGCAAACCTGAAAGATTTATGCTACAAAGTTACGGCTCCAAACTGAGCCACGCGCGACAGGTAATTGAAGCTCAGGATTTTCGTGGTTACACCACTTATAAAAATCATGTTCTCGATTTAATTGGCTCGATGACTCACCTTGAGCCTGATCGGTCAGCGATTGAAAATTGCCAGAGTTGGCTGAATCAATATGATCAACAGGTCAACAAGGATTTTCTTTCCTTGTTTCCTGAAAACAATTACTTATTCACTTAAACGGATTAAACCAAGCTTTTTTGTAAGCCGTCTTGGGCTCCTTGATTGACAACCAATACTCCAGAATCAAAAGCTCTGTGCTCATCAGAACTGTATTGGAATCTCTCGTGAGCCTCCGATTTCAGATAGTTTGCAACTGGCTGGCGATCAAAACTTCCAACACCTTGAGCCGCATTGGCAAAATTTAAAGTCTGAAAGTAACTGATGTACGAGGCTTCTGATGGTTTGACGCCGTATTCAGCTTCAAATTCACGCACGAAGGTCTTAGCTACACTGTCTCGCGGAAATTCAGCATCCCAGAATTTACAAGTGACAAGCCCTGGCACCTTTGAAAAATCAAAACTCTTTTCTATCAATTGCGAAATCAGAGGAACCACAATTTGACTTTTGTTTTTTCTAAGGCTTTGAACGAGATCAGGACTGGCCATTAGGGTGTTCATAAATTTCACAAGCTTCTGACCATACAAATTAATAACTAAAGCTTCTGCATCACTTTCTTTCAAACGCTGAAAAGCCTCTGAAACCATGGTGTCATTCATTTGATAGCGCGCCACTTCGATCGCCCCTCGCTGATTAAGCTTTTCGGTAAAAGCGGCCATTTGATTTTTACTCCAATCGTATTTGGCGTAAATTTGTATATAGCGGCTACCTTTGGCAACTTGGCGAGCGACTATTTCTGCTGAATGCTTATTATCAAAATTCATTGAGAAACCATTTTGATCCTTTGAACAAGACTCAGAATGACTTATGCCGTCCATACAGACAAAACCATGTTCCGAAGCCACCGCCCGATTGACCAAAACCTCTGCAGAAGATGTTCCTCCGGAAACCATAACGACACCATAAGACTGGAATAAATCTTGAGCGTTGGCTTTGGCGATGCCAGCATCACCCATTGAATCTTTTAATATCAATTGAACTTTTTTGCCCAGGATTCCATTGCCTTTTAAATTCGGAAAGAATCGAGTCCCCAGCAAAGAACCACCTTTATTGATGTGCTTTGTCGCCAAAAAGTACCCAAGTAGCAGGTGATTGGATTCTTCATTGTAGAAGCTTGAAAATGGAATATTAACTCCGAAGCGATGCACATCTCCAGCTAACTTTGGCGCTCCCACATACCGGGGTAAACTGCTAACCACAGCCATTGAACCAACGGCTTTGAAATATTGCATAAAATCTCTACGATCCATAAGGCCACCTAACGTTTCAGGTTTAATTTAATTATAGTCTATATAGTAATCTTCTATCCAATTCGTCTTTAGTATAATGCCTCAGAATGGGACCTCAAGCGATAATCTGTTGCAAACAAAGACTCTCTAGAAAAAACCAATCTCTTGCCACCTGACCGAAAGTCCTCATAAAATGGCGACTATGAAGTTAACCCATGAAGAAGACAATTTTCTAGTCATCGACGATCTATTGAGTCCTGAGGCTCTCAATAAAGTCCACGACCAACTTGAATGCGACACCTACAATGCCATCAATTATGGTGAAGATAAGGTTTATCGATTCAATTCTGGACCGATTTATAAAAGTATCAATAAATACTGGAGTCAGGATGGTCCTTGGAAAAACAACTATGAACCCTTTCGCCTGCAATTACTGGAGACCCTCAGTACAATTGATTCAATCCCTAAAGATTGGTCTGACAAAATTTCAATGATGGTACATGCGTACTATTCGGGAGCCGAGTTGGGGTGGCATCGCGATATAAAGGCGAAAGCCTCTTACAGTTTTTACGCCCACCAGCAATGGCATCCGATGTGGGCCGGAAATCTCTTGGTCGCCGACCCAAGAACTCGGCACAGCGGCCAAGCCTCGGTGACAACGCCATCCATGGATGGCACCGCCCTTAAAGACTCTTTTGGCAAGGATTATGGACAACGAGGCGTGACGTTCGACCATAATTTGGAAAGAGAAACTCTTTTTGAGCCCGGCATGGGAACTTTTGTTATACCCAAACCGAACCGGTTGGTTATTTTGCGCAATCAGTGTTTTCACAAAGTGGAACGTGTGGATCCAGCCGCCGGTATGGCAGCGCGGGTCAGCCTCACTGGCTTTTTTGCTTAGTAAAACTGCGGGTTGATTTCTGCAAATCGTGTCTTGCGAATAGCATCCAATGATTGAATCCAACTAAAAAAATCGTTTTCCTCGACCGGATCCTGCCCCTTCTGTGTAAGAGCATTAAAGACGTGTTGAAATTGCGGAAGTTCCCGATAAAGCTCAGCCGCCTTCTCTTTTAAAGATGGACTCATATATTCGATACGAAAACGGTCGGGCTTTGAAATCAGACGGTAAAAAATTGGACTCCCAGGTGACTTGTTTCGCCACCATTGATCCAACTCTAAAAGATGAAATACATTAAGAACTGAAACGACGCTATTTACCTCTAAACTTATTTTTAAATTCTCTTGCATAGCCTTAAACTCATCAATGATTTGGTTGTTGGTTTCCCAGGCGACGGGATGTCTGATGTATTCATTCACGGCCCCCACCCCATCAACACTAAGAATGAGTCGAATTTTTTTAAAGTGCTTCCAAAGGTCTGTGAATGGCTGCGCACTGACAGTGTTGTTGGTGACATAAACCAACTCGATATTTTGTGAAATATTATGTTCCACCAGGTATGTCAGTAACTGTTTATGCTCGGGCATTAAAAAAACTTCGCCACCTGCAAGCTTCAACCATTCCAGATTACGCAAAGAATCGCGGTCCAGATTATTGATATCAAAAATTTTCTTTTGGTTGCACTGAGCTTGCCCGTAAAGTTTTTTCTCGTCGGCGAGCCATGAGGTACTGTTATAGCTATCACACATCACACATTTCAGATTGCATAAGTTCCCCATGTTCAAGTCCAAAGCTTTTAAAGTCGCTCCGGGTTGGCGATGATCGGGGCCATCATTATTAAAAACCCTTTGGTTCCACATTGTGCGATGGCTTTTACCTCCCTTTTTTTCATGCTGATTGCAGGTGAGGCAAGCCGGTATCTCTATGCCGGCCTCCATCTTTTCACGAATTTCTTCAAACTCTTTTGAAAGAAAGACCTGATTCACATCTGACAGTGAGGTGTTTTTGTTCTGAATCTCTTGCCTCGAGTACCAACAACACGGCCGAGCCACTCCATTATTTAAATAGATCGATCGAAAGGCTGCTGTGCAATAAGAGGTGTTCTTTTTCACTCCAACTCCGTTTATTTAAAAGTTAGGGAATTTAAAATGCGATGTAAATGGCCGGAATCAAATAAGACGAACCAGAAATCACAAGCACCAATGCCAAAGTCAGCAGGAGAATCCACACCGGCAACAGCCACCACTTCTTTTGCTTACGGATTTCCGAAAAAATAACCGAAAGGAGTTTAACCATTGATCGACTGTTCTTGTTCATTCGTCTCCCTTAATTGAACTTAACTGTCTTATCACCGATTCTGCAATCAATTTATGCCCCACGGCGCTAGGGTGAATTGGGTCGACAAACATCTTTTGGTCTTGTTTTAAAAGCCGATGAGCGTCAATCAAAGGCGTTTGGATTTCCTTCGACAGACTTGCCAATGCTTTATTAAAGCGATTGATCTCAAAGACGATCCGGCGAGGTTCGTTGAGGCGTGCTTTATCTAAGAAATCTTCAGCGCCCTGACAATCCCCTTTCTCTGCAGCGACGCGCATCAACTCGTAATAGCCAAGTGTCTGATGCGGATGATTCTTGACAATTTTTTTAATGTTTTCAACAAATGCCTCCCGACTTGAAAAGCTTTTTTGTCTCATGTGTTGAATTTTCTTCTCCGCTTCACCGTCATAATTTTGGAACTTATCTTCATAGCGATGGGGCGTATTAATTGCGACAACGGTGACTCCTGACTCTTGGTAGGAACGAATTATCGTAGCCAAAGCATCCATTGACTTGTCGATACCAACCCGCTGCACAGGTATTTTAGTCATCCAATCGCAATTCAAATTGCCCAACTTTTTTTTGGCGACATAGGCAACCAAATTAAAAAAACTCGATTGGCTTAAAAAATTGTATGCTTCAACTGATTTGGTCGCACTCAACTCGTCTTGGTCTGACTTCGCACTAGAGAAGAAAAACCGAAAGCGGTCAATATCATTGACCCCATAGGCAACAACAACGACTTGCGGCTTGAAGTTCATAGGCTTCAAATCTTCAAACAACCACAATCCTTGCAAGCTGGAATAGCCGACCTGGCTCGCATTGAAGGGAGGTGACGGATCTGACTTCTTGTCGTTCAGCCATTGGCTTACATGGTGGGTGTAGGTCTCTTGATCTCCCACACCCCAGCCGAAAGCACTCGATGGCCCTAACGTCATGATCGAGATCTTTTGATTTTTGTCCAATCCTTCAGCGGCGCGGAATCCATCACTGTTGGTGGTCAGTTTGCCATCATAAAATTTCAGGTCCAAACCCGACCTTAGCTTCCAACCCAATTTCGCGTCTTGCCGCAAGATCCTGTAAGACTTGAGACGTGGATCACCGTATCGATCGATAACACCTCGACTCCCCCACTCTAAAACAGAAATCCATATTATCGTCGCTACGAGGTAGCTGAGTACTTTTTTGAGCACTACAACCGTCTTTCTTTTATAAGTTCTGTAATGTCGGATGCGACCTCTTCCAAGGCGAAGCGGTTTAACTGAATGGCGTCGACTCGCCAATAATAAACATCTGGGATTTCATCACCTTGTTTATAACCTGCTTCAGTTAACCAGTTGGGTTTTTCCCAAAACTCTTGTCTCATTTCCGTTGTCGGTTTCAGCGTCCCGTCTCGAAACTGTTGCCCCACATTTAAAAAGAAAACACCTGATTGAGGATCTTCAAACTGTTGATACTCTTCATCTTGTATAATGACAGCACGCTGTTTCAGTAAAAGGACCGGGATGCCATTGTCTTTACAAAAGGCTATCGCCTTGCTTGTGAGACGACGCCAATCTTTGAGAAGTACCTTTCGAAAGTCGGCATTAAAAAAATGATAAATCAGGCGTGAACTCACAGCAAAAGTTAAATTCCGCCACACCCACTGCAATGTTCGCTGTTTCAAACTGTATTCAAAATCCTGGTCGCTTTCATCTTTTACAAAGTCTTCTCCAAAATACAAATCGACCCAGCCAAAATCCCAAATTAAAAGATCCGGCTGGTATTTTGGTATTTCTTTAATAAGGCGAGCATAGCCATTAATTGATGTTGTGCCCTGCTGGCCACCATTCCAAACTTCAACCTTCTTGTCGGGGTAAATTTTTTGCAACTTTTTTTGCAGGTACGATGAATACGTCTCATCATCATTAACTCCGGAACCGAATGCAGGATAAGAGCCTAGGACAATTACACGATACACATCTTCAGACTTATCAACTGGGAATTCAGGACTTCGAAACCCCAAAGAATTTACCGTGACTTGATAACTCGACACCTCAACTTCCTTAGGGCTTCTTAAAAAGTTGGGCGTGTGCCATTCTCCACTGGGTAAGATCGAAGATGCGTGAATTTTTTCGATTCTTCTCTGATCGTCCTCTCCCCTATTAAGATAAACATGATAAGGAGGGCCCCAGAAGTATTTTCTATCGTCATAGCCTCTAAGCCATAGTTCAGAAATGCGATCATGAACCTTTTCAAACATGACAATTTCGTAAGGATCACTTTTAATATAATACATTTTTATACGAAGCCAGGCTTCAAAGGCTAAAAACGTACCGACGATGATACAAAGAATATAAAGGCTACTGGCTATCGCTTTTTTAAGCATTCAACTCCTCGGCCTGATAAAATTCTTGCAAGTCACCAACTTGCGTACCTGATTGTTCAAGCAACAGCTGGAAGCTTTCAATTTTGTCTTTCACCATTGTCATCAAACGCCCCTCGAACTGCTGCATCGGCATGAAATTTAAATAAACCCAAAACAGCATTATATTATAAAGAACAAAAGGATAGCAATCATGCTGGAGACTGCGGTCCAAGCTGGAGCCTTTAATATTCGGTCGATCAAAAATTCCTAAATCGAACAGATACTGCCCAGTTGTACGCACACTTTTCTCTTCTTCACTTGGAAACAGAAACCCATGACGATCAATAATAAACCGATCTTCCAAGGTTTGCTCTTCCGGGACAGCCCATTCACGAACTGGATTCTCATATTTCATGTCGAAGCGTTGGTAAAAACCCTTCATAACCTCAATAAAACTGTCCATGTGCCCTGGCAAGTGCATCATTTCTCTTGTCAATCCATCCGCCGCGACAGAGATATTGTTGTTTTTATTGTGCAAAACTGTCGCAATATGCCAGCTCATCGAGGTGAATGCACAGTTTGCTGTAAGCAAAAGCTTATACCGACGCAGGTTAGAAAAGTACCTGTCATAACTCAAATGTCGAACGATGGGGTCGGTGTCGATAGAAAAGTGCCTAATGTCTCGCTCCGGAAACTTTTGTCTTAATAGGCGAGCGCTGTTCACTGGCATTGGAGAATTCTTATTCGATAGATCAAAAAAGGTCAGAAGATGAATTCGCTGGTACTTTTCAGCGGCGACGGCAGCCGCACAAAGAGAATCAGTCCCACCGGAAAACAAAATGGAACAGGCCATTTCATTATTCATAGATCCCCTTCGGATCGATACCAAGTTGATCACACAGAAATTTTGTGAGCCGTCCAAACAAAATAAAGGGGCTATGAAACAAACGAGCGATCATTACGAGGTACAGACTTCGCAATCGGTAAGGGAGCAAAAGAGCTATCAAACACAGGGGTACTCCAACAATTAATTGTAGTAAAATTATAAAGGGTCGCAAAATACCTGTCATCACCCTCTCCCTTGCGAGCCCACATTTTGATCATTGAAACCTGCTGCCAAGATAGAGAATCCATTTCGTTTCTCTAACTCTTTAATCTTATCTTGGCCTAAAACCATGGCAATGTGCTCTCCTTGCCAAACTCCATTAATAGGCTTGAAGTGGTGGTTCTCTGTCCATGCAAGGTGGGTTCTACGCACCCAGCCGAAAATGTCTCGCCCCTGCCAGCCATCCTGATAAGCTGTCATTAGAAAATCCCAACCGATATTTTGACCTCGCAACTTTGCATCAATATTGAGGGTACGATAGCGCACCCATTCATTGTTCCAAGCTCGCAGCATAGTAACTCCGACCAGCTCCTCTTTCAGAAACAATCCGTAGCAGCAATAGCGTGGAGAGTCTTCAGTATTGGTATACGGACCTAAATACCTAACATTCTCAATTATCTTTTTATTTTTGTCTTGGAAGTGATTCTTCGCGATCCAATAGGTGCGAATCTCATCAAAATCTATGGTTTTGACGAATAAATCAGCCCTCATCATCAGCTCCTGAAAGTCGCTGCATTAACTCCTGAGAGAGACAAAGCCGACGAACACCATTAGATCGTTTAAATTCGTCGTGATGCTGGTGCGCTGATAACCCAAAAAGAACACAAGAACTTGGACGCACCTTCAGCTCTCGACATACCTGCTCTTGGAACTTACGATATTTTGTTAGCAAGTGGTTCCATTCAAATCGGGCCATCAGTTGCAGGTGAATATTCAACGACAAGTGGTTAAGATAAGACCATTCATTAACAACTGCGATAGGTACCCCCGCCAGTTCTGAGCGACAGTAAAGAACTCCACTACGGAAGCGTCCAGAACAATAATTTTTACTGAAACTAAAAGCCACCCAGTGAATACAAGGATACTCGCGCACATCCACCGATGGCAATTCCGCCAAGTGAATCAATGCGCAATCAAGAAGCACGGGAATATTGTTGGAAGTGCAATACTGTAAAATACTGTCCCATTTTTCAGGCACTTCTCCCGAGGCAGAAAATGGATAACTTAAAATTAGCTTTCCTGAATTTGGAATTTCAGAATAGTTGACAACAACCTGGGCTCCCACTTGCTGGTGATAGGGGTACTCACCTTTTAGTACAAAGGTTTGACGATCAGAATAGTACAGATCAAAATTTTGAAAAGACTCTGTTGTACCTTGAATAATGTATCGAGACCACGCTTCAAGGCCAAGAATGCTAGAGGATCGCATTCTGGGGCGCCAGTTTTCAAAACCTTCAAAGAATTGCTCCTGCCATTCACCAGCCGGGCTCGGAAAGGGGTGAGAGAAAAGAGTCTCTGGCAGCAATCCTTTTAAGACGTCGATAACCTCTGGATCATTAATTGGGTTGGCTTGGCGTGTGATCACAGTAACTCTCTCAACTTAAGGGGTAACTCACTATGTATTTTGTTTAGATAATTATCATAAGTGTAGAGTTCTTTATCGAGGCCTAGCGGGCGGGGCATCGCCCACTTAAAATCAAAGGCAAGAATTTGTCCATTTCTTTGCGTCAGATTACTAAGGGATCCGTTTCTTTTAAACACCTTTTCAGTCTTAAAAAAACGATACATTTCAACAACCTGTTCGCAAATATCAGGAATTTTTTTAAAAATTTCTGGCTTGTACTCAAGGAGGTTGAGGTCTGGCATTTCTTGAATTATGAATTTTTCAGTTGGATTGATTTCTATTAATTCTGGGAGCCACTCTCCACGCAACCGTTTCAACCAGTACACCTCGTTTTCAAAAAACATATTTATCGTTTTTTCAGAAAACCGCGTCGGTTCTCCGCTTACGGTGAGTGCTCCGGGCTTAAAGACTCTTTTAATTCGCTGCAAGGGCTCATCTGTGTAGACCTCACATAAAGTTCCTAAACCACGATGAGAAGATTGATACAACTCCCAAGCCATTAAGGCAGCTCCTTTTTCGCAAAAAAACTAAGACCATGTTTTCTATTGCTTGGGTTTTTCGAGAAATTGTTGCTTGCATGCAGTTGGCTACAATCAAAAACTATAACATCGCCCTCTTGCCAATGAATCAATGATTCGAGACTCAATCCCCACAGACAATCGACATCCAAGTGAGAAAGATGTCGACTGTGAGCTTCATCCTGAAAGGGTTCGTTGGTAAAATGAAGTAACTTTCCATAGTCAGTGACTTTATGATTGTATAAAGGTGTTTGATCAGAGAACTTTTCCCCCCGCCAAAAATGCGAGGCTTCTCCTAAACTTCTTTGCTTAAAAAAAACGGTGTAAAAGGGGGAGGCTTCTGAGCTACTTACCAAAGGAATTAGAATATTCTTAAAGGGGAAAAATCGCTCTTGCATCTCTTCTGCTTTGCCCGAGTCATTGTGAACATGAAAAGGTTCAGGTGTCAGGAAGTAGGACCCTCCGTGGCGCTCAAAAGATCCCAACTGTGGAGATAATTTGTTTTGTACAAATGTTTCAACAACGCCTTTTTTAGGATATTTAAAGTTTATAATACCATTTCTTTTCTCAACTTTTTCACATAGGTTTTGTTCGGCTCTTAAGAACTCTAATTCTTCAGTGGATAAAATCCCTTTGAAGACCTGGGGATTTTCCACATTATTTTCTATGGCCGAGGCAATCGCTTTTGAAAAGTTGGGAATTTCATAAATCATAACCTGTCCCCTTCTCCCCCATGAATGATACCTGATTGTGCCGAATTAACAATTCTGAGATGAACCCGGCACCCCATTTCATGCCCGTGCTCGACAGTAACGCGTCGCTTAAGTTTTGCGGCGGGTCGACAACCTTGAATTCTCCCTGTTTCTTATCGATGATCTTTGGTTGAGAGATTAGCTGTGTTAAGTCGATCCTCTAAACTGCCATTTGAGGTCGAAGTCCCGGAGTTGATTGTGCCAGTGAATTACAATACCAAAGACAATTACTCTGACTTTTCTAAATTGAGTCTATTTTCTAAACTGACCGACTTTCAATTTGATGTCGAACAGATGCAGAAGGATAGTAAACAAATTATTTCCGAGTATGGGTTTCCCCCGTCCATGAACCAGATCTGTTTCACGCATACGACAAAAGATTACTCTGATAAAAATCTTTTGTACGAGGGCTGTGGCTCTTTAACTTACGCCTGGGATCTCAATCCCTACGATAAAAATGGCGAATTGAAAAAACGACCTGTGCCATTGCTTGAAAAAGATTTCACAGAATTTAACCAAGACCTCAAGGGTAGTTATTTCTATCATATCTACACCGAGCTTTCGAAGGCCTATCGTCTGGGGCGCTTTCGATTGATGCTCCTGATGCCCAAAAAGTGCTTAAGCTGGCATTCTGATACGGAGGATAGAATTCATTTAGCCATCAATACCGATCCGGCCTGCCGCCTGGTCATCGAAGACGAATGCGCTCATATTCCCAACGATGGGTTCCCTTATTTCTGCCGAACCCATAAATTTCACTCGGCCTTTAACGGCAGCCATAAGCTTAAAAGGCTCCATCTCGTCATAGGAACCGTCTGAGGGTCGAAATCCAAAAATTCTCTCTTTTCAATGCCATACTGATATGGCTATTAGACAATAGCCATCAGAATCGTTACAATTTTAAATGAGGAAACTCACGGAGCTCTTTGATGGAAAACAAACGACAAAATATCGATGCTGTTCTCTTCTCCATTCCTCCCATTCTTCTGCGGGGCCCCCACTTGGCGCCCGCCTTACTGAAGTCTTATGCTCAATCCAAAGGATTTAAAGTTCGATGCATGAACCCCTCTTTAGACCTATTCACAAGTCTACCGGACTCTGAAAAGGATAACTGGCCCTACAATGATTTTGAGAAATTCTACAGTGACAAGAATAGCCTGCTTGAATCGACAATCGACCAATGGATCGATGAAATCATGTTGCTTAAACCTCGGATTGTTGGCCTAAGCACTCATGCCTGGTCTTCAATGTTTTTTCTCACTAAGATTGCCGGTCGATTGAAAAAACGACATCCCGATCAAATTATTGCGTTAGGTGGCCCACCGGTTATGGAGGCTGGTCAGTCTTTGCTGCAGGCCAAATTGATAGACTACTTTGTTTCTGGTGATGGTGAAGACGCTTTTATCAGTCTTCTTGACGGCACGTTTGACCATCCTAATATCAATTCAACCAAACCTGTTGGTATATCCAATGAGCAGTTCAACAACCTGCCTCTTCCTGATTTTTCTGACTCTGAGTTTGAACGCCTGAAGGCCCGTGACCCGAAAAACAACCGTATCTATCTTATTGGGTCTCGCGGCTGTGTTTTTAACTGTTCTTTTTGTAATGTGCCATCAATGACTTCTAAATTTCGTTATAAAAATGGTACAAAGTTTGCGAACGAGGTGTTTGCTATACAGAAACAATACGAACCAGCCTTTATCGAATTAGCCGATAGTATTCTCAATGGCTCAATGAGTACCTATCGCGAATTTATTCAGGCTCTCGTTGAACGCAAGAATGAAACAGGCATTCAGCCCCAACTGGATGCTTTTTTTCGCTGTCGCCCCAAACATGTTATGTCCCCTGAAGATTTTAAACTCTCAGCCGAAGCCGGCATGAAGAGATTCAGAATTGGTGTTGAATCAGGCAGCTATGAAGTTCGCAAACACATGGGAAAAAAAGAAACCAATGAAGATATCCTTTACACTCTAGAAGAATGTCTTAAGAACAACATTGGAGTAAACCTTTTACTCATCGCTGGCTATGTTAACGAAACCGAGGAAAGATTTCTTGAAACAATGAACTTTCTCCAAGAGATTCGGCGCAGAAACCTTGACCTTACAATCGATACGGTTGTTGTCAATGAGCTTTACATTTCAGAGTTCACTCCCCTTCGCGAACAGGTCGACCAGCTTAATATTAAGAATCTTGGCACTGAGATTGCCGAAAAATCGGAACGGTTCTGGAACCGCGAAATGGAAGATGGCACAATCAACAATTCCACTCTAAGAATGCAACGTGTACGAACCCTTAAAAAATTTGCCCAAGAAAACTTTAGGGCCCTTGGCAAAATTCTAGTTTTTTCAAGTGATGAAGATTCATGGACAAGCTCCTCTCAAAATCCGGAAGCACAGAAATCAGGCTAACTTCTTCAGCAAAGATCTACTATATCCGCGAGTTCTGGTAAAAGACTCTTCGCCGAAGTTCCCCGCACGCGATCTAACGAATTTAAATAGGTCTTCAAATCTTGTTTTCGGTCAATTTCAGAATGACTTTGCAGCCAGTTGATGACTCGTTTTAAATCAGTTCCTGATCCTGACAGTGAGTCGATTAAATTGGCTCTATTGGACTTGGGAATATTATCTATGGCGAGAAAAGAGGGACTATCCAGAGGATTGCAAATCAAGCGGGGTTGACGGGGCACCGGTAAATGTCGCACCTTGTTTGCGCACCAATCAGCTAGCTCTGGAAGCTGCCAAATATTTAAAATCGACACCGTACTGAAAAAAAAGATTTTTAGATTTTCTTGGTCTTCTAATTGCTTCATGTAGTAGTCGACAGATTGCTCCACCGTTTTCCACCGCGAAGGAAAACGAATATACTCGTTAAGGGCACCTACCGCATCGATACTCAGGTATAAATTGACTCTTTTAAACTTTTTCCAATCTTCAATTAAGCTCACCGACGGCAGCACTGTGGCATTGGTGAAATAGGTTAGAGAAACATTTTCAGAGATATCAGATAAACTTTCTAAAATGGCTCGATGATTTTCAACTAATAAAGGCTCGCCACCTACGAACTTCACCTCTTCGAGTTGGGGAAGCTGCCCCAGAGCGACGGCCATCTTCTCTAAACTCGACTGGGATCGCTCTTGCATTGGCCACCCCAGGCGATCGTAGTCCTTTCTCCAAAGGCTACTGGCGTCAGGCCCGCACATTACACACTTTAAATTACAAGTGTCACCGACAAAAACCTCGACAGTTTTGACGTCAGCAAGACGAGCCTGGGTGTCTGAAAAGACCTGCGGTCCAGCGCAGTCATTAGCCCGTTCTCGAAGACTGGGGGTCAAAGACTCTTCTTGTTTGTAACATTTTGAACATCCCGAATTGGCCTTTCCCGAAAGGGCATTGTCGCGAAGCTTTTTAAACAAGGGACTATTAAAACTCTTCTCTAGGTTGTCCCCTAATGCTGTAACCTCGGTTGTTTTCAAATCAAATCGACAGCAGACCTTCATACGATTGTTGGGTCCAATACAAAGGTGGTTCCAGAAATAGCTGCAGTAAGATTTCGATCTCATCGAGGCACCAATCCGTTGGCCTCAAAACCCCATGCCCGTTCTCGGCACCACCAACACACTCCGCAAGGAATCGGCAAATCTCTAGCTTTGATATCCTCGAGATTCATATCACAAGATAAGGTCAAAGGCGCCAAACCCTCGAGCAGGTTATAGCGTTGATAGAGGTGGACAATTCCCTTTTTATTGTTCAAGGCATGCGGACTCGCTGAATGGGGCGTATTGTAAATAGATTTTCGATCGTCGCGGGTGCGCTCTCGGCTTTCATCATCTTCAAAATCTTGGCGCACTTCCGGCGGTGGGTTTTTCGTATTACCATTGAAGTCAAATTGATACCCCTTATTTTTTAAAAGATCGGTGATCAGTTCGGTAAAAAATCGATCTTTCATCGGAGGTCGACTGCTGTGAATTGGGATTTCGTATTCAAGAGCCGGCAAAATGTTCTGATAGCCCGTAAAGTCTTTAATAAAAGAGATGACTTTTCTTGCGCTGTCTAAGCTTTTAGCTTTGGTTGGAACCTCTAAAGACAAGGGGCGAATCTGGGTCGATACCCCCGCCTCATCAAATGTTTTGGCAACCAAATAGAGCATCAAGGCGCTATCTAAGCCGCCGGAGATTTGCACAATGATCTGATCCCACTGCGAACTGTAAGGAACGATGGAGGCCATGCCGTCAACAGATTCATAACGGACCTCCCCATCAATTCTAAAATCAATCATCTCACCATTTTGAATCTCTCGCCGAAGCACAGCTGGCCTATTTGATAAACTTTAGTGTCATACGGTCACTTTCACCAATTTCCGTATATTTTTCTTTGTTTTTATCTCCTAAGCGAAGGACCGGCGGTAGCGTCCACACCCCTTTCGGGTGCTTTGCAGAGTCTTTTGGGTTGGCGTTGATCTCGCTTGAGGCGACAAATTTAAATCCCGCTTGCTTTGCCAACTTTTTAACTTGGTCAACATGGACATAGCCACTTTCTGCCTTCGGATCTTTTTTAGATTGAGCATTGGCTCGGTGCTCAACCACACCCAACATCCCACCTTTCTTCAATACTCGATAGAATTCCTTAAAAGCCTCCTCTGCTTTTCCAGACTTCATCCAATTGTGAACATTGCGAAAAGTCAAAACCCGATCCACCGAATTGGCTGGAGCAATAGGACCAATTTTAGCTGGCATCTCAAAAACTCGAAATTCAACATCGCCATAAAGCTTTTGATTCTTTTTGACATTTTCTTTCAGCACCCTGTTTGCATTGCGAAAATATTCTCTCTCTGAATTATCGTCGAAACCTGCTAAATAGAGTTTCCCTTGTAAATAGGGCGCTAAGATTTCTGTATACCAACCTTTCCCTGGAGAAACTTCGACCACGGTCATTTCAGGCTCGACTTCAAAAAATTCAAGGGTCTCAATTGGATGTCGATAGGTATCCCTCTGGCGGTTTTCAGAGCTGCGATGCTCACCTTTGACGACAGCATCAAGGCTGGACGGTTTCTCCTTTTTCTGAACACATTGAATAGAAAAGATAAGTAAAAATAGAGCCAATAAGATATTTTTCATAGGAGACCTCTTTACGCCGGTTTGCCGGCAACGTTTCTAGAATACCTTACTATTTGTACATAAAATCAGAGAAAATCCAACGACACATTCAGCAAAGTCATGTCTCTAAAGCCAGCCAATGAATTTTCACTCCGTCTGACACAGACTTTGACCCAAAGAGTTAAAAGTCAGAGGGATGAGAATTGGAACTTTGGGCCTTCCAGAATTACTCTGTAAAATTACAAACCGACAATTCATCAAACCTTCAACTGCCCACAGGCCGCCAAAATAGCGTCGCCCTTAGTGGTTCTCATTGTAACCGGCATTCCGAACCCCTCCAAACATTCTTTAAAAGCCTGCATTCTTCCATCATCGGGACGTTTATATCGCGAATTCGGAAAGGGATTAAAGGGAATAAGATTGATAAAGGCCCTACGATTTTGCAACAAACTTCCCAAGGCTTTTGCATCAGTTGTTGAATCGTTGAGATCGGCAATCATTAAATACTCGAAGGTAACAAATCGTTTATCCTGCAAAGGGATCTCGTCGATACAATTTAAAACCTCATTCAAATCATACTTTCGATTAATGGGAATCAATTCATTGCGAACATCGGAATCAACAGCGTGCAATGAAAGAGCAATATTGACTGTTGGCATTTCCTCCCGCCACCTCATTAGGCCTGGCAGATACCCTGCTGTTGAAATGGTTATCTTGTGATCGGCTAAGCTTAAGCCATTTTGAGTTAGAAAAATTTCAACAGATTTTTTAACAGCGTCGAAGTTATGCAGTGGCTCGCCTTGCCCCATAAAAACCACATTCAAAAGACGACAATCGTTGGGTCGGTTGTCAGACAACCAGCGTTTCGCCTCTAAAAGTTGACCAACGATTTCTTGCGTTTTTAAGTTGCGGGTAAACCCCTGAGTACCGGTGTAACAAAATGAACAGTTCATAGCACAACCGACTTGCGAGGACAGACAGGCCGTGTACTTACCCTGAAAAGGAATCAAAACTGTTTCAACACTGCGCCCATCGGCTAACTGAAATAGAAATTTGACAGTACGGTCGGTGGCCTGGTGAACCTCTTGGATTTCTGGTCGCTGGAACTCAAAATGGTTGCCAAGAAATTCGGCCGCTTTTTTTGAAAGGCGCGGACTCTGAAAGGGCGATTGTTGATTCTGTTTGTAATGCCAATTATACAACCAACTGGCCACTTCACGACCCAAATCTTGCTCGCGACAAACCTGACTTAACTCAGTAAAATTTAACGAGTAAAAAGACTGTTTCACGACCTTGTTTTTCCACTTTACTCACGAAAGGTCAATCTTTGCCCCTATAGAGGCTGATATCCAGCCTCCTGATCAAGACAGGTTTATTGCTCGCGCAGGTAGCCCCAACTGTGCAGGCGGTCACTATCATCGATCCACCGATCTCCAATATCCGTTCGATAGTACATATTGGGAATTAAGATGTTTTTAACCCGGGAATAAGCCTGACTCTGAGCCTGCTTCATAGTCTGTCCAACTCCGACCACCACGAGGACCACTCCGGTTGAGCCAGCCACAACCCATTGTCCGTCAATTTGCTTCACATCTTCGATATGTACAAAATCTTTCATGGGCTTTTTAAAGACGATGGCAGCGTTTCTTGAATACGAATCAAAAGTCTTGGGATCCTCAAACGGAAAAGGCGGCACCGCTATACGCACTCCAACTTGAAAACCGGCCCGAGTCCGAAACTTCATTTTTTCACCCATGGCCAACTCTAGAAAAAACTCACCCATAGGGTTCAAGATTCCATCGGCTTGAATACTGATGGTTGGGTAGCCAAAGCGAGCCGTGAACTCAAGAGGATAAACTCCTTTTCCATTAACGATACAATTTAGATCCATGTATCCCACGAAGCCCTCTTTGCGAAGAGTCCGCTCCATTTTTTTTAAGGTCATGTTGAACATCTTGTTAGGACCGCTCCAAAACATGGCCGTCCCCATCTCTCCTGTCGGTGGCCCTAAATTTCCCGGAAACAACTTCTTGTTTTCAAAGTTAATATTAACCGGAGTCACAAACTCCTCGCCGTTGAAAAACGCTCCCACCGCGACTTCGACTCCTGCCACTCGCTTTTGCAAT
>CAXRIX010000117.1:0-2877 GCA_964230555.1 Bdellovibrionales bacterium
TCATATTCGTCGATCACTCGTTTCACCGTGTTGGCTCCACGTTGACAGAACGGACATTGGAAATCCGAGTATTCAACAATTGTGACAGGGGCGGACTCATTTCCGAGAACGGCACGGTTGTCACCGATTTCTGGTTTTTTAGGATTGGCAAACTCAGCTTCACGAGCTTCCATTTCCGCTTTTTGAGCATTTTCCATCTCTGCCTTTTGGGCTTCTTGGGCGGCTGTTCGAACCACTTCCATAAATTGTGCTGGGTCTTTCTTGATCGCTTCAAAGACGATGTCCGGGTTATCCTGGATTGTTTTTTTAACAAGCTCAGAACAGTTGGTTGTTAAGCCAAGGCATGCCACCAAGACCAGTGTGCGCGCTAAAGTTTTCAAAGTGTCCTCCTTATTTACCGACAGCCTGCTATTCTACACGCTTAACCACTTGAAAAGAAATAACCTTTTATGGCCTTAAGCGAAATGACGCAGGATTCAGCTTTTCTGATAATCGTAGCATGAGGAGATGTGTCATGAAACTTTTAGCTCTACTAATATTGCTTCCTTCCTTCTCAATGGCAGGATTAAAGTTCCCATCGGACCGTTTGAAGGTCATGGATATCGAAACGCTACAGCGAATTGTAGCCACAAACTTAAACGGAGCCCAGCGAGCCATTGCCCAAGGCGTTGATATTGACGGTGACGACGGCGAGTTTGCAGCCGACGAAGGTCCGGGAAGTGATTTCACCCGCGACGAAGGGGCGCAGCTGATCGTTGAATCGTTGCAGCTTATTTTTGCTCGACCGGAGCAAACCCATGCCACGTCGGTGATTTATTCCAATGTCGAAGGTGTGGCCATTGAATATGGTGGGATTTACCAGTTCCTGGAGCAAATCGTGAATCAAGCCCTGAACACTCTTGATGAAACGGGCAAGGAAAAAGCCCTGCTTCGCGACCAAAACACCTATGTGTACATCCTAAACAATATGATGTCAGAAATTAAGCCTCTTGCACTTTCTAAAGAGGGCGAGAAATACCGCCAGCTGATTGAAAAAATTCGTGATGAAGATATCGATTTCACCGATTCCCTGAAGTCCTACCGAATTCTCAATTCCATGTCGGATATTGCCAATCCCTCAAAGGTGGCCGAGCAGATTGTCGGCAAAAAAGACTGCGCTTGGTGGGAATTTCTTTGGTGCTGATCACAAGGATTCACTAAGACTGACTGAAAAGGACACACAACGGCGAGGTGCAGGACCGCACCTCGGTTTATACCTCACCTAGGCCAAGGTCCTGTTGGCTTGCTATCCTTAATCAAAATCGACCAATGACTACTATTGGTTTTGAGTTTTTCCTTAGAATCGCCGAAAAGCAGACCATGGGGCAGACTCAATTTAACGAAACCAAAGCTTATCTTCGTCTGATTTTGGGGACTTTTTCTGTGTTAGCAGTTCTAACAGCGGTTAACGTTCTTATAATATTGAATGCTCTGGGAACCGATGTTTTTAAACCTTTTCAACGAAATATTGCAGCCGTTTCCACTGCTCCAGTCAAAATTGTTGAGAAAATTCAATCACCAATAATTGAAATCAACTGCCGAAAAAAAATCGATGTATTGCGAGTCAAAACAAAGGCCCCCAGCGCTCGCATCTTTTTTAAAAACTGCAAGCAAGTGGGACGCTTGGTCAACCAGAGCAATCAAAATCAAGGTGACATCTTTCCCTTGAAAAAGAATCTTTTGACCAGCGATTTTATCTTCCTGAATGAGGGCGAAAATTCGATTGTTGCTCCGATCGGAGAATCCATTCAACGTATTGAAATTACCCGGGAAGTTACAAAGAGCCCGGACCTCGACAAAGCCCTTTGATTCGCTAACAAAAGGGTGCTAAATCTTCCCCCTCGATGTTAGAACACCTGAAAACCCAAGCAGACCTTCATTTGGCCCGCAAGGCCTTCCACCTCTTCAGTATCTTGGGAATATTGATATGTATGATTTTTTGGCCCGCCTGGTTGTGCTGGACAGTCTATGCCTTAGTGGGTGTTCCATTGATAGTGATGGATTATTTTCGCAGACACTTTCCTGCCTTCAATCGGTTTGCTTTAAAAGTCATTGGCCCTGTCATCCGTAAGCATGAAATACGTCGCCTTTCAGGATCGTCTTACGCCATCATTGGGATCGGTCTTTGTTATCTTATATTTCCCAAACCCATTTCTCTATTATCTGTTTTGTTTTTGGCTATCGGAGATCCCATCGCCAGTTTTTTTGGTCTCCTTTATGGAAAGACTAAAATCATGGCCAAGAAAAGTTTTGTCGGGACCTTGGCAGCCTTTAGCTTTTGCTCTTTGGCGGCTTTCATATTTTTTCTCCTTTACCCCAACTCAGTGGGTGCCGAGAGTGCTGTGGCGCTGATCGCCTTGAGCTTAGCTTGTGGTGCGATTGGTGCCATCAGCGAACTTCTGTCATTTTTCGGAATTGATGACAACTTATCCCAACCTATGGTCAGCGGGGTCTTACTCTCCCTGTTGTTCTGGCAAATTGGAGGTGTGGTCTATGGCTGAAAAAAACACGCCACCCCGGCGCCGCACTCGCGCCGGTGTCAGCATTTACGTCCTTCCCAACTTGTTGACTACCACCAATATGTTTTTTGGTTTTATGTCGATTATTTTTGCCATTCGAGGTGAATACTCGTTTGGTTCATACGCCATTGTGGCTGCCGCGGTCTTTGATCTTTTAGACGGGCGGGTGGCTCGCTTGACTGACACCACCAGCCAGTTTGGCGCCGAATACGACTCGCTTTGTGATCTGGTCAGTTTCGGAATGGCTCCAGCCTTGATTATGTATCTTTGGGCCCTGCAACCTTTCGGCCGCGTTGGCTGGTTGGCCAGTTTTGTGTTT
>CAXRIX010000118.1:0-37386 GCA_964230555.1 Bdellovibrionales bacterium
GTTCTTGGCAGCTAGCCATGGGAAAGCTTCCGGTCATAAGACCATCTTTGCAGACTCGGAACTCTTTTACACAGTTTTGGTTTTCGTCGTACTTGTACGCGGTCGTGTATTGGTTGGCTTGATAGGTGCGACCATTAAAAAGACAAGACGGAGGTGACTGGCACTGGGCATACTCAAACGACCCACTTAAAGAGCCGTTGTCGCAGGTGCGAGTTTCCTGTTGGCAATTTTTAGAGTCCCCAGGGGTGCCATTTAAAAAGGCGATAACGGATTGTCCATGATCAACAAGTTTGTTGTTGAAAACACAAGGTTTTTCGTTGTTTTCGATTCGTGATTTTTCAATACAATAGCTGTGCTCAAAAGTTCCCGACAGTTGCCCCTTGTTGCAAATTCTTTTTTCAGACTCGCAGGTGTCGGCTTCCGCCTGCCTGTAGGCTTCGATACTTTGACCCTCAACGACGGGTTCGCCATCTAAAAAACAAAGAGAATTGGTTTTCTCAACAACCGTGGAACAATCGTAGTTGTCGCATTCGCCTTCGAAAAGCAGCGCTTCTTGGCTGGATGAAGAAGACTCTGATCCAAGGCCTTTTAGTTGTCCACAATTTTGAAACATGATTGATATCAGTGTGATTCCACCAACAATACAGAAACCGGCCCAAAGCTTCTTCAAAGGCCCCCCTTTTCGACTTCAATTTCTATTATGAATTGAATTGAGGAGAAGAGCAAAAGCCAGTCTGTAATATCGAAAACAAAGGCCTTAAAAAGATCGATTTCTCATCTTGAAACAAGAAGTAAAATCAAAGTCAGAAGAGCTGGGAGAGCTTGAATGTAGACAATACGAGAGCTCACAGTCCAGCCTCCATAAAGACCGGCCACTAAGACGCAACCAACAAAAAACATCATCAACTGATGGCTGAACTCAGGGCGGGGGTGCAAAAGGCTCCAGACAAGGCCAGCCACCAGAAAACCATTATAAAGACCTTGGTTGGCAGCCAGAGAGGCCGATTGCTTGGCAAACTCGGCAGTGGTGCCAAAGACTTTTTGGCCGGTAGGGGACGTCCATAAGAACATCTCCAAATACAGAAATCCGATGTGTTGAAGAGCAATAAGCCCTACTAAAGTCTTAACCAGCCAGTCCATGCTATTGAGATAGCAGTTGCTTTCCAGCTTGTACAGCAAGAACTGAACATAGGTCTCGTTCATTTTGAGACACTTTGCCCGATAAGAAACTAAGACACCCAAGGAAGGGGGAGGACTTATGGATAAAGTCAACGGAGCGAACTCTCAGGCCATGCCTTTGTGGGAGCGCCAAAAAAGTCAGCGTGGTCACTATTCCTCAGTCGACAAGGCTTTACAGGCCCATCGCCAACGGAAAGCGGAAAGACAAGAGCGAGTGGAAAACCGCATTAGCATGGTTCACACGATGCAGAGCAAGTTTTTCCCATCGCCAGCGGCGACCGAGCAACAAGCTCTTTATGATAACCCTCTGCAATCTCAACCGGTCAATAGTGCGCCAATGCAACAACCTTTGATGGATGTGGCGGCGGCCAATTCCGAAGCTTTGCAACCCCCTGTCGCAGAATTTAATCCTATGGAAATGGATGAAATATACAAAGAGGCCTCTTTAGGATCAGTCGCCGACAATGCCCTTGGTGTTGTACAAAAAGAAATGGCCAATCCAGAGGATGTGCCAGCCGATGAAGTCCCAAAAGGGAGCTACGTCGATTACACCGTCTGATTCAACTTATAAAATAAAAAACCTCAAAAGCCATGCTTCCCCCGCATGGCTTTTTATTTTTGCTCAAGATGTTTTTTCTGAGACTGCTCTAAAAGCTGTTGCATTTTATCGCGAGTGAAAAGTTCGCGATTTCTTTTTTGCACCATGGGGTCATCGCCGCGCCAGGCCTCAATCATATGATAGACCTGAACAAAGTTGATGATGGGTCCCATTGGTGTGGGTGCAATGGGAGGAATGTAGCGTGCGTACTCGCTCATTTTCTCATGCAGGAGGCTTGGAACTTTAGCCACTCGTTTGAACTCAAATCTATTTTTAAAATACCGACTGGATTGAACCTCTTGGGCATTGGGGACCGACGTGACGGAGTAGTCAAAGCTTAGCATCAGGGCCAAATCTTTGTCTTGGTGATACCAATGTCTTTTGGGAAGACCGGTTTTTAAAGCTTGGTAGATATTCACCAAGACATAAGCGCTGAGAACCGGACAATTTTTCGAACTGTCGATCACTCTTAGCAATTGCCCTCTGCGGTTGACCTGCAGTTTGACCCAAATTTTTCCAGAAATCTTGTGCTCCCAAAGGGCTTTCGGATAGGGGATTTGTTGGTTTAAGTGCTGACTGAGGACTTCAAAGAAATAGAAGTTTTCTGAGTATTCGCTTAACTCGATACTGTTCATGGTCTCCATGATCTCGTCACCGCCCCATCCGTTTTGATGACGCTTCTGATGGTCACCAAAAGACCCTATTCGGTAAGGTTGAGGAGAAAAGTCGGAAGCGTTAAATGGAGCCGTCGATTTTCGTTTTTCGGCAGAGCCCTTTGCCTTCTTATGTTGGAACTTCGCATTCTGAACCCCTTTGTTTTTTTGTGGGGTTTGATTGGGCCCAGAAGACCTGGCTGCGACCGGAGCAGGGGCTTGAGTTTGAGTTTCAGTCTCTGTCGGAGTCGGAGTGGAAGTGGAAGTGGAAGTGGAAGTGGATGATGAGGGTGAGGTTGATGGTAGTGATGGTGAGCTTGATGATGAGCGCGGAGGCGGAGAATCTATAAAGGTGACCAGAGAAGGGGGCTCCGTTGTTTGTTTTTCGTCAGTGGGTAAAAGCAAACAAAGCAAGCCCATTCCATGAAGTAAGATTGAGATCCAAAGACCTCGATGGAAAAAATCTGCCATAATGTTTTATGGCGATTTCTAGAGCCGACATCAAAGCTGCAAAGATGATTGGTCGAAATCTCTCACTGGTTCGATTAGGAGTCCAAAGCTTTCAAGGGAGCGGATGCGGCAGACTTCTTTGATACCTTTGTGGCAGCGGTCGTGTTTGAGAACCACAAGGTAGTCCAGACTCATTAAGATCAGACGCCGGATAGACTCTAGACTCCACTGGGGTGCTCCCATTTGCACCAACATTTCCAAACGAAGCAAAGCTTGCTGGGAAGACTCGGCGTGGAGTGTTCCCATCGATCCGGCGTGGCCTGTGGCCAATGCCATCAAAAGGTCTTTGGCCTCAGGGCCTCGAACCTCGCCGATCACCAATCGGTCGGGACGCATGCGCAATGCCTGCTTGACCAAGTCACCCATATCAAAGGCATTAAGACTGTCGGGGCATATTTCGCGGGACAGAAGTTTGCAACAAAGCGGATGATGGCGCTGCAGTTCATCGGTGTCTTCGATCAGCACCAGCCGTTGATCTCTTGCGACTCTGTTGATGAGAGAGTTCAGAAACGTGGTTTTTCCAGAGCCCGTCGGACCGATCACCAGAAAGTTTTTGCGCAAATCGATCATCTCTTGAAAAAAGGGTTGTTGGTTTTCAGTGAGAAAGCCACTTTCGATGAGCTCTTGAAAACTAAATACTTTAGGATTATGGCGCCTTAAAGTGATGGTGATCTCTTGGCTGGCAGGAGGAACCACAATATGAACTCGAAACGGGCCAATTTTTCCATTGGCAAAGGGTTCTTTTTGATCGACCACGATATTGGCCTGTTGAATAAGCCGCTCGACAAAGTTTTTAAAGGAGCGTTCGGTCAGAAAGTGATCCTTGTAGGTCTGCAGACCTTTTGCGGTTTCAAAAACAATTTTATTCGAGCCTTGAATGATGATGTCAAAAATGTCGTCTCGGGTTTTAAGCTCTTCAAGAGGCCCCCAGCCAAACAACTCGTCGATTATTCGTTGGCGCTGAGGTTCTTGTAAACAGGCTGTTTGTTCCTCGACCATTTGTCGAAAATCGTTCTGCTGTTTTTGTCCGCTCCAATGGCTGTTAATATTTTGTAACGGATGATAACTGTTGAACAAGTCTTCAATTTGAGTTTGTAGCGCTGTCATTTTGGATCCTTGGAAAGAGTATAAAAACCAACTCATAATCACGGTTGTTGATTTGTCCTGATGAGAAAAGGGGCTTGAATATTGGAATCTGCGAAAGCCACGGCAGTCCGGCTGAAGACTCGCCGGATTGCTGTTGCAGGAATCCAGACAATAATACCGGGTGGGGTGACTTCATATTGATATGGGTTTTGATCTGACTTCGAGACAGGGCGGGAATATCTGTGGCACTGCTTTCTTGATCTAAAGACGACATCTCCAGGTTGATTTCGATTTGCAAATTGTTTTGAGAATTGACTCGCGCTTTGGTTTTTAAAAACAAACCATAGCGTTTCCATTCAATGTTATTGTTGAACTGGGTGGTCGAGCGAATCGGGATTTCTCCACCCGAATGAAATTCGGCGGTTTTGTTGGATTCGACAATCAATTGTGGAGTCGCGAGAAGACGACCTTGACCTTGATCTTCTAGGGCTTTTAACGAAAAGTTTAAAGCTTGCCATGAGAGGTCACCTCCCGGGATCAATTGGGCTTGCACCTCGGAAGGCCATTGCACTCCCCATTGGCGAGCGAAACTTTTTTTAACATGGGCAATGAAGACCTTGATTTCAACAACGGGGGTTTGGCTAAGACTGTGGGGGTCAATGCGAGCTTCAATTCCAAACGGTTTCAATATTTTCTTATACAGCGACAGGTCGTCTTTGTTCTGTGAAGGGACCTCATACCGCCAGGCTGGACGCACGCTTAAGCGGCCGGGGAATAAGTTATTATCGCGTATCAACTGGTGCAGGTAGTCTTGAACCTCGTGCAAAACTTTAGGTTCGATGGTGGCTGCCATCTGAAAGGTGGATTTTGTGTTGGTGTGTTGGGCCATTTCAATAAAGTCGGTGAGACGTAAAAGGCGACCGTGGATTTGTGGCTCATGATTAATGACCTTCAGGTCGGGCCCTCGCTTGTTGAGCAGCCATTGCCGCAAAGCCTGCAGCGTGTCTTTTTTATACTTGTGTAAAACCACAAATTGGTGAGAGCGGTCACCGATCTGAACTTTGGTTTTTCCTAGTTTCTTACCAATAAAAAGGAGCTTTGAGCCCTCATCTTTGATTTGCACGATACCCTTTTTTTCGATTCTAAGAGTGGCCAGGGGGCGGGCCGCGATTTTATGGCTTTCTCCGATCGCCAGATAGATCGGTGAAGGAGGGGTGGCGAAAACGGAAAAGCAAGTGAATAGCAGTGATAAAAGCATACATCACTGACCAGCAAGATACTGACCGGAAAGAGTCCGGATTTATTGCAATCAGATAAGTATTTAGGCGAAATCCGGATTTATTTTTCTAATTTCGGAAGTTGGATTTGAATATCGAATATTTGATTGTCAGTCGAGATTGTAATCGAGCCTCCAAACAGATTCAAAATACCCTGGATGACGGCCAAGCCCAGACCGGTGCCTCCCGAGTGATTTAAAATATTCTCAGAAGTTGAAAAGGCCGACAAGAGTTGATCAACACTTTTTTCAATGGGTTTTTCTGAGGAGTTTTCCACTTTCATCTGCCAATGGTTGGTGGCGTCGACCAGTTTAATTTTTACAACTGAATTCGGCTGACCGTGAGACAGGCAATTGTGAAGCAGTTTTTTAATGACGATTTGGATGTACTTTTGATTTACAAGCTGCGGAAAAGGCTTCGGGCCAGTGAGATCGAAGCTCATAGATTGACCAGAAAACGATGGACTGAGGCTTTTCCACTCATCTTCCAAAAGACTGTATATATCGATTTCCTCGATACTTAAGTTTTCATTGTTGGCTTGCAGGCGGGTTATAAGTAGGGTGTCGTTGATTAAATCCTGCAGGCGCTGGGTGTTTTTTGAGATTCTTTCGATGTACATTTTTTGGTCGTCTGAAAGTTTCTCTTCATTTAAAAGCTGTACAAAACTAAAAATTCCGGTGAGAGGTGTTTTCAGTTCATGGTTTACAAGAACCATGAAGTCGGATTTCATCTTATCAAGACTCTTAAGCTCTTGGTTAGCCTTTTGCAGTTCTTGATTTTGTCTGGCGATGGTTCCCTTCATATCGAAAACCTCAATCGCTTGACGGACAATGCCTAAAAACTCTTCGGGCTCCCATGGTTTTGTGATGTAGCGATAGATTTGCCCTTGATTGATAGCGCTGATCACTGACTCCAAATCGGTATAACCAGTTAACAGCACACGAACGGCGTCGGGCTGAATGTCTTTGGCCTGCATAAAAAACTCGACACCGGTCATTTCTGGCATTTTTTGGTCGCTGATAATCAAAGAAAAATTGTGTTTTTTAAGGGTTTCTAAGCCTTCGGCGCCAGAGGAGGCGGTGACAGTTTTATACTTTTTGCGCAAAAGCCTTTCTAGGGCTTCGAGGTTGTGAGTCTCGTCGTCGATACAAAGGACTTTATGATCCATTTTTAGCTCCAACCTTTCGGATGAAGGAGCGACCTTCCACTATTTGTATAAAAAAACATCATCACTGGCATCCTAAGCGGCAAAGTTTTTTGCGATCTTGCCTTTTCCTCTTCTTATTGTCTCCTTTCGAAGGTGAAATTGCAAAATTCTAGAAGATGAAACTGTACTTCCCATTGGTCAGGTTTGTGGCTAAAATCATGGCAATGAAGAAGTGGAAGTTGTTTAAAAAGTCATTAATCCTCCTGTTTCCTGTGCTTGTCGCCGTTTTTGGTGGATGGATGTTGCGTACGGAAACCGAATTCTTTGTGATCAAAGACTTACAAGTGGAGCTGGAGTTGCGCGAGCATCAAGAAGCTTTGTTGGTTTCTTTGAAGCCTGATATCGAAAAATCACTGTTGGCTCTTCGCGGCCAAAACATTTGGTCGGTCAGTTTGCGTGCTTTACGCGATCAAGTGGTCGAGCACCCCTGGGTGCAAGCCATTGAGCTTGAAAGACGCTTTCCGGACCGAATTTTTGCTCTTGTTCGTTTACAACCCGTAGCATTTTTGTTTGTTGATAAAAAAAATTCGATATTTCCGATTCTGGAAAATGGAGAAAAACTTCCCCAAATAAAAACAACTCTGGCGCCGGCGGCACCGATTTTGCGTAACAATAATATCTTGCAAGATAAAAGCTTGCTGAAAAAAGTTTTAGGTCTTTATTCGGAGGTTCCTCTGTTCGGTGCTTTTGAAAAGGATAATATCGCTTCGGTGGATTACAATTCGGTGACCGGGCTGACTTTGCAGTTGATTAAAGGCGACATTGTTGTGCACTTAGGGTCAGAAAACATACAGACTAAAGCCTTGCAAGTTTTACGGGTGACAGACTACTTGCAAAGTCAAAAACAAAAAGCGCGCGTCATCGATGCCAGCTTCGCAAAAAAAGTCCTTGTCAGACTGCGTAAGCGTTCCTAAACTTTTAGCTACGGACCTATTGACAGTCTGGTCCTGATTATTTTGTTTGCAACTAGAAGGTTTCAAGGATGAGAGAAAGCAGAAATCAGGTCATAGCGGCCCTCGACATTGGTACAACGAAAGTTGTCGTAGCGATTGCAACTTACGCGCAAGGTGATGTTGAAGTCATTGGTGTCGGTAAGGCTGAGAACACGGGAGTCCGTCAGGGACAAATCGTAAACATGGCTGAAACTCAAGCCGCCATTCTTGAAGCTAAAGAAGAGGCCGAGTTGATGGCCGGAGTGAAGCTTTCGCAAGTTTACCTTTCGGTTGGCGGGCAGGGCGTGCAAGCTATTGCCTCGCGTGGTTTGGTGCCGGTCAGTGGTAAAGAAATTGGTAAAACTGATATTGATCGGGTGTTGGATGTGGCTAAAGCCATTCACATCCCCGAAGAGAGTCGAATTCTACATGCGTTGGCCCAGTCCTTTACTGTCGATGGTCAACAAGATATTGAAACCCCCATCGGTATGCAGGGTGTGCGCCTTGAAGTTGATGCCCAGTTGATTACAATTTCAGAAAAGTGTTTGGGGAACATCCTGACCTGTGTGCAAAAATCGGGTTTAAAGGTTAAGCAGGTTGTGTTGGATCAATATGCGTCCACCTTAGCGACTGTTCAAGAAGACGAAAAAGAAATTGGTGTGGCCGTTGTCGAGATTGGCGGTGGCACTTGTGAAGTTGTGGTTTACAAAGATTCCTGTATCACCCATGTCGGCAGTATTCCGGTGGGAGGACTGAACTTCACTCAGGATGTGGCCGTTGGCTTGAAAACTCCAATCAATAGTGCCGAAGTGGTAAAGAAAAAATACGGAACGGCTTTGGTTGATATGGTCGGTGACGATGAGATGATTGATGTCATGGGACTTGGTGAAAGAAAGTCACGTCAGGTCTCCCGCATCGAACTCAGTCGCATTCTTGAAGCCCGTGCTGAAGAGACATTATCTTTAATTTTTAACCAATTGAGCGAATGGGATGTCTTAAAAGATCTAGGCGCGGGAGTGATCCTGACTGGCGGCGGCAGTTTGCTGCAAGGCCTGGTCGAATTGGCTGAGTTCACTTTTGATGTGCCGGTCCGCCGAGGTGTCCCTCGCAACGTGATCGGTATGAGAGAGGCTTACAACAGCCCGATCTTCTCGACCGCCATTGGAACTTTACTGTTTGGATGCGAGCAAGAGTTTGCGCCCAATTATAAAAATCGAACGACGAATATAATGAAGAAAAAAACAAGTGGAACGTGGGAACAAGTTAAAAGCTTTATGAGTAAAGCCTTGTCCATATAATTCCGGGAGAAATCTATGTTTGAACTAGAGGAAAAAACAGAGCACGGAGCGAATATAAAGGTCGTAGGTATTGGTGGCGGCGGTAACAATGCTGTTAGCACTATGATCGAAGGTGGTCTCCAGGGTGTTGAATTTATAGTAGCCAACACCGATATTCAGGCTCTCGACCCTCACAAGGCCACCAAGAAAATTCAGGTCGGGAAAGAGCTAACCAAGGGCTTGGGGGCTGGAGCCAACCCAGAAATTGGAAAGCGTGCCGCCATCGAATCTTACAACGAAATTGTCGAGTCCCTTGAAGGGGCTGATATGGTTTTTGTGACCGCCGGAATGGGTGGTGGAACCGGAACCGGTGGAGCGCCGATTGTCGCCAAAATCGCCAAGGAGCTTGGTGCTCTGACTATTGGTGTGGTGACAAAGCCTTTCTCTTTTGAAGGTAAAAAACGCATGCGCCACGCCCATGCGGGAATTCAAGAGTTACAAGAAAATGTCGACACCTTGATCGTTATTCCGAACCAGAAGCTTTTGTCGATTTCCAGCGAAAAGACGCCTCTTCTTGAAACCTTTAAAAAAGCCGACGAAGTTTTGCTTCAAGCAGTTAAAGGAATTTCGGACCTGATCAATATCCGCGGTCTAATCAACTTGGATTTCGCGGATATTCGCACCGTTATGTCGGCTCAAGGCATGGCGATTATGGGAACAGCAACGGCGGAGGGAGACAATCGCTCCATCGAAGCCGCCACATCCAGTATCTCGTCACCTTTACTAGAAAACATTTCGATCGAGGGCGCCACCGGAATTATCATTAACGTGACCGGAGGCAGTGGGTTGAGCCTTTATGAGGTCAATGAGGCCTCGACTTTAATTACTGAAGCGGCCCATGAAGATGCCGAAATTATTTTTGGAGCGGTGATCGATGAAGAGATGGGCGAAGCGGTCCGAGTTACAGTCATCGCCACCGGCTTTAGTCAAAACCTGATGAAAAATCCGGCCACGCGTCCAACCACTCATGAGCAAATGCAAATCATGCAGCAGCAAATGCAAGTGGCAAGGCAGGCGATGAATCGCGAGAGCCAAGCTTTTCAACAGCCAATGGCTCAGCCGCCGATTCAACAGCCACAGTATCAGCAACCGAGTTATCAGCAGCCGCCAAGAGAGGCTCAGTCTTTCCAGGCCGAACCCTCTCGGGCCGACTCTTATCAAAACGAACCAACTCAGCAGCCCCCGGTGGACTTGCCTCCCATTCCGCAGCCGCCACAGCAGCCACGGGAAACACAAACTGATCAGAGTCACGCGATGCCACCACAAAGGCCTCAAGAAGAGTCTTTTGCACAGCCTGAAATCGAACGTCAGGAGCGCCAACAGCCTCCGGTTCCACCAGCGCCGGCGCAAGAACAAGTTTTCTCTCCGCCACCACCGGCCGCTAGTCCCGAGCGTGATGAGCAAAAGCCTTTGCCTCGCGATATCTTAATGGCGAAAGCCCGAGCTTACAAAGAGCAGACAGCACAGCAGGCGCGACAAAGCACACCTGAGCAACTGTCTATGGAAGTGGAAGATAAAGAAGCCGAAGAGGATGTTGACATGCCTTTGAATCAAAATGATCTAGAAGTGCCAACTTACTTAAGACGGCAACAGGCTAAGCAAGACGAAGCCGACCAGTAAATCGGGTAGGCGCTATGTCGACCCAAGCTTGGTTTCTTTCTGACCTACATATTCGAGATGAAAACGAGAGCAACAGCCAAAAGCTGTTGCTCTTTTTACATTCTCTTGAAAATGGTGAGCGTCCAGCCACACACCTTTTTTTGGTGGGAGACATCTTCGATTTATGGATTCACAATCATAGTTATTTTGTTGAAAAATACCCAAAAATTGTGAATGCTATAAAGGTGGTGGCATCCCGGGGAATCGAAGTTCATTACTTCGAGGGAAACCACGACTTATATTTACGAAAGTTTTGGCAACAGGAAGTTGGGGTTAAGGTCCATGATGGACCTGAGTTTTTTAATCTCGGTTTCACAAAAATCAGAGTCGAGCACGGCGACCTTATGAACCCTGAAGACAAGGGTTATCTCTTCTTAAAATCGGTTTTACATTCTGGGCCGGTCAAGGCTATTGCTAAAAATTTGCCGGGAATTGGTGTCAGCTGGATTGGTGAGCGCGCCAGTCGAGCCAGTCGAAAATACACGTCCAACCAAAAGAAAATGGATAAACAGGCTGTACAGTCTTTTATGCACTTCTATGCCGAACAAGTTGTGCAAGAGAAGAGGTTTGATTATTTAATAACTGGACACACCCATTTACGTGACGAATATCAATTTTCTTATCAAGGTGAAGAAATCCTCTCGATCAATTTGGGCTCTTGGTTTGAGGATCAGAAAGTCTTGTTGATCGACAATAATGGCCATCAGTTTGTTGACCTCTAGATGGATGCAACACCGTCGACGCATCCCTATTAAAGGCCATTGAAGTCGAAAAAAATAGATTGTAGAGGTGCTGGTTTATTTCTTTGAAGCGGGCATTCGGTTGCGAGCTTTGTTGCGTAGCTCTTTTTCTTGCCAGGTTTTCAAGCTGTATTGATTGCCGGTGTAGCACATTTTGCGAAGCAACGAGGTCGCTAGGGTGTCACACCCAAGCATAGCCTGGCTGGATTTGCATATGCTGGTGGCATCCGGATTTTCAATACCATGAGCTTTAAGGTGTTTGATCTGACAAAAAACAATCTGTTGGCCCACACTCTGAATGGTTTGAGTCTCAAGAGAGCTGCACTTGTTACGATCACAAGCGGTCTTCAGCATAGCGAAGTATTCCGTATCTGTAGAAAACTCTCCAATATTCATGGCATTCACAATTCTCTTTATTTTTGGAGTGTAAATAGAGTTGTGCGAATCCTGCATCGGCTTTTTAGAGCGCGGAAAAGCTTGAACGGAAAATACGAATACGGCGATTAAAAGGATCATTTTTTTCATACCCTTTTCATCGGTTTGTCTCAAATTGGATTAAACGGACTAAGAGTCTAGTTTGCACTCAATGGAGCAGAGCCTGAATCGGGCGAAAAATCCTCAGAAACAGGTCTTTAGTTGTAACAAGATTCACCGGCGATTCACCGATTAAAAAGGGTCAAGTAAGGAGTATTTGTGTCTTTTGATTATGATGAGCTAAAAAGCCGCGAAGAGGGTGGGACCCATTGGGCCACCTACTCAGATCTTTTTATGGTTCTCTCACTCGTATTTCTACTACTTTACGTGGTTGCCAGTGTTCGAACCGGTACCAGTAATATAAAGAGCAATGCTGAGTACATGGCTGTTGTGCGTGAGAAGCAGGCCTTAAAAGAAGAGCTCCTGTTTTACGAGAACCAAAAAGAGCAGTACTTGCAGCAAGCCAACGTTGACGAGATCAAGCAATACGATGAACTGATGGATAAGCTGGCCTTACTAAAGGAAGAGGCCAAGCAAGAAAAAGAGGATCTTCGCGCCGCAGCCGCCGAAAACGAGGCCAAAGAGCGAGCCCTTAATAAATACCAGAGAATGATCCGCAACATCATCAATTCGAACATGGTGGCGAGTTCCAATCTTGAAAAACGTCAAAAAACAATTCGTAAAAGAAATAAGAAAATTGATGTTCAGAAAGAAGAGATTAAAAATCTAGAAACCACTGTTGCCAGTAAAGAGAAGCAAATCAAGCGTAATGATGCGAAGATAAAAAATCTTAATGCGTCGTTAAGCAAGAAAGTAAGAGATATTAAAAAGCTTTATAAGCAGAAGAAAATATCGCAGAAGAACATGCAAAAGAAAATAAGTGCCTTGAAGGTACAGAATCAAAAGCGTGTTAAAAAAATTCAGCAAGCGAAAGACAATGCAGAGAAGATTATTGCTGAGAACAAACAGAAAATTAAAGAAGTCAGTCAGCAGCTAGCACAAGCTGAGCAGACCATTGAGTCGCAACAACAGAATCTTGAGCAACTGTACGAGGCTCAACAGCAGACCTTTGAGAAAATGGTTAAAATGGAAGGCGACTTTGAAAAGAAGATGCAAAAGGAAAAGGCGCAATTTCAAAAGAAGTTGGCTCAACAAAAACTGTCAGCCAAAGAAAAGGCTAAGCGTTTGAAAGAGTTCCAGAAGCAAGCTCAACAAAAAGAACAAGAACTGGCTCAGCAGATGGCGAAGATGGAATCTCAGGTTCAAAATATTCAATCTGAACTTGATCAGAACCGACAGGCTCGGGCTCAGGCGGAAGCTCAATCCAAAAAGTTGGCTGCAAAGAACAAGAACTTATCAGGCGAGAAGGCTAAGCTTTCAAAAGATCTTGAAAGAATGAAAGAAATTGCCAATGCGCGAACCAAACTGATTAATGACATGAAGGAAAACCTGGCTAAAGCGGGGTTAAAAGCCAAGGTCGGAAAATCCGGTGATGTGATTATCGAATTTGGCGAAGAGTACTTTGATACTGGAAAGTCAGAGATCAAGCCCGGTATGGAGCAGGTTCTAAGAAAATTCATGCCAACCTATTCAAAGTCACTGTTCTCCGATCCCAAAACAGCAAGTAAAATTCAGTCGATTGAGATTGTCGGATACGCCTCACCCACTTACAAAGGTCGCTATGTTGATCCTTCAAGTTTGGCGGCTAAAGACAAGGAAGCTGTGAACTACAACTTGAGTTTAAGTTTCAATCGCGCCAAATCCATTTTTGGCTACATTTTTGACAAAAATAAAATGAGTTATGATTACCAAAAGAAGATCCGGTCAATGACGAAGGTGACGGGACGATCTTTCTTGGCAGAGGGCGCAGAAAACAGAGTTCCGGCCAATATGACTCAAAAAGAATACTGTAAGAAGTTTGATTGTAAGAAATCACAGAGAGTTGTGATTAAGTTTAATATGAAAAACTAAGGAGAAAAGAGTGGAAACCGCAGTTTCTGATCCTACACTGATGGAGTCCTTTTTGACTTTTGCCACAGCAGGTCTTGTGCCTTTTATGATTGTGCTCTTTTTTGTGGGAGCTATCTTAAAGGGATTGATCTACTACACGGTTAGAAGACAAGAATGGTTTTCAAAAGAATTTGAAAAACGCGTGGATCATTTTATAGAGGAGCGAAATCCCGATTCAAAAGTCTCCTTTTATATGATCGTTAAGCGAATGATGGAAAAGACATACTATGAGCTTTTTAGAGTTCGCTATGCCATGAAACGAAGAAAGCCGGATTTTATCATGACGGTTTCCGATCGAATGTTTCTTGTAAAACAGGGTGCGGCGTTTTTTGTTCATGACATTCTTAAGCCACTTCGACATATTAAATATGTTGATTCAAACCATCCAAAACTTCTAAGTACAACGAAGAAGGCATTTGCCAGAAACCCTTCATTCAGCAAAATTTTAGGGATTTTTCCAAGCTCTCGTTTGAATGATGTGGTCAATATTCTACCAGGAGTCTTCATTATTCTTGGTGTTTTTGGTACCTTTGTTGGAATCATGAAAGCTCTACCTCTTTTGGGAACAATGGATCTGAATGATATCGATGCGGCCAATGCCACTATGGATAAGTTCCTTTTGAAAATTTCATTTTCAATGAGCACCTCTTTGGTGGGTATCGTGCTTTCGGTGACTATGTCATTTTTGAATGCGGCCTTGGCACCAGAAAAGGTTTTCATTGCAGCTGTCGACCGTCTTGAAGCGGCTTTAGATTCTTTGTGGCACTTGAGCAGTGATAACAGTGTTCCTGAAAACCTAGAGGAATTTAACGAAAATCGTCATCCTGATGAAGTCTTGGCAGAACAGGCACTTAACGAAGATATTATACTTGGTAAAAAGCAAAGAAAGCTAAACCGAGTCGCCTAGACTTAGCGTTAGGGTCGTCTCTTAAGGGAGGAGTGATAGGTCGCCTGCAATCGGGCCACCCATCAGTCCTCCCTTTTTTTTTAAAGGTCCCCAGGGAGACACCCTTAGGTCTGTTTGGCCTTTTCTATGTCGCTGGCAGGATGTCGGTGACGACTTTGTTTCAGAAAGCTGAGGGGGTGGATCAGACGCCGACCTTGGTCTGGTTTGGGCTTATAAAAGTTTAAAAAAAACTAAAAAAAACAACTAATTACGCCGAAAAGGAATATGGACTAGGTAAAGATAACTATGGCTTTTAAACACTTTTGGGTTCAATACAAGCTCGGGAAAACTTCCGATCAAGCTTATATCAAAGCGGAGACATTTGTCATCGGCCGCGCCCCTGAATGTGATCTTCCCATTCCCACTGACATTTTAAGTCGTCGTCATTTAAAAATCTTTTTAGAAGATGAAAAAATATTTATTACTGATCTTGGTTCAACGAACGGAACTTATTTGCAAGGGCAACGACTAGAGCCCAATGAAAAGTATGAGTATGTAACTGGGAATAGACTTTACCTTGATGCCGGTAAAGAATGCTCGCTTCGGATCACCGCAATCTATCAACGCGATATCGTTGATATGGATATTGAGCAGCGCGGCCTTGAGTTAGAAAAGAAGAGACATGAACTACGAAGCAAAGGAAAGATCTCTCGTAACTTAAAAGATGTAGAAGCGCGTGAACGGTTTGTTGCAAATGCATCTTCCTCCGTCGATAATATTTTTGATAATCTTTTTTATATTGCTAAAAGTGCACGCTTTAACAAAGAAAAGAAAATTCGTGAAGCAGAACACCTTTCGCAAGAGATGCTTGAGAAAGCTCAAAAAGAAATTGAAACCCAAAGAGCCTTGCTCGAAAAAGAACTTAAATCTTTACAAGTCCAAACCAAAAAAGAAGCCAATCGAATTTTAAAAGCAGCCAATGAAAAAGCTGCCCAGCATATGAATAAAGCTGAGGCACGGGCGCTGCGACTTCATAAAGAAGCCAAAGAGAATAAAGAAAAGATCTTGGCAAGTGTTGAGGAAAAGCGCCAAGAGATCATTGACAATGCGCAAGAGAAACATGCCGAAATTATTGCCGAAGCTCATATTCGCAACAAGGAGCTTAAAGAGGAGAGTGCTCGCATTGACAGTGAAATGGGAGCGCGCCGCGATCAGGTAGACTCTTTGGATAGAGAGATAAAAATTCTTCAGAAAACCGCACAAGAGCATCGCGAGCTTACAGCACAAACCCAAGAAGCTTACAGCCATGAACTTTCGGGTTTGAATTCTTTAAAAGCCAAAGTCCTTGGAATGGAGAAGCGAAACGAGGCCGCTCTTGAAGTTTTGGAGTCAAAGATCCCCGGTTTAGAGAAAAAAGCCGCTCGATTGGATCAAGAGATCTTCGACTACAATATTCAAATCAAAAAGAAAGAGACTGAAGTAGAAAAATACGAAAAGACAATCGAGGAATTGCAGGCCGATCTTTTAAAAAGTGAAGAGAAAGCGACGGCGGCTGAGCGCCGGATGGACGAGTTGAATGATAAGGTGATTGAGGCCGAAGATAATCTCTTTCGACTTAATAAAATCAAACAACAACGCAATGAAGAAATAGATCGTGAAATTGCTGAGCGCCGTGAAAAGCAAAAGCAAAGTGAAGAGAAAACAGCCGAGAAATTGGCTCGTCGCCGCGAAAAAGTCGAGAGAGAAATTGAAGTCAATCTTGCTAAAGCCAAAGAGCAGGCTCAAGCGCTGATCGATGAGGGGCAGAAAGAAGCTGATCTTTATAAAGATGAGAGAATCGAAGAGGCCGACACCTATCACGAAGAAAAGAAGCAAGCGGGTGACAAGTATTTCGAGAATCGACGAAGCGAAGCCGATTCTTATTATCATGATAAAAAAGCCGGCGCCGACACCTATCACAATGATCGCTGCAAAGAGGCCGACGACTATTTCGCCGATAAGCAGGTGGCCGCCGATCAAAATTACACGCAGATTAAAAATGAGGCCGATGAATATTACGGCAGTAAAAAGCAAGAGGCTGATGAATACTACACTGATAAAAAAGAAGAGGCCGACAATTATAGCCACAACTTAGTGGATGAGGCGGAACGCGAGGCACAAAGAATTATCGCTCAAGCTCGTCTTGAAGAGACTGAGCAGAGACAGAAAGTTGATCAGGATCTGCAGGCGGCTAAAGATGAGAGTAAAACTCTACGGTCTGAAGCCAAAGCCTTTGATTCAAAGATTCGCAGTGAAGCCAACGCCTATGCCAAGAGGGTCCGAGAAGAAGCGGATATCGAGGTGAATTCGCGCCGCAAAAACTTTGAATTGGAGATTCAAGAAGCCAAAGATCGTTTGTTGGCTGAAAGCCGCAAAGAGGCGAAGCGAATGAAAGAGAAAAGCCGGGCTGAGGCTGACGCTATTCTACAAGAAGCTCGCGATGAGGCTGAGGCTGTTCGCAATAAATCACAGTCACAAGCCGATCGTGATTTAGCCGCCCTTCAGGCTGAGATCGAGAAGAAACAAAAAGAGACGGACGAAGAGATTCAATCGATTCGCTCGCATGCTGTGCAGAAAATGGAAGAACAAAGGCAGCAACTGGAAAAAGATGAGTTAGAGAAAAACCGTTTGCGAGTCTTGCGATTGCGCAAGGACCTTAACGAGGTTTTAAGGGCTCGAATTGTTCCGTATTTAAAAGATCCCGCTCAGGTTGAAAAGATATCCAATGTTATGAACAAGTCTGTCAATGCAATCTTGCTTGACGAAGTTGATGACGAAAGTTTTGATGCCGAAAACTACTCGGATATCGATCCGACGCTACAGCAGAATAAGGTTAAAAAATTCTATATTGCCGCTGGTGCCTCAGTAGGCCTCCTAGTACTGCTGTTTATTTTTGCCCCAACCCTAGAACAGCTTGCAAAAGATTCAGGGCGTGACATAGCAACCCAGATTGAAAAAGAAGATCAAAAACAGATCGAAGCGGCCCAGAAGGCCAATGATCTTTCAGCTGAATTCAATCCAGAAATGGTGGATGAGTTTTTGCCTACTTACACTGAGAGAGTGATGTACATGAAAGGCTATTTACGTCTGGAGAATGATCCTGGCTTCAAAGGTCAATGGCATGTCGAGCTTGAAGAGTTTTTCGTTGATAAGTTGCGTTTAACAGAAACCGACATGGTTCCATTTGTTGCGCGTGAGGCGGCATTGATCACTGAGCTGGGAGAAGCTCGCAAGAAAATCAATGGCAACTTCGTGGAAGAAGGGCGTAAGCGCCTTGAAGAAATTGAAGCCAATTTTTACAAACGAGTTAAGAATGGTGGCTTGACCCAGAAACAATTGGACCAAATTATGAAGTTCAAAGAAAAGTTCTTTAATGAAAATAAGGAACTTTTCTCTGGCTGATTATCTTTCCGAGGCTGAGCTCTCGTTGTCTCGTCTTTGATCGGCACCTCTTGAATAATAACGTCGGCGATCGGTTTGCGAAGCACAGCCCCCCCAAATTCTGTGGTTGCCATTGTCGATGTGAAAACGCGTTGAGCAGTACAAGCCAAGGCCACCACTCCAAGTCGCTAATAAATAATCTTCGACGACCTCGCGATCTTGACCGTTGACGATAAAGTCAGCGGCTCGGCATTGGATATGGAGAGAATTGCGAGCGCCACCACGGCGTTGGTTATCTCGACGGGAGCGATGAGCTGACATCAGTTGTACATCCCAACCACGGGCCACCATTTCGTTGAGTTTGGCTTTCACCCGGGCCGGTAAACAGGAGTAATCATCACTGGTGCGAATATTGACGCCGCTAAGGCTTGTTGAAGAGTGGGTGTGGTCTTCGGGGCGATCGGGGCGCGGAGTTGGTATTGGAATAGGCGTGGTTCGACACTGATCAATCAGCGCATCAAAAGCCTCGGTGTCAAAGCTGGAACGTCGAATGTAACCTTCACCGGCTTCAACACTGTCTCCTTGTCGCCAAGTGACTTTGGCCATGCCACTTTCGATCGATGCAATGACGAGTTCCATACCTGGTGGATAGGAAAAGCCCATGTCTTGATCGGCTTCTTGGTCAACATACAAGTGGGCGCGGGAGCGCACCGACAATGTTCCACAGGGTTCGTCGTCCGCGACGGCTATTGCAGCGAGAAGCATTGGAACAGCCATTAACAAAACATTTTTTACTACTAATCGGGTCATATCCATTTCGATCGCCTTTCTTTATCTTGTTATATTGCAAGACTGAGACCAGAGAGACGCTATCTGACCCAAGCGTCGAAAAAAGAAACCAGTTTTTTCAAATATTTAGAGTTGATCTTCGACGGCTCGGATAAAAAGACCAACACACGATGACCTATTCACAAAACGGCACGGTGCTGTTTACTACTTAGTCAGAGTCTCAAATTGAGACAGGCCAGTTTAAGCCTGGCCTTCCAAAAGCTTTTTGGCGTGGGCAATGCTAGTTTTGGATAGCTTTTCGCCAGAAATCAAACGCGCAATTTCATCAATTCGTTTCTTTTTATCTAAAAGAGAGACTGACATTTCAACAGTGTCTTTCGTGGGCTGTTTTTCAATAAAGAAATGATGATCTCCGAATGATGCGACTTGCGGTAGGTGAGTGACACAAATCACTTGCTGATGTTTGGCCAAGTTTTTTAGTTTGGCTCCGACTTTTTCGGCGGTTGGACCGCTAACCCCGGTGTCGACCTCGTCAAAAAGAAATGTTCGTGGGAACTGGTTGGCGCCGGTGACTTGTTTCAGTGACAAAAGAATTCGTGACAATTCACCACCACTGGCCGCTTTAGCAAGGTCTCTGGGCTCGTCTTTAGCGCCGGTTTGAGTTCTGAAAACCACTCGGTCAGCGCCTGTTGAAGTGGGCTCGGGTAGTTCTTCGATATCAATTAAAAAGATAAGCCCTTTCATATTAAGGTCTTTAAGCTCAGAGTTGACCTCCTTAGCGAGCAGCTTCGCCCCCGAGACCCGCTTCTTGCGAATGTTCAGGGAGACTTCGGTCAGAGCTTTTCGTTTCTGGTCGCGCTCTTTTGCGAGTTGCGATAGGGTTTCTGAAAGGTTTGTCAGTTCGTGATGTTCTTTTTTCATTTCCTCAAGCGAGGTAAAAATATCGCTGACCTTATCGCCGAACTTTTTCTGCAATTTGCGAATGCGGCTCAAGCGCTCTTCCAAGCTTTCCAGGCTTTCTTCGGATGAGTCTTCAATGCCGGTGAATTGTTGAAGGTTGAAGGCGGCGTCTTCTAAAACTGTTTGCGCTTGTTGTAACTGTTGAATGGTCTCTTTCAGTGAGCTGTGATCGGGCGCTCCGGATAAAATTTTGTTTAGACGAGTGAGGATCGAGGCATCGGATTCGCTTAAATGAAACAAGGATTGATTCAGCCAGTCTTGCCACTTTTCTTTATTACGAAGGCCGCGGATCTTGTCGGTCAACTCTTCGTCTTCGTTTTCAGTCAAATCAAGACTTTCAATCTCTTGGATTTGAAAGTCGAGAAAATCAATCTGTTGTTCGCGTAAATGCGAGCGTTGCTCAAGTTCGGTCATGCGAGATTTGATTTCTGAAATTTCGTCAAACAGCTCTTTGATCTGTAGGCGCAAGTTTTGATTGCCACAGAATTGATCGACCACCTCAAGCTGGTAGCGACTGGACATCAAGTCTTTGTTTTCATGTTGACCGGTAATCTCAACGAGAGGCGCTTCAGTGGGATTGCTCATTGTCACCAATGGGAAGACAATGCGACGCAAATCAGTGACCGTCGACAAATGCCCGTTCAGATAGACGCGGCTTTTGCCACTTTTTTGAATCACACGTCGGACGATCAGGGTCTGGTCATCAGTTTCAATTCCCATCTCATCCAGTTTTTCTAAAATATCTTCGCGATCGTGTAAGTCGAAAGCTCCCTCGATGGTAGCCTTGTCTTTGTTGCTGCGAATGTCTTGGCTCGATGACTTTGCTCCCATCAGTAAAGCCAAGCTTTTGATGAGGATTGATTTACCGGCTCCAGTTTCGCCGCTCAGGATATTGAGACCCTGATTAAAATGGATGTGGATTTTATCAATAATTGCAAATTGAGCCACTTTAAGTTCTGAAAGCATTGTGCTTAATCCCTTTCTCCGAATTTTAACTTTTCTCGAAGCAAATTGAAAAAATTGTGGGTGGGGTGTCGGATAATATGATGATCTTGTTGGTTGCGTCGAACAATCAATTTGTGTTGCGAACTCATCTCCATCACCTTTTGACCGTCGATCGTTAAGAGGGCCGAGCGATTGTCGCCAATGATTTGAAACTCTAAGTCGCGATCGTCGGGAAAAATCATGGGTCGAGTGGTTAAGCTGTGGGGACAAATAGGAGTCACCACAATAGCCTTGACCTCGGGGTGCAGTACCGGGCCGCCGGCCGCCAGGTTATAGGCCGTGGAACCAGTTGGCGACGACACAATCACTCCATCAGCTTTGGTCTCTGTGACAAGTTGGCCTTCACAGTAAATTCCAATATTAAGTAAGTGGGTGCGGTCACCACGTTCGATGACCATATCATTGAGAGCTAAAAATTTTTTTTCACCATTGATATCGATGGCAAGGACCGATCGTGGGCGTTTGTCCATCTTATTAGCCAAAGTCGACTTCATCATCGTGTAAAGCTCTTCAAGGCGATTGTCGGTTAAAAAACCCAATGATCCTAAGTTGACGCCGACGATGGGAGTTTGTCTTCCATTCAGCATACGAATGGCTTGCAGATAGGTGCCGTCGCCACCTAAAACAACCAAGAGATCAATCTCATCAAAGTCTTTTTCAGAAGAGAATTGCTTGGCTTCATCGCAAAGCTCGACATCGGGTTCACAGTAGACAGCCAGCGACTGCTCACTGAGCCAGACCGCTAATTTTTTGGCCTCAGCCAAAGCTTTTGGTGTGTCTTTTCGGATGATAATTCCAATTTTCTTGTACTGACTCAAGACAATCCACTCCTTCTAAGTAGGGCTCCGCTGTCCGGATCTTTACCGCGAAAGTTACGGTAAAGTTGAGCTGGATCTTCGACTCCACCCCGTGACAGGACTTCGGAATAAAATTTCTCAGCCACAGTCTTATCGAACAAGCCTTTTTCTTTAAAAGCTTCAAAGGCATCGGCATCCAAAACCTCGGCCCATTTATACGAGTAATATCCGGCGCTGTAACCACCGGCAAATATATGCGAGAAGCCGACCGAGAAATTGGTGCCAGGAATTTTCGGTAGAAGTTGGATGCCGCGGGTGGCTTCCTCTTCTATTTTCACAGGGTCAAGATCTTTGCCATCAATTTCGGTATGCCAAGTGAGATCAACAAAACTAAAGCTCAGTTGGCGAAGGGATGCGTAGCCGGCTTGAAAGTTTCTTGAATCGTTGAGCTTTTGGACCAGGGCCTGGGGAATTTTCTCGCCGGTCTTGTAATGTTTGGCAAAAAGATCGAGAGACTCTTTTTCGTAAGTCCAATTTTCCATAAGCTGTGACGGGAGTTCGACAAAGTCCCAAAGCACATTGGTGCCGGAAAGCGAGCTGTAGTGGCAATCGGACAGCAGACTATGCAGGGCGTGTCCGAATTCGTGAAACAGAGTTTGCACTTCATAAAAAGTCAGTAGTGAAGGGTGTCCGGCACTGGGTTTGCTGAAGTTGCAGACCACACTGACGTGAGGGCGGCGCACCGATTCGCCATCGTAACCTTGTTCGCGGTAATTGGTCATCCAGGCGCCTGATTTCTTATTTTCGCGTGGAAAAATATCCAGATACAGAAGGCCGATCAAGTCATCGTTACGAGTCACTTTATAAACTTCGACGTCTTCGTGGTAGCCGGGCGCTTTGTCGGTTTTCTCGAAGTTCAATCCATAGAGCTTTTCGCCGTGAATAAAAATACCCTGGATGGCCTGTTGCAAAGGGAAATAGGGGCGCAGATCTTCGTCACTTAAGTCGAACAAATGCTTTTTAAATTTGTCAGAATAGAATGAAAAATCCCAAGGCTTGATTTCAATATCTTGTTTGAGTTCTGTCTTAATAAAATTTTGCAATTCCTGTAGATCTTTTTGAGCCGCTTTGAGAGACGGCTCTTTAAGCTCCTCTAAAAATTCAAAAACTTTTTCTGGAGTCTGCGCCATTCTTTTTTTCAGCACAAAATGCGCATGGGTGGGGAATCCTAACAGTTTGGCGCGGGCGTTACGAAGTTCAGCAATCTGCTTGCAAATCTCTCGGTTGGAAAACTCACCATCGAGGGCTTTGGTGTTAAACGCCATCCACATTTTTTTGCGGAGCTCACGATTTTCCATGTACTTCATAAACGGCATATAAGAAGGGGCTTGCAATGTGAAGGTCCAGCCTTTTTGGCCTTTCTTTTCAGCCTCTTCTTTGGCCGTCGCTCTGACGGATTCGGGAAGCGCCTGAACTTCACTTTCGTCTTCGATGTTGAGTGAAAACGCATTAGTCGCTTTAAGAACATTTTGTGAATACTGCGGACTGAGTGACGCCATTTTCTGATCAAGCTCTCGTAGCTGATCTTTGTCTTCCGAGGAGAGAAGTGCTCCATTGCGAGTGAAGCTTTCAAAGGTTTCATTGAGAAGCTTCTTCTGCTCCAGGTTCAGTGAGGTGGCCTCTTCACTTTCTACAACTCTTTTAATGTTGGCAAAAAGCTTGTCCGAAAGCTGAATGTCGTTTCCAAATTCAGCCAACTTTTGCGAAACGTCGCCAACGGCCTGATCGATTTCAGCATCCGTGCAAGCGTGATACAGATTGAAAAAGACTGTTGTTACCTGATCCAACTCTTGGCTCGCAAGTTCAAGGGCTTCAATGGTATTTTCAAAGTTTGGTTGATTTTGATCCTCGATCGCTTTGATGCGCTTGCGGGCCAATTGCATCGCTTTTTCAATCGCCGGTTGAAAATCTTTGCTGTCGATTTTGTCAAACGGAACGGCCTGGTCAAAGTTTGAGTTGTTTTGGAAAAGATCCAGCATGGGCACTCCTTTTTCGGGTCCAATCATGCCTTCAGTTGTAACGAGATCCGTGTCCGTTGGGTAGAAAACGCCAGGTATTGCAGGGAGTCAACAGCGGTTATCCCAATCCCTGCTGAGCCCCGCTTAAATTTCAGGGGTGGGGCCTGCAGCCTGTTAACGCTGAATCGCTTGAATTAAGGGCGTTGGTCGCAGAAGCCGTAGTTCGTATCGATAACAGGACGACATTCCGCCTGTTCGCCCTGTCGATTGATGATGCCACGACAGTCGTCATTGCCTCGTTCAAGATTGCAGCGAGCGCCAAAGTTAGGCGTGCAGCTGGCGACTCCAAACACTTCATCCAGTCCACCATCGGAAGGTGGTGGACCCGCATCACCGGTCGAGATCCAGCGGCTTTCATTTTCTTCCGGAATGTTGACCAATCGTAAGGTGACTTGCACCTGAGAAACAGGTGAGTAAATTTCTAGAGATTCGCAGCGAGGTACGCCTCGAAAAAGTACGGGGTTTTCGCCGTTGCGACAGCCGCAGCCGATCCCTGAATTATCAAAAGCACTGTCTGAAAACGGATCGTCGCCACCGCCAAAATAGCGACCCAAGCCAAGCGCGTCGGCCTCGCGATTGATTTCGTTACACTCCTGAGCATTGGGAAAACGTGTGCAAAATTGCAATAACGATTGGTCTTCGGCCCCTTGCGGGTCGCCCTCAGTCGTGCTTGTGCTGTTGCGTCCGCACGCTGAAATGAGAAAAACGGTTGCTAAAAAATAAATCAAGACACTTCTTGAACCCACGATTCCGAACTCCTTTTTTTGATCCTCAGCCTCTTGACCTACAATATTTGTGCCATGCGAAATTCGCTGTCTCTATATAATAGGGTGGATCTGGGGGCTAGAATTGTTGCGAAGCTCTATCTTTTAAGTGGCTCGGACTGTAACATTGTTGTGCGGTTCAGTAATTTTTTCAAAGGGATTTGCTTCACCCATGTTTAAGAAATCCGGTTTAATCTTTGTCATTTTCCTTCTTGTTGCGACGCCCTCGCAAGCCCGCGTTTTCATGTTTGAGGAAGAGTCGGTTGCGCCTTTTTTAAAATTGCGAACGGGGGTTACTTCTATGGGGAATGCGCCGTTTCGGTGGCAGTCCGCCTCGCAATATTCTGGTGATGAGTTCGATCTTGCTTATGGCGGTGAATTTGGAGTTTATCTTCGCACCCAAGGTGTGGGGGTGTCCCTTGGAGTTTTGGTTCATACTTTCGATCCGGTGACAGGGGGGCAAGGGTTGAATGCGGCGGGTGCTCGTCTTTATAGTGTCGATGTCGAAGGTTTGGCCTACGGACCCCAAGTCGTTTTTGATTTTCATTTAACTTCGACAAAAAGTTATCTTTGGAAATTGATGCTGGGGGGTGGCTATCAATTTGCCAAACTTGATAGCAGTTATGACTTTACAGCCACCGGTCAAGCTTTGGTTGGCGGGCAAAGTCAATTGACCGAAACTTACAAGCAAGAAGCCCCGTTTGCACTGCTTGCCATTGGCACTGAATTTCATATGTCTGGTACCACCACACTTTCTGTGACCGCCGGTTACCACTACAGTTTTAGTCAAGAATGGAAGTATAATGGCGGCGGTCAAAACTTTGCAGGAGCCCACAGTCAGGGGGATTCCGTGGTATTTGAAGATGCTTCCGCGAAGAATATCGACTGGAGTTATCCCTTTCTTCAGGTGGGTTTTCATTTCTATGTCGACACGATTCGCTAAAGTCTCTGTCATGAAAAAAAAGATTCTTTAAATTCTCTGTAAGTTCATTTCAGAATTAAGATAATCAGGATTCCGTTAAGCTTTTGTTTGACTGGTTTTCGGGGGAGTGGGACGATTTTTTCCGTACGCAATTAAGACATGGATCAAAGTCTTAAGTCATGTCGAAAGATTAAGGAGGATTTCGTGAGCTTTTTTCAGTCACTTTCAACAGCATTTACTACCGGTGGAATATGGATGTGGTTTATCCTAGCCCTACAAATTGTAGCTCTAGGAATTATTCTTGAAAGAGTTGTGGCTCTTTACATTCGACGCAAACCAACACAAAAACGCAATGTTCTCAATTATGAGAAAGGCATTCGCCAAGGCGATCTTGAAAATGTCTTAACGTCTGCTAAGCAGCACTCGAATGAGCCGATTGGGCGCACGGTGGCTGCGGGGTCAGAGGCGGCCATGAATTTTGGTGGCAAAGATGAAATCCAAGGGCGAATGGAAGAAGTCATTCTAGAAGAAACCGAGCAAATCGAAAAGCGCACCGGCTTTTTGGCAATGATTGCCAACGTCGCAACCCTGTCGGGTCTCCTTGGAACAATTGCCGGAATGATTAAAGCCTTTGCGGCTGTCAGTAACGCCAATCCAATGGAAAAAGCGACTTTGCTTTCCAACGGTATTTCCGAAGCTATGAACACTACAGCCTTTGGGTTGATCGTGGCGATTCCAACACTGTTGGTTTACTCGATTCTAGCCAACCGCTCGCAAACTTTAACAGACGATCTTAATCAGGCCGCTCTTAAGGCTTACAATTGGTTGAGTTACTCTTTTAATCCTATGGAGACACGACGAACTCGTGCCGATCAGGCCAACTAATCCGAGGGAGTTGAACAGTGTTTGGGAAAAAGCAGAAAAAAGAGGTTAATACCGAAGTCGACTTGGTCGCCTTTATTTCTCTGCTCTCTGTATGTATTTGTTTCCTTCTTTTGACCACCATCTGGATTCAGATTGCGTCAATGAATGTGAAGCAAGCCGTAGGAGGGCAGGCGGCTGCTGGCAAGCCAAAGCCTGAGATGTGGGTAGTTATGAAAGATCAAGGCGAGTTGCAATTTAAGTTGCGTCACACGCCAAGTAAAATCACTCGATCGTTTGGAAAAATAAAAATTCCTGGGATCGAGGGCAAGCCCGACTTCACTGAACTGGCTTCCTATTTAGGGAAGCTTAACGGTGAATACCAAGATCTTTCCATGGCTTTGATTCGACCAGCCGAAAAAACGCCTTTTGAAGACATCATTGAGCTTATGGACGTATTTCGTAAGCAGGGAATCGAAGACTTAGGTGTAACACCACTATAGAGCCTTAAGCGGGGGAATTATGTTTAATCAATCCACGAGCTCGGCCGGATTGTCTGGCGTGAGTTTTGGTAAAGGTAAGAAAAAGCGAAATCTTGTAGCAACCGTCATGCTCACCTCATTGGTGGATACCTTTTCGGTATTGGTGATTTACTTGTTGGTGAATTTTTCGACGACTGGTGAGTTGCTCTATATGAGTGAAGGCATGGAGTTGCCGGCCGCCTCTAAAACCGCTCAACTTGAGCGCAACGTGGTGGTCAAGGTCGAAAAAAACAAGTTGTACATTGAGGAGGAAGAGATTCCAACCCAAAGCTTGGTCAAAACTTTAATTGATATGAAGAAGAATTGGGAAAAGTACTATCCGGACACCGAGTTTACCGGTGCTATGACCATTCAAGCCGACCGACGACAAACCTACAGTTTGTTAAGTCATGTGATTCAGGCGGGCGGTCACGCCGGGTATAGTGATATCAATTTTGCAGTGATAAGGAAGTAGGGGTAACAATGAAAAAAATCTCGAAAAAAGGATTGTTCGGGTTTTTCTTAAGTTTCTTAGTGGCGAGTTCAGCTTTAGCAACGGATGCTAAAACTGCGCAAACGGAAACTCTTTTGATCAACAAACTGACAAATGTTTTTCTTCGGTTGCCAGAGGGCAATCCAACCAAAAACAAAATTACCCTACGGCTCGCCGATCTGCATGCCGAGCGTGGACGCTTGGTGGCAAAGCAAGAGCTAGAAAAAGGCTGCATAGAGTGCAGTAACGGAATTAAGGATCGAAAAAAAGCACTCGAATATTATCAATATGTGTTGCCCGGGCTTAAAGGTGAGGCTCGTCAGAACGTGATGGTTCAGGTGGGTCATATTTATGAAATTCTGGGCGACAATGCAAAGGCCATTCAGTTTTATAAAAAAGTCATTGCTGGCGCTTCCGGAAAAGGGGCCGCCGAGGCCCAGTTCTCTCTTGCTGAAATTTATTTTAAACAACGTGATTTTGCAGCCGCCAAAAAATATTACACCCAGGCTTTGAATAATAATCAGTTCACTCGTCGAGGTTTAGCTACTTTCCGACGGGCTTGGTGTTTTTATAATCTTGGAGAAGTCGCTTCGGCCGTAAAGGCCCTTGAGACCATTCTTAGCGATCCCAAGTTGCTCACTCGTGGCGGCGAGAATCTAGTTAACGTCGACCAAGACTTTAAATCGGAAGTGGCAAAAGACTACACGGTCTTTATGGCTCACAGTTCGCAAATCAGCATGAATGGTATTCAAAAGGTTTATAAACTCAGCCCCGACAAAACACGAATCGAAAACGTTTCGTTCTTGGCAAAAGAGTTGGAGCGGTTGGGGCAAATTGAGCAGGCTCAGCAGGCTTGGGAGCTTGTGGTTGCTGAAACTGGAGATCCACAAATTCGTATGGAAGGGCTTGTCTACCTAGCCGGTCTACAAATGAAGGGGAGTCAAAAAGCAAAAATTCTTCCCTACCTAAAGCGCGCCTTCCGCAACTGGGCCAGTCTTAAAGCCTGTAAAGATCAACGCGTCTGCGATGAGCTGAAAAAACGGATTCGCACCCTTGTTTTTGATTGGAACAGAAGTGAAAAAAAGAGTCCCTCCAATGAGCTTTTAGAGGCCTATGAGGGCTACTTTACTGTTGAGAAAACCGATCGAGAGGGTTACGTGCTGGCCTCGCAAGCTGCCATTCAGGCCAAGGACTTTAGCAAAGCTTGGCAGTGGAATAAGCAAGCCTTTCAGTTGGCCAGTACCGATGAACAGAAAGAAAGAGCTTTGCTGCGAAGAATTGAGATTGCTGAACTTGCAAAAAATAGTGACTGGTTAGCGGCCGCTCAAAAGACTTATTTGCAAGACAGTCCCAAGAAAACCAAATCCACCGAGATTCGTTATCAGATGGCTCAGCAGGCTTACGATTCGAAAAATTATCAATCAGCCGCCGATCAGTTTAAGGCGATTGCCAGCGAACCCAATGTTAAAGGGAAATTGAAAATTCAAGCTGCGGAAATGGCATTGGATGCCCTGGTGTTGACCCAAGATGATAAAAAGATCGAAGCCTGGGCGGGTGAGTTTGCGCAGACTTTCCCTAGTCAGCGTAAGCACTTTTTGTCTCTAGCCGGAACCTCGGTGCTTTCGCAAACCGCCAGTATTTCGGCCACCGGTAGCGACAACCAGAAAGCATGGCAGACTTTGAATCGTTTCGATGTTGGTACTGCTGATGCAGAGAAAAAGAAAACTTACTTCAAGAATAAAGTGATACTTGCTCGTAAGCTGAAAAAGTTTAATGAGATGGACAGTGCTTTGCGCTCATTTTTAGCGTTGAAGAATCTAACCAAAGACGAGACAAAGTTTGGCCTCGAAAACCGAGTATGGTTGAGTGAATTGCAATTGGATTTTGATGCCGCCTTTCAGGCCTATAAAAAACTTGAGACTGGAAACTGGCTGGAGATGGCTCGCATGGCTGATTTGGCGGAGAAGCCGTCGGCAAAATATTACTACAAATATTTGCAGAATCCTGAAGATAAAGATTTGGCATTTTCAATCTGTGTCAAATTGGTGAAAGAGGCTAAGCAATTGGGGGCAAAACAAAAACCTTGTTTGCCTTATTTGTCGACCGACAAAACTTATATGGCTGCCCTTATCATGGAAATATACAGTGGCAAGAAGTCCAACCGGCAGTTGTCTCAACTTTTAAAGCGTCATGGTTTGCAGAAAACTCCAGCCTATCGAGTTTTAGAACGTGAGTTTTTGATCGCCGAAGGTGAAGCTAAGATCAAAAAATTAGTCAACCACAAGTTGGACGGGCGCACAGCGCGGGTGGCTGGGTCTTTGCAACGACGAATGGCATTGATCACCTCTTTTGAGCAAACCATTAGTAAAGCCACAAAAACCGAAGATTGGTTGACGCAAACCTTGTTTTTAACCGAGCTTCAAAAACAGTACACCCGGTTTTTCGAAGAGCTTATGGCTCTGCCGACGCCGCAGGATTTGTCGGCCGAAGAGCAGCAGCAGTATTTGACTCTGTTAAGCCAACAGGCCGCTCCTTACAAAGAAAAAGCCAGTCAGATTCAGTTTAAGATTGATGAGCTTTGGAAAAATGAAGCAGCTGTGGATCAGGTTTTTGCCAACTTTCATCGTGCCCCGAAAGAGATTCAAACCATTCTAGGGCCACAGATCGAAAAAATGAAAGCGGTCAGTGCACCAAAACGAGCCTCTCAGTTTGATTTGGTGTTTCGCTCAGCGATGACCAAGAAAACACCCTCTTTGGCACTTCTTGAGACCGCGCGCAATCAGGTTAAAAGCTCACCTTTAAATAAATCAGCTTTGCAGAATCTTATTCAATTGGAGATGAAGCGTGGTTATGAGCCGATGATCATTTACTTGAACAGTCGATTGAAAATGGTGGATCAGGGATTTGAAACCTCAGGGAGGTCTTTATGAAAATAATAGGACTTATTCTTAGCCTATTTTTGTTGGTGTCGGTGAGCCATGGGGCTCAAAAACAAAAGCAAAAAAAAGCAAGACAGTCGAAAGAGGTCTCATTTGACGAGATTCTTGTTCAAGGTAAACACCATTTCTCCGACGAAGCAGTGGTGACTGTTGAGCAAGACAAGGTTTTGGATGCCCTTTTAGAAGTCAGAAAAGATTTTAAAGATAGAATTAGAAAATCAGCGAAGAGAAATTGAGGTCAGGGATGGCGAAAAATTTAGTTCTGCACAATAACTTAAACCAGGTTGTTCGAGTTTTTCCGTGGACCAATCCGGAAAAGATCTGGACTGTGTTTAGAAAAGACACCAAAAGAATGGAAGTTCTTAGTTCACTCACGAAGCTAGAAAAAGACAATGTTCCTTTTGACGTCATCAATACCTTCTCAGGAAGTGAAGTGACGAAAGGACAGGTTTCTTTGGGGGCGGCCGGCTACCTGGCCTTGGAAGATAAAACGGCGATTCAACCTCGGGTTGAAACGGTTGAAGAAAAAGATATGGGGCCGGTTCGTAAAGCCGTCTTGTTTTCTATTTTATTCTATGTTTTGTCGGGCTACTTGATCACCGATGTTTTCGCCCCGCGCTCTGAAGAGATTGCAGAAGAGGTTGTTGAAGAGAAAAAACGTGAGATCGTTAAAGTGGTTAAACGACAAATTAAGATTCCAAAGACCAATCAGAGACGAACCATCAGTCTCAACCAACCACGCCCGCAAAAGGTCAACCCAACCGCAAAACGGAAAGGTTGGAAGCGTCGAGGCGCTCTTGCCGCTCTTGGGCAGCTGGCAAAATCGAAACAAAAAGGTGGATTGGACTTGGGGGCTGTTAAAGCCTCGGCCGGACCCGGCATGGGTGGAACCCAAGGCTCTGGCGGCGTTCAAAAAAGTATTTATGCCAAGGGAATGGTCGCAGCCCCGCTTGGTGCTGGGCATAACCTTAAAGGTGGCGGCGGTTACGGCACCAAAGGTAAAGGGGGCGGCAAGGCCGGTTACGGCAGTGTTTCTCTGGTCGGTGCGACAGGGGCCTCTTTGATTCCCATTCCTGAAGAAGCTTCGGTCGATGGTGGTTTGGATAGCGGATTGATCGCTGATGTGGTTCGCCGCAATTTGGGACAAATTCGTTTTTGCTACGAACAGGGCTTGCAGTTGAACTCGGCCCTTTCGGGACGGGTCGCCGTCAACTGGGTGATCGACGGCAGTGGTAGAGTCAAGACCGCCAAAGTGAAAAATACCTCACTGAATAATAGAACCGTTGAAGATTGTATTTTAAGAAGATTGAGAACATGGAAGTTCCCAATACCAGAAGGCAACCAGGATGTGCCGGTGTCTTATCCCTTTCTATTAAAAAGAACGGGGTGAGGAAGATGACAAGCAATACTGCACAGGGGGGAGCCATGGGGCGACTTTTACTACTTGGATTATTTCTTACACTAACAGCCTGCCACAGTGGCTGGGACAAGGATCCTTTTTCTGGGGAAGACGATCGTATTAAAAACGCGATTGAGCCCGATCAAAAAATTGAAAAAGTTCCGCCGCCGGAGCAAAGCACTCTTTTTGTGGATATGCAGCAAGTCTACAGTGTCGTTGAGGGGGATACTTTGGAGATCCCAGTTCGCTACGAAAGTGCTCATCCAGATGTCACTGTGTCGTCTATTAAAGTTCAAGGACTCGAAGAGAGCTTTCCAGGTTCCACCTTCGACACTGACAAGAATATCATTCGAATCACACCGTCTTTTGATTTCGTACCTGTTGACACACCCTACGTCATCCAACCTTTGTCGGTTTCCTTCTTCAACGAATACGAAGGGCAGATTCAAGAGGTCAAACGAACAGTGGTCATTCACGTGATACCGCAGAATACGTCGGTTCCAATCATTGAGGACTTAAGCTTTAGCCCAGCCAGCCAAGTGGTTGTCGCCGGTAAAGAAAAGAAACTTATCATCGAAGTTTACGACACCAACAAAGAATACAGTCCTCGGGTGACAGTGATGAATGCGTTTGGCAGTCAATTGCAAGGGGCTCAATTTATTAGAGTTCCCAGCGAAGGTGTTTACAATCCGACCAACGATGTTTGGGAATTTGAAGCACGAATCAATGTTCCAGATGATTACTATCTTCCACCCTCAAAATCGCGAGTGACCTTAGAGATCTTCGCATACTCAATCACCGGAATTCCATCTCGTAGTGAGGATATTAGCTTCACAATTGATCGCACCCCGGAGCCTCCGAAGATCGTCAGTGAAAAAACGCTGAAGTTCACAGAAAAAATCGAGAACCAGTACACTTTCAGTGCTTTTGATATTCGAGGCAATGGTCGGGTGACGACCGAATGTGTTGGTGGACCCGCCACAATGACTTGTGACTGTCGTCGGGATAGCTTCCCAAATAATGAAATCGCTTTTTGCACAGTGACTTGGATGCCGGATACAGTCGGGGAATTTGATCTCCAGTTTAAAGCCGAGAACAAAGTGGGCTCAGACGTAGCCACACAAGTAAAAGATGTAAAAATTGAAGTAGGGAGTGCCGAATGATTAAAAAAACTTTACTCATTTTAGTCCTAATGTGGTTGGGGCGCACCGCCCACGCCGATATCTTACAAGACTTTGACTCTCTCGGTGGCAACGATGTGTTGATCAACCGAGCCAAAGTTCTTCGTCCCGATAAGGACATTAAAATCGTACAAAATCGTGTCGTCGATCGGCGTTGGCGCAGTGAGTTTTCTGCCGGTTATTCCAATGTCATTGGAGGCGATAGTTTTTTGCAAAGTCAGATGCTGAATCTTGACTATCATTTGCACATCAATCCGTACTGGCAAGTCGGGGTGTCTTACTTTTCGGCCTACAACAAGCTGAGTAGTGAAGGAAAGTATCTCATTGATCAAAATGGTTTAGTTCCTGATGTCGATCAACCAGACAGTGGATATGAAGTCATTGGAAACTTTGCTCCGTTTTATGGGAAAGTGAATATGTTTGGTTTAGGGGTCGCGCAGTTCGACGTGTACGCCATTCTTTCTTACGGAAATATCAAACTGAATTCTGGTGATACTCCGACCTACACCTGGGGTGGGGGCTTAGGTTTATGGATGTCTCAACATCTGTCGGCCCGACTCGAAATTCGCCAAAGATTTTATGAAGCTCAGCGTTTTGGTGGAAGTTCAGAGATCAATACCACCAATGCCGGTCTGTCTTTTGGATACCTACTGTAAGGGGAACTTAGAATGTTGAAATATTTAATAGTTATCAGTCTTTTTTGCTCGCCGGCCTGGGCCGATGATCTGCTTGATGTTCTGGACAGTGGCGAAGGGCAAGAAGAGGGCCTCGTGATCGAAAAGAAAAGCAATCTGTTTAAAGGTTTGGTTCGAAATCCAACGGCCGAACAGAACATCTTCTTTCAGTTCCTCGATCAGGGCGAAGAAAAAAAAGCACTCTATCAATGGCCGTCGGCCTTTGATGGGACAAGCTTCGCACGGTCTGATACGGGAAAGGCTCTTTACGGCTACCTGTTGTTTAAAAACGGCCTGAAGATCACCGGATTAGAAAGTCTGTTTATGGCCCGTCCGTCCGGGATTGATAAAAAGTTGGTGCGCCTATGGAGAGGCTTGATGCAAACCAACGAGACCCTTTGGAAGCTAACTGATGTTCAATGGAATGCCGAATGGACCGAAATTTTTGGCGTGTCGGCTGAGGTTATGGTAACAGCGCGACGTTTTGATTCAGAACCAAGCTTGGCGCAACTTGAAAGACTTTTGCGCAAAACCAGTTCAAAAACCTGGGAAAGAAGTTGGACGGAATGGCGTTACATAACATTTCTTATCACCCAAGATGAGATTATCAAAGCGGCTAAACTTCTGAAGCATTTGCAAAGTGTGGAGTCGGGAAATCCGGTTTCCGATGATCTGATGAATTTAACGGCCGCTCGTTTACTTTATCAAAAGGGTTTTTTAAAGCCGTCGTTACGTTATTATGGAAAAGTCAGCAAAGGATCAGACTATTGGTTTGAAGCCATTGAGGAGATGGGGTGGGCCGAGCTTCGCTTAGGACAACCGCAGAACACTTTGGCTCATACGAAAACTTTGTTGGTCGAAGACCTGCAAACCGATGTCGGACCAGAAACTTTTTACTTAGCCAGTTTAGCCAACCTCAAGGTTTGCGATTATCAAGAGGTATCGAATATATTAAAAGAGTTCCGCACCCGATTTCGGGATAAAGCGGCCGCCTTATTAAAATTAAAAGAAAAGCCAGAAACCCCGGCGGTAAAGAAATTGTTTTCTCTTTTGGCCAAGAGCCGTACCGAAATGCCGGCTTTGGGTGAACATGGGCAAAAGTTACCACGGTACTCGACTCGTGATGAAAGCCTGTTTTTCTTGGTGCAGCGCCAAGATCAGATGGCTAAAGAGGCTGAAAAGGCCAAAACTCTGTATTCTCAATCATTGTCGGAAGGGACGGCACAAGTCGGCTTTCAGGCGCAGATGGAGCAGTTTCGTAACGCTATTCAAAATCGTGCCCGCAACAGCTACACTGCGGCTTTGAATCGAGTGAAAGATTTAGCGCGCGATGAAATTGACGAAATTTCAGGAATACTTAAAAAAATGCAAATTGTTGAAGCCGAATTGATTCAACAGTTGGCGATGAGTGATCGGGTTATAAATGACACGTCAAACATGCAGGCCAAGGTTAAAAAAGGAACCACGGGCAGCGTCGGTCGCGACACCCTGACCTTTCCGTTTAATGGAGAGATTTGGTTTGATGAACTTAATAACTATAAGATCGATATCGCGGGTGGCTGCCAATCAGGGAAAGGAAAGACGTTGTGATAAAAGTTTTAAAAAGTCTTGTCGTTCTTTTAATGGTCGCTGGCTGTAGTAAAGATCCCAGCACCTTTAAAGTACCGGTTCCGGATAAAGAGTTTGTCGATAAATCAGGAACAGTCAGTGGATACAATCCAGAAGTCGATATTCTTTTTATCATTGATGATTCTGGAAGTATGAGTAGCTATCAAAATCGATTGGCTGAGAATGCTGACATTTTTATGAGTCAGTTTTTCAATGCTCGATTTATCGATTTCCATATTGGAGTGACCACTTCTACCGAGACCGATAGTATTTTTGGGTCAGGAAGCAAAGCTTCAGGCGGTAAACTTCACCGAGTTGGTGGTTTAACCTATGTCGATCGGCAAACCCCAGACCCGGAAGTGATTTTGATGGAAATGCTTGATGTCGGTACCTCCGGAAGTGGGACCGAGAAGTTTCTATCGATTCCACGATTGACCTTTTCGGAATTAAACTTAAAAACCAAAAACAGAGGTTTTTATCGTGAAAATGCTCACCTGGTGATTTTTGTACTCACCGACACTTACGATCAAACCAATCTTGAGCCCGAGACAACCTATGATTTTTTGGTCGATCTTAAAAAGGGTGATCAAAGTAAGTTGCATTATGCCGCAGCCATCATCACCATTGAAAAAGACGGGTGCAGTCCCGATGGAAGTGATCTTCCAATAAAGCTTTCAAAGCTCGCTGAATACTTTCAGGGGCGTGGCCATCGCTTTAATATTTGCCAAAGTGACTACGGAAAAGACCTGGCGCGCGTCGCAACCAGCATCGTTAATGCCGTTTCCACAGTTTATCTAGACAATCTGCCGGATGTTCGTACTATGCGGGTTTTTTACGGGGATAAAGAAATTCCCAATCAAGAACAGGGGGGCTGGACTTACGATTACAGTTTGAATGCTATTCACCTGTCGCCTGAGATTGATGTTCAAGGAGCCAATGGTGATAAACTCTCCATTCGCTACGAAGAAATATACAATGCTCAACCGGCCGATTAACGCTATCGACCAGTGGTGCGATTGGTAAAAGAGTAGCGTCCCCTCATCCTTTGTAGGTTTTTAAAAAGCCCCTAGTCTGGGGCTTTTTTGTTTTAAAAAATGTTTAGTTTTCTGCGATTTCAACTTCCGAAACTTCAGAAGTCTCGGTGTCATCACTCGCAGGCGCTGAAGGCTTAGATATTTCAACGGGTAATGTTAGCGAAGACAAGTGATTCTCTGTCGAGATAATTTCTACCGTGCCAATGGTTCCGTCGGGAACTGTCAATAAATTGCGAGACAGAGGAGCGCGCAAAAAGACCCGAGGATTGCGAGTGCTAAACTCAATCATCAGTTGCGAACCTTTGGGAATCTCGGCATTGATCAGTGGAAAGGTTAATCTTACATTCTCCACTTCGTCGACTTTTGATGTGATCGCAGCGGTCCTCCAACCATAGGCTCCTTCAATGGCCCCGCCTTGGGGATCAACAAAGAAGAAATGAACATGCAAAGGAACTTCCGGAACATTGGCTTTTAGAGCCAGCTCCATGGTCGGCGCCCCATTGACGGTCATGTCTTGTTGAATTTCGAAAACAAGATTTTGTGCATACAAGCTCTCGTCTTTGGAGCGCTGAAGGGCATAGTCTTCCAGCAAAAGGCTACTTTCCAATGACAGCTTTTGGAACTCAATGGGAAGTTCTTCATAAGTATCCGCTAATTCATATCCGTCTTTGGCTTTTGTGTACTGGGCCAATCGTTGCTCGGATTGGGGGTCGAAGGTCCCTTCTGAATCCGTGAGCTCGATCAGTTTGCGCGCCAACGGCAACGAACTAAAAAAGTCACCGCAACCGTGGCCGTCTTTATGCAACACCAAATAGTTTTGATGACGATAAGGAGACTTCTCATTGATATGGTTAAAAGCCAATAAGGTGTCGCGACCATCTTGATCTCGCACCAGGCCGGCGACATGGGCGATCGGCATTTTTGCCGTTAGCAGTTCATTCATCAATTGACGGTCTTTCCAATATTGGTGGTTTCTATTGTCAATGGCACCACTGGTTTGGTTCCATTCTTCTGAATCAAAGCCCAACAAGATATCATCCATGCGCGAGCGTCCCTCGGAGGACGCATCAAGTTTTATAAACTCCCAGTAGTTTTGAACATCATCTAAGCTTTCGTTGCGACGGTCAGTCGTCACATAAGAAAAAATACCATTTTCAACAAACTGACCTGAGGTGAACGAGTCGGTGGCGGCATTGGCCGGTGCACTGCATGCCACCACGGATTTTAAAGCGGGATGGTTGGTTGCGGCTGAAGCCAAAGCGTCGTAGCCGTCATAGGACACTCCAAAAGCCATGACACGTCCGTTACTTCGCGGTTGTTGAACAATCCAATCTAAACTATCACGACTGTCTTCAATGTTTTTGGGGTCCAACCATTTGAAGTCTCCGGTCGA